>DAORNP010000010.1:42938-49341 GCA_035441065.1 Flavobacteriales bacterium | reverse complement strand
GAGGATGCGGCAAAGGTCAAGGCCCCAGCCAAGGTCATCGGTCCACAGCAGGCCCAGGGCGTGAAGGGCGTAGAATGAGATGAAGACCAACGATGGCGCGCTGGCAGCGCTTCGCCATCGCATGCGCCAATCGTCTAGAACGATGCCCGCCGTGACCCAATTCGCGGCCAGCAGCATCTGGGCCATGCTCAGGAAGGCCGTGCTCCAAGGAAGGAAGACCGCGCACAGGGCGAGAGCGGCCACATGCGTCCTGCGGAAAGCGATACGCAAGCTGTTCCGGGGCATCGCGGGCCCGCCTCAGTTCTTGGTGCCTGCCAGGATGGGCGCAACGCCGCCGGAAGCGAACAGGTCAATCGCCTTCTTCACGTAGGGGTCGGTGGACATGGCGGCTTTGGCCCGTCCTGTCTGGAAGTGGTAGCGCGCCACGATCTCGTTGCGCAGTACTTCTTCAATGTCCGTGCGGAAGCGTTCGAGATCCTCCGTGCGATCGGGGGCGAGTTCTTTGCGCAAGGCTTCGAGGGCATCTTTCGCGTGATCGTAGTAGCGCTCCTTCTTGGCCTGCTCGGTGAGGGCGTCCAAGGCCTCCATGCTCTCCGTGTCGTACTCGAAGCGCTTGTCCTTCACGAAGTCCACGAAGGAGCGGTAGAGCGCCTCGCTGATGGTGAAGTCCTCAGCAGGCCCGATGTCAGCGTGCTCTGCGCGGTACTTGGTGGCGAAGTCGAAGAAAAGATCAGCCTCGAACAGGCCTCCCACCACCTTGGCGAGCTCCGGTTCCATCACTTCCACATCGGGCTGGATGCCGCGGCCTTCTTCGACCTGACGCCCGTTGCGGGTCTTGAACACTGCGGCCTTCACCACCTGTACCTCCGTGGCCTTACCCGTGCTGTCGCGGTGCGCGTAGTCGAGCTTCTGGATGCACCGGCCGCTGGGGATGTAGTACTTGGCCACGGTCACCTTCAGCTTGCTGTTGTAGATGAGGTCCTTTGTCTGCTGCACAAGGCCCTTCCCGAAGGTGCGGTCGCCGACGATCACGGCGCGATCGAGGTCCTGCAAGGCGCCGCTCACGATCTCGCTGGCGCTGGCGCTCTGGCCATCGACGAGCACCACCAGCGGCATATCGGCGTCAACCGGCTCGCTCAAGGTCTTGTAGGTCTTGTCCCATTCGCTGATGCGGCCGCGCGTCTCCACCACGAGCTGGTTCTTGCCCACGAAGAGGTTCACGATGCTCACGGCTTCGCGCAGCAGTCCGCCACCGTTGCCGCGCAGATCGAGGATGAGCTTGGTGGCGCCCTGGTCCTTCACCTCCTTCATGGCGGCGCGCACATCGGCGCTGGCGGTCTGCGTGAACGCGTTCAGCTTGATGTAGCCCACTTTGTTCGCTTGGTCAACGATGCCCTTGTAAGGCACATCGGGGATCTTGATCTCCTCTCGGGTGAGCGCGTGGGTGCTGGTGCTGCCATTGCGCCGGGTGATCACCCTCACCGTGGTGCCGCTCTGGCCCTTGAGCAATTTGCTCACTTCATCGGTGTTCATGCCGGTCACCGCGCGGCCATCCACTTCAATGATCTCGTCGCCTGCCCAGATGCCCGCCTTCATGGCCGGATAGTTCTCGTAAGGTTCGCTCACCACCATCCGGTCGCC
The DNA here is from genome assembly GCA_035441065.1 of Flavobacteriales bacterium. Classification (GTDB taxonomy): domain Bacteria; phylum Bacteroidota; class Bacteroidia; order Flavobacteriales_F; family PHOS-HE28; genus PHOS-HE28. Next base: position 47,700 of record DAORNP010000010.1, on the reverse strand, counting down.
CTTGCGTTTGATCAGGGCGCCGATGCCGCCGTATTGCCCGGTGGTCTGGAAGCGGTAGTCCTCGATGTCGCTCTCGGGGATGTATTGGGTGTAAGGGTCGAGCGAGTTGAGCATCGCATCGATCCCAGTCTTCATGAGCTTGCCCGGCTGCGTGTCATCCACGTAGTAGATGTTCAGCTCCTTGTAGAGGTCGGTGAAGATCTCGAGGTTCTTGCCGATCTCAAAGTAGTTGTCGCCCGCAGCGATGGTGAAGGCGCCGCCACTGGCAATGGCGACTGCTGCGATCCAGGTGCGCCAGCGCGGCGCGCGCGAAGTGCTACGCGTGTTCATGCTTCTCGTGTGATTCGGGAACGGGGTCGTAACCGTGGCCGCCCCATGGGTTGCAAGATAGAAAGCGCTTGAGGGTGAGCCAGCCGCCGTGGAATGCGCCGTGGCGCTTCAGCGCGAGTAAGCCGTATTCCGAGCAGCTTGGCGTGTAGCGGCATGCACCGGGCAGCAGCGGTGATACCGCGCCTTGGTAAAGGCGCACCAATCCGATCAACGGCCATGCGAGGATCCTAGCCACCACCATGCTCGTTCATCCAACGGTCCAAGGCTCGCGTTAGTCTGAGGCGGGTTTCGGAATAGGTGATGGGCGCGCGCCCTTGGAAGACGAAGAGCCAGGCGCATTGCGCATCACGGGCGGCCAGGGCATCGAGGTGGCTGCGCTTGTGCAGGCGATAGGCTTCGCGCATCAGGCGCTTCATGCGGTTGCGGTCAACGGCTCGCTTCAGGTTGCGGCTGGGCACGGCGAAGGCGGCTTGCGCGGCGGCCGTGGTGGGCAATGCCATGCGCTTGCCGATGAGCCTTATCGGCGCTTCGTTCACGGCTTTGCCGGTGGTAGCCACTTCCTTCATGCGCAAGCGGCCGCATAGGTGCTCGCTCTTGGGGAAGGTATGCCGCTGCTCTGCCATGGCTTGCGCTGGGTACGCGAGCGGTGCGCTAGTTGACGGACCGCGCCTATTTCTTCTTCGCCTCGCGCTTGATGAAGAGCTCCATCGCACCGGTCATGCTGGGTGCTTCGGGTAGCGGGGCCTGCAGGTCGAGGCGGAAGCCGTGATCGACAACCGCCTTCGCGGTGGTGGGGCCGAAGGCCGCGATGAACACGCCGTTCTGCTTGAACTTCGGGAAGTTCTTCTTCAGGCTCTCGATGCCGCCGGGGCTGAAGAACACGAGCATGTCGTAGTCCAGCTCCTTGATGTCGCTGAGGTCGCTCGCCACCGTGCGGTAAAAGACCGCGTTGGTGTATTTCACGCCGGTCTTGTCGAGCAGCTCCGGGATCTCGGACTTCTGGATGTCGCTGCATGGCACCAGGAACTTCTCGTCCTTGTGCTTCTTGATCACATCCATCAGGTCGCCGAAGGTCTGCTTGCCGATGAAGACCTTGCGCTTGCGGTACACGATGTACTTCTGCACGTAGTACGCGACGCTCTCGCTGATGCAGAAATACTTCATCGACTCTGGCACCGTGAGCCGCAGCTCCTTGCACATGCGGAAGAAGTGATCGACCGCGTTGCGGCTGGTGAGCACGATGGCCGTATGGTCAAGGATGTTGATGCGCTCCTGGCGGAAGTCCTGGCCCGCAACAGGCTCGATCTTGATGAAGGGCCTGAAGTCGATCTTCAGGTTGAGCTTACGCGACAGCTCGTGGTAGGGCGATTTCTCGTCCGTAGGCGCAGGCTGCGAAACGAGGATCCGTTTGATCTTCAAGGCCGGTCGGCTTAGGAGAGGTGGGCTGTGCTGCTCCGCAGGGCGCTAAGGGCCAGCGCCAAGGGTCCGATTTCAGCGGCGCAAATGTAGAGCAGAAGGAATCGTAGCGGCACCCCCTCGCCCAGGCCAATCAGTGCACCGCGCAGCCAACGGTAAAGCAGGCCCGCAGCCAACAGTCCCAGCCCGACGGTAATCAGCCCGAAGCGCAGCACCGGCTGATAGGCGGCCAGCAGCGACACCGGCAAAGCCACGATGCCAACGGCCGCATGGAGCAGCGCCCCGGTATAGATGTACTCCGTTATGCCGGCATCGGCCTTGGCAATCACCGCGATCATGCGTAGGAGCACGGCCTGGCCGATCAGCACGGCCGCCACCGCCAGGAACACCTTCCAGTAGTCAGGGGCATGCCCAGTGAATACGATTGCCGATTGCCAGAGCAGCATGGCCATGGCCGCTACCCCAACAGCCAGTAAACCCAGCACATTGCGGTCGCTGGTATCCACTTCCTCGCGCAGGGTCTGCTGGCCCAATCGCGCCCGGAATGCCGCCTGCCTGAGCACGCGCCACTTGCGCGGCGATCCGATGTTCACGGTGGCCAGGATCAAGACGCAACTCAAGAAAAGCCCGGCGACCCACGTGGCCGTGAGCGGATCGATGAAGCGCGCATCTCCTTGCATCGGCGGCAAAGGTATCCGGGGCCGTTCCGTCGGTGAGCTGCCTACTTTCGCGCCTGCTTTCCAAAGGGGAAGCCCGTCGCAACGCAATGAGCACCACCACCGCACAGCCGAAAGCCGCCACTGACCAGTTCCAGAGCCACGACCACTACCTGGTTGATGAGTTGCTCACCGACGAGCAGAAGCTCATCCGCGATACGGCGCGCAAGCATGTGAGCACCCACCTCAAGCCCATCATCGAAGAGCGCTTCGAGAAGGCTGAGTTCAGCAAGGATATCATCCCCGGCCTGGCGGAGATCGGTGCGTTCGGCCCATTCGTGCCGGAGGAATATGGCGGTCCCGGTCTGGACCAGATCAGCTACGGCCTCATCATGCAGGAGATCGAGCGTTGCGACAGCGGACTCCGCAGCCTGTGCAGCGTGCAAGGCTCATTGGCCATGTACCCCATCTGGAAATACGGCAGCGAGGAGCAGAAGAAGAAGTGGCTGCCGGACATGGTGCAGGGCAGGAAGATCGGCTGCTTCGGCCTCACCGAGCCCGACTTCGGCAGCAATCCCAGCGGCATGGTCACCACCTTCAAGGATGCCGGTGATCACTACGTGCTGAACGGCGCCAAGATGTGGATCAGCAACGCGCCCTTCGCCGACCTCGCCATTGTGTGGGCCAAGGCCGAGAACACCGAGGGTCGCATCCATGGCCTCATCGTGGAGCGCGGCATGGAGGGCTTCACCACGCCCACCACGCATGGTAAGCTCTCGCTTCGCGCCAGCCCCACCGGCGAGCTCGTGTTCGACAATGTGAAAGTGCCCAAAGCCAACCTGCTGCCCAACAAGAGCGGACTCGGGGCACCCATGGGCTGCCTCGACAGCGCGCGCTACGGCATCGCCTGGGGCACGCTCGGCGTGGCCATGGAGTGCTACGACACGGCGCTGCGCTACAGCAAGCAGCGCATCCAGTTCGGCAAGCCCATCGGCGCGTTCCAGCTCACGCAGAAGAAGCTCGCCGAGATGATCACCGAGATCACCAAGGCGCAATTGCTCACCTGGCGCCTGGGCGTGCTGCGCAGCGAAGGCCGCGCCACCACGCAGCAGATCAGCATGGCCAAGCGCAACAACGTGCATTTGGCGCTCACCGTGGCACGCGAGGCGCGTCAGATGCTGGGCGGCATGGGCATCACCAACGAGTACCCCATCATGCGCCACATGATGAACCTCGAGAGCGTGGTGACCTACGAAGGCACGCACGACATCCACTTGCTGATCACGGGTGCGGAGGTGACGGGCATGCCAGCGTTCAAGTAGGCCCTCACCTCTTCGGCTCCAAGCGCATCACCCACGGTGCCGGGTCGATGGGCACTTCGACGGTCTCGCCTTGTGTGAGTGGCGTGAGGTCAACTTCCGCAGGTTGATCCCGGAAGCGCTGCGGGCCAACGAAGAGCACCGTTTGCGCTGCCCACCAGAGCAGCATCGCGCTGGCGAATGCCGTTGTGCGCTTGTTCTCCCAATTCTGCCGTGATAGCATGGCCCAAGCGATCATCACCACTGGCAGATAGAAATTGCGGATGCCGGCGTAGTAGGGCGAAAGGAATTCGGGCAGCCCGCGATAACTCACCAGCACTGCGGCGAATTGCAGCGCGGCCGCCACGAGCAGGATCCTTGCGAACGCATGCGCTCGGCATGATCGCCAAAGCAGAATGATCGCGCCCAGTGCGAGGGTCAACAGCGCAATTCCCAACCAGAGCGGAACCGCATGCACGCCCTTGCCGATGAGCGGGTACCACAGTTGGAAGAACGCTGCCTGCACGAAGCCCGGATTCAAGGGGGCGAACTCACCATCCGTTCGCTGCACGGTGCCATGGCCCGCGAGTGAAAAGGCAATCGCGATTCCTGCGATGAGCAAGATGGCCATGTTGAACTTCAACCTGCTGCTGTCGGCGCCATGCGCATTCCATTTCCGCCATGTGTGCCAGAGCGCCAATGGTAGAAGTATCAGCACGTAGGGTCCGGTGAGACTGGTGAGCAGCAGCAGCGATCCATCGGCCCAACGCTGCCATGCGTGCATGGGTGCTTTGCCGAGGAGGATCAGCACGATGAGCAAGGACATGGGCCATTGCACGTTCGTTTGGTTCATCCACAGCTCGTTGCCCAAGGGCACCGATGTGATCGTGAGCACGGCGAAGAGGCGCGCCATCGGCGGTGCAGGGAATCGTGTCCAGGTGTAGCGCCAAACCGCGAAGTAGATGAGCAGAACGGCGATGAGGTTGACCCAGGCCATCTGCAGCACGGGCACACCCAGCGAAAGGCCCAGGTTGGCCATGAGCCGCGGGTACAGATGGAAGT
>DAORNP010000010.1:39779-42766 GCA_035441065.1 Flavobacteriales bacterium | reverse complement strand
TTCGTGGCCACGGGGTTAAGCTGAGGGGTAGCGGTGGCCATGGCCCGGCGAAAGTAGCCGGGCATCGAAATGGGTCATTGCATCAAGGCGCGGCTTGCTTTTGCTCGGCTGCCACCACGTTCAAGGTGTGGCGCACCTTGGTGCTGCCGGTGCCTTTGTTGAAGGCGAGCGAGCCAACGGGTCCATCGTAAGTGCGCCCCGGCCGCTTGTTCTCCGGTTCCAGCACCACATCGAACTTCACCTTGCTGTTGGCGCGGGCCGCTTTGCGGTTCGACAAGCTGTTGCGGGTATCGAGCTCGATCTCCTTGGTGATGTGGCCGGGCTTGATGAAGGCGACCTTCGCTTGCGAGCCTACGGGAACACTCACGATGAAGCGCCCGCTGGGCAGCACTTCGGCATAGAGGCAGCTCTCGGCTGTTTCCACCACGAGCACCAGATCATCCACATTGCGGTCCTCCACCCTGAGCCAACCGGTGAAGACGATTTCATCAGGGGCTCCGTCTTCGGCCTCAGCTTTTGCAGTAGCGAACATGGTGGCCACGAGCATCGCAGTCGCGGCAACTCGGAGAAGCATTTCGGTACGCATGGCCCGTGTGTTTGATGAGCCAAAGGTGACTGGGGCAGTCGTGCGCTGCAATGCCCACATAGGGGGAAAGCGTAGGCAGGCTCACTCGAACAAACTGCCCGGCTTCACGCTCGGCACCCGCCCGAGGTGCTTGTACGCGCGCTCGGTGGCCTGCCTGCCGCGCGGCGTGCGCTGGAGGTAACCCTCCATGATGAGGAAGGGCTCGTAAACCTCCTCGATGGTGCCCGCTTCTTCACCCACCGCAGTGGCGACGGTATTCAGGCCTACAGGCCCGCCGCTGAACTTGTCGATGATGGCGCCGAGGATGCGGTTGTCCATTTCATCGAGGCCGTGCGCATCCACGTTCAGCGCCTTCAAGGCATGCTGTGCGATGGGCAGGTCGATGGTCCCATCGCCTTGGATCTGCGCGAAGTCGCGCACGCGGCGGAGCAGGGCATTGGCGATGCGCGGCGTGCCACGGCTGCGGCGCGCGATTTCGTTGGCGGCATCTTCAACGATTGGCACATTCAATAGGCCAGCGCTGCGTTTCACAATGCCCTTGAGGATGGTGCTGTCGTAATAATCGAGGCGGCTGTTGATGCCGAAGCGCGCGCGCAGTGGTGCTGTGAGCAATCCGCTGCGCGTAGTGGCGCCCACCAGCGTGAACGGGTTGAGTGCGATCTGCACCGTGCGCGCGTTCGGGCCAGCATCGATCACGAGGTCGATTCGGTAATCCTCCATCGCGCTGTACAGGTACTCTTCGATCACCGGTGTGAGGCGGTGGATCTCGTCGATGAAGAGCACGTCGTGCGCTTCCAGGTTGGTGAGCAGGCCCGCGAGGTCGGCGGGCTTGTCGAGCACCGGCCCGCTGGTGATGCGGATGCCAACGCCCATCTCCTGCGCGATGATGTTGGCCAAGGTGGTCTTGCCCAATCCGGGAGGGCCATGCAAGAGCACATGATCCAAGGCTTCGCCGCGCTGCTTGGCCGCCTGTACGAACACCTTCAGGTTGTCGGTAACGGCCTTCTGGCCCGCGAACTCCTCGAAACGGCGCGGCCGCAGCACCTGCTCCATCTCCTTGTCGGAACTGGAGCGCTGCTCCTTGCGCACATCGAAACCTTCAGACATGGCGCCGAAGGTAGCCGAAGGTCATTCGTCCGCGCCTTGCATGTCGCGCCAGATGTCGCCGAGGAACACACGCAGGCCGAAGATGTACACCGGTGCCGTGAGCCGCTCGCCGAGGTCCTGCCCGGTTTGGATCACGATGCGGAAGCCCCAGCCGGCACCCACGCCGAAGTAGCGGAGGAAGCGGTACTGGATGGTCATGGCGGGTTCGTACAGGATGAGGCCCGAGCGCGCCGTGGTGATGCGGCGGCCTTGTGCATCGAAATAGCCCAGCGATCCCGCGCCGAAACCGATCTGCACCGGGATGCGCGCCTCCCATGGCCCGCGCTGGAAGAAGGCGTAATCGACATAGGGCGCCACGTAGCCCATGCGCAAGCGGCCAGCCCGCACCTGGCCATCAATGATCACCTCACGCGTTTCGGAAGGGAAGAGCAGGTTGTAGCCGATGCCGTATTGAAAGCGCCTGCCATGATCGAAGCCGGCCTTCAAGCCCACGAATCGAACGCTGCGATTGCTGATGAAGCCGCCGCGCACATCGGCCTTCACCACGATGCGCGCCGGCTCTTCAAGGAAGATGCCGATGCTATCGAGCAATTGGCCGCACGCGCCTTGCCAGAGAAGCAGGGCGAGCAGCAAGAGCATCAGGCGCATGGCTGCAAAGGTGGTATCCGGGAGCCTAGGCCATTCGTCACCAGCTTTCTTTGTGCCATGCCAGAGGGAGTGGTGATGCGCAGTACCGGTAGCCGCTACCTCGTGCGCGGCGACGACGGCAGCGCGCATGAATGCGTGGCGCGCGGCCAGTTGCGCATCAAGGGTTGGAAGAGCACCAACCCCGTGGCGGTGGGGGACAGGGTCACCTTCGAGCCGCAGCGCGATGCCGAACATCCGGGGTCCATCATCGACCTGCACGACCGCCGCAACTACCTGGTGCGGCGCAGCGTGAACCTGAGCCATCACAAGCACGTGATCGCCGCCAATGTGGATCAGGCCTTGATCATGGTCACAGTGGCGCGGCCCCGCACCAGCTTCGGCTTCATCGACCGTTTCCTGGTGACCGCTGAGACCTACCAGGTGCCTGCGATCATCGTGTTCAACAAAGTCGATGACCTTCAGACAGAGGATGAACTTGACCTTTTGGCGGAGTACCAGGATGTATATGAAGGAGCTGGCTATCGCACACTGACCACATCCGCGCTCCAGGGCATCGGCGTGGATGATGTGAAGGCCATGCTCACGGGAAAGGTCACGCTGGTGGCCGGTCATAGCGGTGTTGGCAAGAGCAGCTTGATCAACGCCA
>DAORNP010000010.1:22306-39703 GCA_035441065.1 Flavobacteriales bacterium | reverse complement strand
GTATGCCGAGATGTTCGAGTTGGACCTTGGTGGCGACAAAGCATCCTTCATCATCGACACGCCGGGCATCAAGGGCTTCGGCCTCGTTGACTTGGAGGAGCAGCACATCGGTGACCAGTTCCCCGAGCTGTTCAAGCTGAAGGCCGATTGCCGCTTCTCGAATTGCCTGCACAAGGAAGAGCCGGGCTGCGCGGTGCGTAAGGCTGCTGAAGAAGGCGGTATCGCCGAGAGCCGTTACCGCAGCTACTTGGACATGCTCGCCGGCGTGGACGATGAGAACCCTTACCGAGTTGATTGAAAGCACAGCATCATGAAGTCATACCTGCACTTGGGCCGATGGATCACGTTCGCATCGCTTGCCGTATTCCTCCTGGCCTGCTCGAGCAGCAAGCCAGCCGTTCAAGCACCCGGTCATGAAACGTTGCTCGCGCAGCAAGGAGCCGATGCCGTGCTGTGGCAGAACAGTTCGGCTGAGGCACATTGGCTCTACAAGCAATCGTATGAGCACGCATACCTCAAGCTGGAGCGCAACCTCGCTCAAGCAGGTGATGCAGGTCCGTTCGCTGTGATCGTTGACATCGATGAGACCGTGCTCGACAACAGCCCTTACCAAGTGGAAGCGATCAAGCGCGGGCGCACCTTCGATCAGAACACCTGGCGCGTATGGACCGATAAGGCCGAAGCGAAGGCGAGTCCGGGTGCTTTGGAATTCCTGAGCTACGCCAGTGAGAGCGCCAAGTGCGAGGTGTTCTACATCACCAACCGCGACCTGCGCGAGCGGGCGAGCACGCTCAAGAACCTCAATGACCTCGGATTCCCCAACGCTGATGAGAAGCACCTGCTGCTCATGGACGGCGCCAGCGACAAGACCGAGCGCCGCGCACGCGTCCGTGCCACGCACAACGTGGTGCTGCTCGTGGGCGATCAGCTGCGCGATTTCGATGAGCGCTTCAAGGATCGCAGCGCGAACAGCGGCAAGGATGCGGTGGATGCCATGGCCGATAGCCTTTCGCGCTATTTCATCCTGGTTCCCAACACCATGTATGGTACGTGGCGCGATGCCATTCATGGCAAGGGCACCGATGCCGAGAAGCACGCGCGCATGAAGGCCTGGTTCGAGATAAACGGGTACTGATGCGCGCTGTGATCCAGCGTGTGAGCAGCGCCTCGGTGAGCATCGAAGGTGCCATGCATGCCAGTATCGGCAAAGGCCTGATGGTTCTGCTGGGCATTGAGCAAGGCGACACCGATGCCGACCTCGAATGGCTCTGCGGCAAGATCATGCGGATGCGCCTCTTCCCCGATGCCGACGGCGTAATGAATCTGGATATCACCCAGGCGCAGGGCGCCCTGCTCGTGGTGAGCCAGTTCACCTTGCACGCGAGCACGGCCAAGGGCAATCGTCCCAGCTATATCCGCGCAGCACGGCCCGAGGAGGCCATCCCTATGTATGAGCGCGCAAAGGCGCGTTTGACCGAGCTGCTCGGCAAGGAGGTCCAAGCGGGGGTCTTCGGCGCCATGATGGAAGTAGCGCTCGTGAATGATGGCCCGGTCACCATCATCATCGACAGCCGATTGAAGGAGTGACGCTCAGCGCTCGAGGAGCACGCGCGTGCTCGAAGCGGATGCTTCCGTTGCAACCCGAAGCGTGTACACGCCTTGCGGAGCGGATAACGCGTCCACCATTACTGTACCGGCGGAAGTGCCTGAGGTGATACCGATGGGCAGGTCGCGTCCAAGCGCATCGACCAGCTGAAGCGTGGCGCCTTCAGGAACATCGAGCACGGTGAACACGCCCTTGGCGGGATTCGGCATCACGCTGCTGGTTAAGCGGAGATGCACCTGCACGACCCCGGAATGCACGAAGCTGCCGTCAAGATCGATCATGCGCAGACGGTAATAGCCAACACCGTGAATCGGATTCGGTTCCTCCGACTTGTACAATGTGGGCTGCTGCGCTTCTCCTGCCGCCAGCACTTCATGCAGTTCGAGCCAATGCTCACCATCCGCGGAGCGCTCGATCATGAAGCGCGAAGCGTTCACCTCAGAGGCCGTTAGCCACTCCAGTTCCACGCGGCCCGCCCGCGCAACCGCATCGAAAGAGAGCAAATCGACCGCGAGCGGAGAACAACTCACCACTGCTGTGCCGCCGAACTGCAGGGGCACTGAGGTGGTCACCGAGCTCCAGTTGCTGAAGCAGATGAGCCATTGGGTGTATGCCCCGACGACAAGCGGCGGCTCGAAGTTGGATGCATCGCCGCCGGGCGGTGGCGGAGCGGCCAGGCCGGTACCACCCCAGGAAACGCCATTCCAATTGCACCGAATGGGCGCGACCTGATTGGCCGCCACCTGCGAGCAGGCACTGGCATTGAATGGATACATGATCCAATCGTAGAAGCCGGTCTGCGTGCCAAGTCCACCGAAGGTGAAGGTGAGCGTACCACCGGTAAGCACATTCACCACCATCCAAGTGCTGTTGAGCTCACCTGCGCGCAGGCAGCCCCAGTTGTCAGAGCCCCATGGACTCGGGATGCCATCGACCCAGTAATCCGGATTGCCGATCGAGCCCAAGGGCGGAACCTCGTTCACGATGCCGAAGCCGTTCGGATCAATCTGGAAATTGATGTTCGTGCAAACGTTCACGGCCTGGTTGCAATCGCTCGCAACAACCGGCGGTGGCACATTGGCTATGCTGAATGTGCCGGGGCAAGGGCTCTGCGGCGTCGGCCACGTATCGAACATGATCCAGTACTGCACACCGGCGGTCATGTTCACGATGAGCGATTGGGAGGCCGTGGAGCCGCTGACGGAGCCCACGCATGTGCCACCAGCGGCCGGGCATGCGTTGCTGAACACCCAGATCGAGCTCCACGCCTGACCTCCGTAGTTGATGGCATAGCTGCCCGTGGTCGTCGGGGTCACGGTGTACAGGGCTTCATTTCCGCCCAAGTAGAGCGTGCTGCCCGTGCCGCAGAAGCTGGTGATGTTCGCCGCCGTGATCAGGTTGGAGCCATGGCAAACCACCGGTTGACCGGTGACCGGCAGGCTTGGGATACCCACGGCTGTGCATGCGCCCGCTGGTGGCGTCACCGTGCACGAGGTGCATGTGATGGTGGTGGTGCAGCAGATGGAAGCCGTGCCGCAAGCCGCGCTGGTGTTGTAGTGGATATAGTAGGTGCCGCTCACAGTAGCCGTGAAGGTGAGTGCTGCTGCGCCTTGGGCCACCACGGTCCCGTTAAAGGTGGTGTGCCGAACCGTCACATAACCGCCGCACGAACTGCCGATGGAATAGGTCTGTCCGGCTACTACACCCGTGATGGTATTGTACTCACTTTGATAGGTGCAGGTGCTGATCGTAAGCGGCGTTGGCGTGGTTGGCGCGGCCACGGTGCCGAAGGCAATGGTATTGATGCAGCCGGAAGATGCAGCGCACGATGTGCAGGTGATCACCGTGGTGCAGCAGATGGAGGCCGTGCCACAAGCGGCATTCGTGTTGAAGTGCAGGAAGTAGGTGCCAGCAACGGGCGCGGTGAAGCTCAAAGGCGAATTTCCATTGGCCACGAGCGTGCCGTTGAAGGTGCCGCGCCGCACGGTGATGTATCCGCCGCATGAGCTGCTCACGGAGTAAGTGGCGCCAGCCGCCACACCGGTGATGGTATTGTACTCGCTCTGGTAGGTGCAGGTGCTGATGGTGAGCGGCGTGCCGTTCGTGGGTGCGGCCACCGTGCCGAAAGCCGTTGCATTCGTGCATTGGCCAAACGCGATCAACTCGAAGCCGATCGCTGCGATCGCGAAGCAAGCCCTGAAGCAGGTGCGTCGTATGGAGGAATCCCACTGCCGGTATGTGCGAAGGCCGCTCATCGCTCTGAAGGGCTTGGCGTGCCGCAACGGTCGGCATCCATGGCGCAGCACTTGCCGCCCGGCGGCTGTAGCAGCGCAACTGAACGCCCAATGGAGCCAGCAACGCGTCGATCTGATCCTTGCTGAGCGTCGAGCTCTCCAGTACGTGAAGCATCATGTTGCGCGTCTGCACATCGAAGCGTGCCATTAGCACATCGGGCCTCTGCTGAATCACCTGGCTGGCGGCATGAGCATGCTGGCCATCTGTAAGGCCATCGACTGCTGCTTGCACCAGGTCTTGCGCAGAGGCGTCTCTGATGGTGCCGAGGAAGAAGGCGCCAACGACAAGCGCGCGCAATGCTCGTTTCGCGGCAAGGCACGCACCTTTGTTGGAAAATCGACGGCCCATGGATAGCGAAAGTAGGGATTTTGGCCACATAAGCAAGCCCCCAATAAGACGGCTCGCGGATGAGGTGGATGCCTGGATCAGAGAGCATGGCGTGCGCTATTTCGCCCCGCTCACCAACTTGGCCATGCTCTCGGAGGAGGTGGGCGAGGTGGCCCGCATCATGGCCCGCCGCTATGGCGAGCAGAGCGAGAAGGAGAGCGACCGGGACAAGGACCTGGGCGAAGAGCTCGCCGATGTGCTCTTCGTGGTGCTGTGCTTGGCCAATCAGACCGGTACCGACCTGCAGGCCGCATGGGAGCGCCGCATGGCCGCGAAGACAGAGCGTGATGCCCAGAGACATCGTGGAAATGCCAAGCTGCGGTGATGCGTGGCACGGTGCTGGCCAATGGCAGCGCCCTACATTCACGCCCCACGCTTAAGTCCCATGATGAATCAATCGCTTACCGGCCTGCTCGTGGCCGTGCTGATGGTGCCCGCCATGGCCCATGCACAAGCCAAGCCCGAAGACAAAGTGAAGGTGCGCGTGCGCCTTGGGCCCGAACAGAAGCCCGATGCCACGCTGATGCCCTACGCCATTTTCAGGAGCAGCCCAACGGGCCTTATGGTGATGCGCAGCCCCGAGTTCGATGCGCGCAGCCATGTGAAGAAGGGGCCGCGCATTGATGTGTACGACTATGAGAAGCTCTTGCACGAGCGGAGCCTGGAGCCTGCCATGAAGCGCATGGGACAGGACCTCCTGCTGCTCGAGGACCTGGTCTGGTACAACGGCAAGCCCGTGATGCTGGCCCGTAACCGCCGTGACGAGGATGTCTCCTTGTTCTACCAGTACCTCGACCCCCACTTGACGAAGCCACCGGCGCCGTTCGACCCGATTTGCTCTTTTCCGGTGCAGGCCAGGGTCTTCACCACCACTGTGGTCAAGCCGGGCACCCTCACGCGCGACCGTTTCCAATCTGCCGTTGCCCGCGATTCGAGCCACATGGTGATCTACGGCCCCCACATGGTGGACCCCAACGGCGGAGCCTTCCGGCTGATTGCAGCAGTGGACCGCCAGATGAAAACCATTTGGCAGCACGTGCTCCGTGTTGATTCGCGCGCTGAGCGATCCGAGGTGCTCGATGCCGCCATCGACAGCAAGGGCACAGGCTACGTGCTCGTGCGCCATCGTGCCAAGGGAAGGCCCTATGGCGGCGGCTCCTTCACCTACGAAAGCGTGCTCTACCGGATCGATGCCAACGATTACACGCCGATGCCCGTGGGCCTGCCCGATGACGCACAGCCCACCGGCGGCATCCTGCGCGACTTCGGCAAGGGCGTCGTGTGGGCGGGCATTTATGCGAAGCCAGGCGAAGGCAGTGGCAGTCTTCAAGGCAATTTCATCGCGACCATGGAGCCTGATAGCACCGGAAACCTGCCCGCGCGCTGGCTGCCCTTCACCGGTGAACCGTTGAGCGATGAGGAGATATCGGAGCGCAACGAGGCCACCGAGGTGGCCGAAAGCGATGACGATGAGGACGCCAAGAAGAAGTCGGAGAAGCGCCTTGACTGGGTGACCGATGTGATCGATTTGCATGAGCGCGGTGATGGGGGCTGGTACATCGTGAATGAAGTGGGCTTCGTCGTCTCGCGGATCGACGGGGAGACCCGGCGCGCCCGGCGCACTTACTACCACGGTCCTGTGCTGGCGCGCAGCCTCGATAAGGACATGAACCAGCAATGGAGCACCCTCTACCGCCGCTGGGCCATTTCCGGAAGCGGGGTTGCCGGAACCTTGCTCTCCACCGTCTTCGATAAGCAGCTCTACCTCTTCCTCATCGACAGCGACGAGCTCGCCGAGCAACGCAAGCTGAAGGAGCGCATCACCCCGAAGAACCCCGGTAAGCCGAATTCGGTGTATGCGTTCTTCGACGAAAAGGGCCAGTTCCGGACGAAAGTGATACTGAAGAACGATGCCCTGCGCGACTTCATTGGGGGCTGGGACCTGGTGCGCACTGGCAAGGACCAGTACGTGGCCTTCGGTGCCGATTACCTAGGGAACGCACGCTACCTGCCAGTGCGCATTGACCTCTCGAAGGATATCAAGAAGTGATCAAATAGGCATCGCACCCAGGCCTGCCATGATGCGTGGGGTAGCGCCGACGCGATCGCGCACATAACCCAGCGCGGCCAACGATGCTGCTTCGCGGGCTTGGCGATCGGAGAGCAGGCGCGCAAGCACGCCGCGCAACTCATCTGCACTGCGCACCTCGAAGCCACCGCCCGCTTCGATAAGGCCCGCGGCTTCAGCGAATTTGTGATGTCGGGGCCCAAAGATCACCGGCTTGCCCCACGCTGCCGCTTCCAGCAGGCTGTGTATGCCATCGCCGAAGCCACCACCCACGTAGGCGATATCGCAGTGCTGGTAAAGCCGGGCGAGCAGGCCCATGCGGTCAACCAGCAATGTGCGCGCGAACAAGGGGTCCTCATCGGGGGGCTCGTGGTGTGTTGATACGGATGTACTTGATAGCCGTGCTTCCAATTCGCTCCACCTTTCCACAGGTCGGGGCATGCGCTGCTGCGCACGATGTAAAGCGATCGGTGAGGGCTCATGTGGCACCACCATCAGCCGCGGTGCATTCGGCAGGCCTTGCAACGCATCGGCGATCAGTGCTTCATCCGCAGGCCAGGTGCTGCCGGCGATCAGCACCGGTGCGTCCATGGCGCGGTGGAAGGCGTGGCCGATTGGCAATCGCTCACTCGCTTTAGCGATGGCATCAACGCGGTCGAAACGGGTGTCGCCGCTCATGGTGGCATGGGTGATTCCGATGCTCTTGAGCAGTTCCAGCGAGCGCTCATCCTGAACGAACAGGTGCGTGAAGCCATCCAGCATGGCCCGATGCGCGCGTCCGAACCATTGGAAGAATGCCTGCTCGGGCCTGAAGATCCCCGATATCAGATAGGACCGGATGCCCTTACGCTTGATGCCATTGAGCCATTGCGGCCAGAATTCGTACTTCACCCAGAGCACTGCCCTGGGTCGGGTGAGTTGCAGGAAGCGCGCGGCATTCGAACGGGAGTCGGGCGGCAGGTAGTCCACGTGCGTGGCGAGCGCGTAATCCTTGCAGGCCTCGTAGCCGCTCGGGCTGAAGAAGGTGATGAGCACCGGTGTGTCCGGGTGCGAGCGCTTGAGTTCCTCCAGCACCGGCCTTCCTTGCTCGAATTCACCCACACTGGCGCAATGCATCCAGATACAGCCTTGGAGCGCATCGCTCTTTGCAGTGATCCGTTCCCAGATTCCCTTGCGGCCCTGGATCCAAGCCCTGGCTTTCGGTGACCAGAGCGCTGCTAGGCGGATACCCGCGTGGTAAAGTCCGATGCCGACGTCGAGGAGCAGCGGCATTCAGTAGCGGAAGTTGTCGTCGGGCTTGCGGTAGATCGGCAGGCTCAGGCCAGCGCGGATGCCGGTGAGCAGGTCGAAGCGGCCACCGGAATCCGCTTTCTCCGTGTCGAAGTTGTATGCCCTCAGTGGCTCCGTGAATCCGGCCATGGCTTCAACGCCGATGTGATAATTGACGAAGCGGCGCTTGCCGAAGTGCTGATAGCCCAAATAGCCCAGCATGGCAGGCCCGGCGGTGAGGCGGTCGTAGCCCTCGAGGTATTCATCTTCGAGTTGCGGCACCACGTTATTCTGCGTCTGCACGCGCACTTTGTGGCGCATGTATCCGCCGCCGGCCTTCAGCACCAGTCCGCTGTTCGGATTCGGACCAAGAATGGGGAGCAGCCTGCCAGCCACGCCGAAGACTGTCCAGCCGCGCTGCAACAGGAACACGTCGGCCATGAAGCCATCCTGATCAACCACTTGGCCGGCGCTGTTGATCACATTCCGAAGGATGCCCGGCTCGATCACCTTATTGCCGAACAAAAAGGAGCCCTCAACGCCCAGAAGCCAATTCGATTCGCCCTTCCGCCAAGCGCCGATGCCGATATTGCTGTTGTCCCTGAAGCGAAGTGCCAGATCGCCACCGGGCCATTGGTGCGCGTAGCCCACTTGCACCGTTACCAATGGGATCGAGGCCTCATTGATGCTCTTCAGCTCCTGCCCGTGAACAAGCACCGGAAGGGCGGCAATCAGGAGGAGCGATGTGCGCATGGGAAGGCCGTGTGCGGCGAAAGTAGATCGTGCCTTGTCCGTGCTGTTTCGCCGAGGCTCCGGTCCGGAAGGTCGCGCTCTATCTTCGGCGCCCCGAAAAGAGAAGCTAACGCGCATGGAGACCAGGACCTCGATGAAGCCCATCCAGATGGTGGATCTGGTGAGCCAGTACCACGCGATCAAGGATGAAGTGGATGGGGCCGTTCTCCGCGTGATCGAGAGCGCGGCTTTCATCAATGGCCCCGAGGTGAAAGAGTTCGAGAAGGAGCTGGCGGCCTATCTCGGCGCGAAGCACGTGATTGGCTGCGCCAACGGAACCGACGCGCTGCAGATCGCCATGATGGCCTTGGGCCTGAAGCCCGGCGACGAGGTGATCACCGCCTCGTTCACCTTCGTGGCTACGGTGGAAGTGATCGGCCTGTTGGGCCTGACGCCCGTTTTCGCCGATGTGCAGCCGGGCACCTTCAACATCGACCCGGACGACATCAAGCGCAAGATCACGCCGAAGACGAAGGCCATCGTGCCCGTGCACCTCTTCGGTCAGAGCGCCGATATGGAGGCCATCATGGCCATTGCCCAAGAGCACGGCCTCTTCGTGATAGAGGACAACTGCCAGGCCGTTGGAAGCGACTATGCCTTCTGTGACGGCTCGACGAAGAAGGCCGGCACCATCGGCCACATCGGCACCACCAGCTTTTTCCCCAGCAAGAACCTGGGCTGCTATGGGGATGGCGGCGCCCTCTTCACCAACGACGATGAGTTGGCGAAGAAGATCCGCCGCGTGTGCAACCACGGCAGCGATGTGCGCTATTACCACGAGGTGGTGGGCGTGAACAGCCGCTTGGACAGCATGCAGGCCGCCATCCTGCGCATCAAGCTCCGGCGCTTGGATGACTATGCCGCTGCGCGCAACCGGGCGGCAGCGACTTACGACGCAGCCTTCGCGAATATCCCTGGCCTTCGCGTGCCTGAGCGCAGCAAGAACAGCTCGCATGTGTTCCACCAGTACACGCTGAAGGCGGCCAGTGGCAAGCGCGATGCACTCAAGGAGCACCTGGAGAAGCAGGGCGTGCCGGCCATGATCTACTACCCTGTACCCTGCCACCTGCAGAATGCGTACAAGACCGCCCGTTTCGCGGAAGGATCATTGCCCGTGACCGAATCCATCACCCATGAAGTGCTCTCCTTGCCGATGAGCACCGAGCTCGATCAGCAGCAGCTGGAGCACATCACCTCCTCCGTGAGGAGCTTCTTCAACGCATAACGTACGGACCGATCATGATCGGCCCCAACCACCAACCATGAACATCGCAGTAGTAGGAACAGGATACGTAGGGCTCGTAACAGGAACCTGCTTCGCCGAGACCGGCAACCACGTGATCTGCGTGGACATCGACGCGAACAAGGTGCAGATGATGAAGGATGGCAAAGTGCCCATCTACGAGCCGCACCTTGATGTGCTCTTCGAGCGCAACATCCGCCAGGGCCGTCTGCATTTCACCACCGACCTGGCCAGCGCCATCAAGGACGCTCAGATCATCTTCCTCGCGCTCCCCACGCCTCCCGGTGAAGACGGCAGCGCCGACCTGAAGTACGTGCTCGGCGTGGCCGATGACCTGGGCAGGATGATCACTGACTATAAGGTGATCGTGGACAAGAGCACCGTGCCTGTTGGTACCTCGGAGAAGGTGCATGCCGCGCTGGCGAAGCATGCCAAGGAGGACCTCTTCGACGTGGTGAGCAACCCCGAGTTCCTGCGCGAAGGCTTCGCCGTGGATGACTTCCTGAAGCCCGACCGCGTAGTGGTGGGCACCAGCAGCCCCCGTGCCCAGAAGGTGATGGAGGACCTCTACAAGCCCTTCGTGCGCCAGGGCAACCCCATCATCTTCATGGATGAGCGCAGCGCGGAATTGACCAAGTACGCGGCCAACGCCTTCCTCGCCACCAAGATCACGTTCATGAACGAGATCGCGAACTTCTGCGAGCGCGTAGGCGCCGACGTGGACAAGGTGCGCATCGGCATCGGCACCGACAGCCGCATCGGCAAGCGCTTCCTCTTCCCCGGCATCGGGTACGGCGGCAGCTGCTTCCCCAAGGATGTGCAGGCGCTGGCCAAGAGCGGCAACGATGCCGGCTATGAGTTCCAGATCATCAAGGCCGTGATGGAGGTGAATGAGGAGCAGAAGACCTCGATCATCCCCAAGATCAAGAAGCACTTCGGCGACCTGAAGGGCAAGCACTTCGCGTTGTGGGGCCTGGCCTTCAAGCCTGACACCGATGATATCCGTGAGGCACCCGCGCTCTACGTGATCGATGAGCTGGTGGCCGCTGGTGCCACCGTCACGGCGTTCGATCCAGAAGCGATGCCCAATGTAAAGAAGCTGAAGGGCGACAAGATGAACTTCGCGAAGGATGAGTACGAAGCCCTGAAGGGTGCCGACGCGCTGATCATCGCCACCGAGTGGTCGCTCTTCCGCACACCGGACTTCAAGCGCGTAAGCGAGCTGCTGAAGGAGAAGACCATCTTCGACGGACGCAACCTCTACGAACTCGAAGAGATGGAGAAGCTCGGCTTCACATACGTGAGCGTGGGAAGGCAGACGGTAGGAGCGAAGAAAGCGGTGAACGCCTGATCGCGGTGAAGGCGGTAAGAAGGGAAAGAACGGAAAGAACGGTGAGTAAGTGACCCCTCGCACCACCCACGAAGAGCCTCACTTTATCACCACTTACACCACCCTCACCACTCTCACTTCGGTATGCAACGCGAACGTGTCCTCATCACCGGTGCTGCCGGTTTCCTTGGCTCGCACCTCTGCGACCGCTTCATCAAGGAGGGCTACCATGTCATCGGCATGGACAACCTCATCACGGGGCGGCTCAAGAACATCGAGCATCTCTTCAAGCTCGAGCAGTTCGAGTTCTACCACCACGACGTATCGCGCTTCGTGCATGTGCCCGGCGAGCTGAAGTACATCCTGCACTTCGCCAGTCCCGCTTCGCCGATCGACTACCTGAAGATCCCCATCCAGACGCTGAAAGTGGGCAGCTTGGGCACGCACAACTTGCTCGGTCTCGCGAAAGCGAAAGGCGCGCGCATCCTGGTGGCCAGCACCAGCGAGGTGTACGGCGATCCGCAGGTGCATCCGCAAACTGAGAGCTACTGGGGCCATGTGAACCCCATCGGCCCGCGTGGCGTGTACGATGAAGCGAAGCGTTTCCAGGAGGCCATCACCATGGCCTACCACACCTACCACGGCCTGGAGACGCGCATCGTGCGCATCTTCAACACCTACGGTCCGCGCATGCGATTGAATGATGGTCGGGTGCTGCCGGCCTTCATCGGCCAGGCCTTGCGCGGCGAGGACCTTACCGTCTTCGGCGATGGATCGCAGACGCGCAGCTTCTGCTACGTGGATGATCTGGTGGAAGGCATCTACCGCCTCCTGCTCAGCGACTACGCCGGCCCGGTGAACGTGGGCAACCCCAGCGAGATCACCATCGGGCAGTTCGCCGAGGAGATCATCAAGCTCACGGGCACCACGCAGAAGGTGGTGTATAAGCCCTTGCCGCAGGACGACCCCATGCAACGTCAGCCGGACATCACGCTGGCGAAGAAGCTGCTCGGCTGGGAGCCGAAGGTGGCGCGTGCCGAAGGCCTGAAAATCACATACGATTACTTCAAGGGCCTCACGGCGGAAGAACTCAATGAGAAGGACCACTTCTCCTTCGAAGGCTACGCGCGGAAGTGATCGAGGAGCCGAACCCGTTTACACTGATCCGGGTGGCTGGAGTGCCCGAGCACTTCAACCTGCCGTGGATGCTCGCCTTGGAACGCCGCGCCTACGTGCGTGCGCGCATCGACCTGAAGTGGACCACCGTGCCCGAAGGAACGGGTCGCATGTGCGCCATGCTGCGCAACGGGGAGGTGGACCTCGCCATCCTCGTGACCGAAGGCGCCGTGCGCGACATCCTCAACGGCGCACCGAACCGCATCGTGGCCACCTATGTGGACACACCGCTGACCTGGGGCGTGCATGTGGGCGCTGGCACGGCGATCACGAATGCTGCTGACCTGGTGAAGGTCCCCTTTGCCATCAGCCGCTTCAATTCGGGAAGCCACCTGGCTGCCGTGTCCTACGCCCAGGCCCATGGCTGGACACCCACAGAGACCGACCTTTTCGTTGTCAACGATCTCGAGGGCGCGGTGGAACGGTTGAAGGCCGCTGATCCCATCGCCTTCCTCTGGGAGAAGTACACCACCAAGAGCCATGTGGACCAGGGCACCTTCCGTTGCGTGGATGAGCACGTTTCGCCGTGGCCTTCGTTCGTGGTCGTGGCCAGCGAAGCCATACTCGCCGAACATCCCATGGAAGTGCAACGCCTGCTGAAGGTGATCCGGGACCAAGCTGCCGGTCTCATGCAGAAGAAGACCGCGCCGGAGATGATCGCGCAGCGCTACAAGATGAGCTTGGAGGATGCGCGCGCTTGGTTCAGCGGTGTGAAGTGGAGCGCGGATGGGAAAGTCGATGAGGCTGGACTGCGCACTGTTTGCTCATCCTTGGTGAAGGCCGGCATCGTGGAACCACAGACCGGGCAGAACTTCGAATGGGTGTTCTATTCGGATGCTGCGAAAGAGATGTGAGGAAGTGTCGGATCACTCCTTCACCCAGCGCAGCACTTGCCGCCCAACATCCGTGGTCACCTCCACCACGTACGCTCCTGCAAGCAGGGCGCTGGCATCCACGTTCTGTTGCTCCATCACTGCATTCGCCTCCAACACCATACGGCCTTGTATATCGATTAGCCGGAGGTTGGCGGGCCGTTGTCCCTGGCCGGTGAGCTGGAGGGTGGTGCCAGGGTTTGGGTGGAGAGTTATCCGGTTGGCGCCACTTTCCTGTTCCTCCACGGAGAGAATGATGTTCGCGATACAGCCCGGGTAACCAGCGTGGCTCCAAAGTGTGACATCGTTCTGGACGTAGCAAGTGACCCGCGTGGAGTCCGGCATGCCGTAGTTGTGTCCCAGGGTGAATGGCATGCGTGGTGCTAACGGCCCGTGAATGCTGCCGATCCCTTCGATCCACGTATCGGAAAGAGCCTCTTCCAAAGAGAGGACGTACTGGCCGAAATGGAAGACCTTGTGGTAGATGTTCTGAATCATGATGCTATCAACGGCCAGAAGCGGCAGGTAGGTGTCGTAGAAGTCGGATACGTAGCGCATCGAATCCCCCGCTTGCAAGCGGAAGTCGTACAGGGTATCCGTCATGCCTTCTTCATCAAGGAACAATACCACATCTCCCGTTTGCCTCACCAAGCCGCGGAATTCTGGCGCCGGTGCCAGGTCAATGGTGGCCTGTTGGTGTATCGTGCTCCATACCTCCCCGCCGATCATGGAATCGCTGGCCAGGAAGTAGAGCATCGTGGTCGTGCCTATGAAACCCGGGTTCTCGACGTTGCCTTGGGGATACGTGTCGGACACAAACCATCCCCCACCCTCATCATCGAAACGGATCTCGTTCTGTGCCACACTTGAGACCGACAGGCTCAGAAGCGTGAGGTAAAGGAGATGGCGCATTCAAGCTGGTTTGGAGTTGGACGTTCCTCTAGAAGGGATTGCTGCCCGGTCAAGGTAAATGGCTGAGGCAGCATTTGGGCTCACTCCTTCAACCAGCGCAGCACTTGTCGTTGACCGCTGTGCTCGATGAGCGTGACAAAGTAGGTCCCGGGTTCCCAAGCAGAAGTGCTGATAGTGATAGGAATCTCGTTTCGTAGAAGTGCTTGCCCGACAATGAGTCGACCAAGCGCGTCGCACACCTCGACTCGGGTCGCCGCAGCGATGCGGCCGGTAACACGCAACTCATCGCTGCCAGGGTTCGGCAGGGTCCGCCAATCGCTCATGAGTTGGTTCACAGGGTGGCCCATCGCCATAGCGCACGAAGCTCCAGGCGGTATGGCGATCTCGTCATCTGAATAGTGAACAAGCTGATAATCGTAGCAGTCAACGATGACGGAGCATAGCCACGGGCAGAAATTGCGAGGAGCAGCACCGATCCGTTCCGTGATGGTCACCGACCATCCGAGGAACGGGGCTCCGGATTCGCTCAACCGGACGACTTCCCACGTTCGGAGTTCAACACCTTGGATCACAACGTGGCCTGTGTCTTGGATCTGAAGCATCCCGGCGTACCCAAGACAGTACGGTTCTGAATTCCTCGGCCACCACCGATCGCCGGGCACGCCCAACCAATACAGCGTATCCCAAGACGTAGAGAGCGGATATACCCTGCTCAGAACCGCTTCACCTTGGGTAGTGATGAACTCGTAGTAGGGGCCGTTGAAGTTGCCGCAGTTGTATACGCCTGGCGGAGAGATGCCACAAATCTCCCAACGGCACACCTGTACGTCCATCCCATCGATCACCGAGTCCCTCACGTAGAGAAAGCGCTCTGCGTTGAGGCCAGCGAGGTCGTGATAAGTCCAGCATGCACCTGGCGCCCAGAATTGTGCGGTGCTGCTGGCCGGGATCCCAATAACTAGCATTGTCGCGAAGAGCTTCTTCAATGCGGCTGGTTTGGAGGTGAATCTAAGACTCAGACGCTCGCTTCGCCCCATGATTGCCAGCCCATTCCCATCCCCCTCACTTCGGTACATTCGCGGCCCCGTCATGCGCCCATGAACATATGTGCACATGAAGGCATGAGGCCATGCCCTACATCGCACACCCCACCTCCGTCATCGACGAAGGCTGTTCCATCGGCGAGGGTACGCGCATCTGGCACTTCTCGCACATCATGCCGGGCTGCGTGATCGGGGAGAACTGCAACATCGGGCAGAACGTGGTGGTGAGCCCACAGGTGAAACTGGGCAACAACGTGAAGGTGCAGAACAACGTCAGCATTTACACCGGTGTGGAGTGCGAGGACGATGTGTTCCTTGGACCATCCTGCGTCTTCACGAACGTCATCAACCCGCGAAGCGCCGTGGCCCGGAGGGACCAATACCTTCGCACGCTTGTGAAAAAAGGTGCTTCCATCGGGGCTAATGCCACCATCGTCTGCGGGCACGACATCGGCCGCTATGCCTTCATCGGTGCGGGCGCTGTGGTGACCAGAGAAGTGCCTGACTACGCGCTGGTGGTGGGCAATCCCGCACGCCAGACCGGCTGGATGAGCGAATACGGCCACAAGTTGAAGTTCGATGAACTCGGCATGGCCGCCTGTCCCGAGAGCAATCAGCAATACCGGCTCGACAAGGGCCGTGTGACCCGTATCGCTTGACCATGCCCGTGCCCACCGACCAGAAGATCAGGTTCGCCGTGGTGGGCTGCGGCCACATCGGCAAGCGGCACGCGGAAATGATTCAGCGGCATCCGGAATGCGAGTTGGTGGCGCTCTGCGACAGCCGGCAGAAGGAGGACCTCGGCATTGAGCGGCTCGATGCGCCCTTCTTCAACAGCATGGATGCCATGCTCAGCGCGATGCCCGGAATCGAGGTGGTGAACATCTGCACGCCGAACGGGCTTCACGCGGAGATGAGCCTGAAGGCGCTGGAGGCCCTGAAGCACGTGGTTTGCGAGAAGCCCATGGCGCTCACCAAGGCTAGCTGCGAAGCAGTGCTGTTCAAGGCGCTCCAGGTACACCGCACCGTGTTCGGTGTGATGCAGAACCGCTACTCACCGCCCAGCCAATGGATCAAGGGCGTGGTGGAACAAGGGCTGCTCGGCGACATCTTCATGGTGCAGGTGAACTGCTACTGGAACCGCGACGCGCGCTATTACAAGCCCGGCTCGTGGAAGGGCAGCGCCGAACTCGATGGCGGCACGCTCTTCACGCAGTTCAGCCATTTCATCGACATCATGTTCTGGCTCTTCGGAGACATCACGGAGATCAACGGCAAGTTCGCCGACTTCGCCCACCAGGACCTCACGGCATTCGAGGACAGTGGCTTCGTGAACTTCCGCTTCCTTAACGGCGGCATGGGGTGCATCAACTACAGCACCGCCGTGTGGGACAAGAACCTGGAGAGCAGCATGACCGTGATCGGCAGCAAAGGCAGCGTGAAGATCGGCGGGCAATACATGGACCAGGTGGAATACTGCCACATCGAAGGCTATACCATGCCCGAGCTCGCGCCCACCAATCCGGCCAACGACTATGGCGCCTACAAGGGCAGCGCCAACAACCACGGGTTCATCATCGACAACGTTGTGGACACGCTGAAAGGAAGGACAACACTCACCACCAATGCCCTGGAGGGCCTGAAGGTGGTGGAGATCATCGAACGCATCTACCAGAAACGGAATGGCTAACCTGTACGAACAACTCCTGAAGAAAGAAGCCAAGCTCGCTGTGATCGGCCTTGGCTATGTGGGGCTCCCCATCGCACTCGCCTTCGCGCGCAAGCTGAAGGTGGTGGGCTTCGACATCAACCAGAAGCGCGTGGACATGATGCGCCGCAACGAGGACCCCAGCAACGAGATCCCTGCTTCGGAATTCGAGGGCTGCGATATCCACTTCACCGCCGACATCGAGGAACTGCGCAGCGCGCAATTCTTCATCGTTGCCGTGCCTACGCCGATCGACCAGCAGAACATCCCCGACCTGGGTCCGCTGTTGGGCGCCTCCCGCACCGTGGGCCAAGTGCTGAAGAAGGGCGACTACGTGGTGTACGAGAGCACCGTGTATCCCGGCTGCACCGAGGAGGATTGCGTGCCGCTGCTGGAGCGCCTCAGCAACCTGAAGTTCATTGAGGACTTCAAGGTGGGCTACTCACCCGAGCGCATCAATCCGGGCGACAAGGTGCATACGCTGGAGACCATCGTGAAGGTGAGCAGCGGCTGCGATGCCGAGAGCGCCGAGGTGATCGCCAAGACCTATGAGCTGGTGGTGAAGGCCGGCGTGCATCGCGCCAGCAGCATCAAGGTGGCCGAGGCCAGCAAGATCATCGAGAACACGCAGCGCGACGTGAACATCGCGCTCACCAACGAGCTCTCGATCATCTTCAACCGCATGGGCATCAACAC
>DAORNP010000010.1:17575-22284 GCA_035441065.1 Flavobacteriales bacterium | reverse complement strand
GTGGAACTTCCTGAAGTTCAAGCCCGGCCTGGTGGGCGGCCACTGCATCGGCGTGGATCCGTATTACCTCGTGTACAAAGCGAAGGAGCTCGGCTACCATGCGCAGATTATCGATGCCGGCCGCTTCGTGAACGATAGCATGGGCGGCTACGTGGCCAAGCAGACGGTGAAGAAGGTGATCGCCAGCGGCACCAATCCCACCGATGCGCGTATCCTGATCATGGGCGCCACCTTCAAGGAGGACGTCACCGATATCCGCAACAGCAAGGTGGCCGATGTGGTGAACGAGCTGAAGAGCTTCAGCTGCTCGGTGGACGTGACCGATCCGCACGCCGATGCCGGGGAGGTGAAGCATGAGTACGGCTACGAGCTGGTGAAGGAGATGAAAGGGCCCTATGACGCCATCATCGTGGCGGTGAACCACAGCGCGTACGCCAGCAAGGACGAGGCTTGGTTCAAGGGCATGCTGAAGCCGAAAGGCGTGTTGGTGGACCTCAAGGGCGTGTTCCGGAAGAAGATCAAGGATATCACGTATTGGAGCCTATGAGCACGAAGCGCAACCTCCTCATCACCGGCGGCGCCGGCTTCATCGGAAGCCACGTGGTGCGCCGCTTCGTCACCAAGTATCCGCAGTACCGCGTCATCAACCTGGATGCGCTCACCTACGCGGGCAACTTGGAGAACCTGCGCGACATCGAGGATGCGCCCAACTACACCTTCGTGAAGGCCGACATCTGTGATGCGGAAGCGGTGGAGAAGGTGTTCAAAGACTTCGCCATCGACGGTGTGATCCACCTTGCCGCCGAGAGCCACGTTGATCGCAGCATCACCGATCCGCTGGCCTTCGTACGCACCAACGTGTTCGGCACCGTCACCTTGCTGAATGCAGCGAAAGAGGCATGGAAAGGAGTGATGGAGGGCAAGCGCTTCTACCACGTGAGCACCGATGAGGTGTACGGCTCGCTCCACGACGACAGCCTCTTCCTGGAGACCACGCCCTACGACCCGCAGAGCCCCTACAGCGCCAGCAAGGCCGCCAGCGACCACTTCGTGCGCGCATACGGCAACACCTACAAGCTGCCCTTCGTGCTGAGCAATTGCAGCAACAACTATGGCAGCCATCACTTCCCGGAGAAGCTGATCCCGCTCATGATCAATAACATCCGCAACAACAAGCCGCTGCCGGTCTATGGCAAGGGCGAGAATGTGCGCGATTGGCTCTGGGTGGAGGATCACGCTTCAGCCATCGACACCATCTTCCACACCGGCAGGCCCGGCGAGACCTACAACATCGGCGGGCACAACGAGTGGAAGAACATCGACCTGGTGCACCTGCTCTGCCGCATCATGGACCAGAAGCTGGGCCGTGCCGAAGGGGATAGCGCCAAGCTCATCACTTACGTCACCGATCGCGCGGGGCACGATCTGCGCTACGCCATCGATGCGGGCAAGATCGAGCGCGAGCTGGGGTGGAAACCGAGCATCACCTTCGAGGTGGGTCTGGAGCGCACGGTGGAATGGTATCTGGCGAACACCGAGTGGCTCGACCATGTGACCAGCGGCGCCTACCAGCAGTACTACTCGGCGCATTACGCGCAGCAGTGATCATGGGCCTCTTCAGCGGATTGTTCGGCAAGAAAGAGCCGTCCTTCGGGCCGGCGGATCTCTCCGCGCTCCGCTGCGATGTGCATTCGCATTTCATCCCTGGCATCGACGACGGCGCGCAGAACCTGGAGCAGAGCATGGAGCTGCTGCGCGCCATGCAGGGGCTCGGCTACCGCAAGGTGATCACAACGCCGCACAGCATGGCCGATGGCTACAAGAACTCGCCGGAGATCATCCTCGGTGGTTTGGAGAAGCTGCGCCGCGAGGTGCAGGCGCAGGGCATCAGCATCGAAGTGGATGCGGCTGCGGAGTACTACCTCGACCATGATCTTGAGCGCAAGGTGATGGATCGCGAGGTGCTCACCTTCGGCGATGACCTGCTGCTCTTCGAGCTTCCATTCATCAGCGAGCCGCAGGTGCTGCTCTCCCTGATCTTCACCATGCAGACGCAGGGCTATAAGCCCGTGCTTGCCCATCCTGAACGCTACACCTATTGGCACACCGACTTCTCGAAGTTCGAGAAGCTCAAGGATCGCGGCGTGCTCTTCCAGCTGAACATGGTTGCTCTTTGCGGGGCCTATGGGCGCAAGGCGCAGGAGATCGCCGAGCGCCTCATCGATGCCGGTGCCTATGAATTGCTCGGCAGCGATTGCCACAACCTGAACCATGTGGAGGCGATCAACAATACCTTGGAGAGGCCCTACCTGCACAAGATCATCGGCAGTGGCAAATTGCTGAACGCCACCTTGTGAGCCGGGCCTGCCGCCTGTGAAAACTCGTTACCGACCCGCTGCAAGCAGATGATTGCTGCGGCGGGCGGATAGCTTCGCGGCATGTCGTTGCGCGGAAAGCTGTGGACCGCTGTCTTGGGGGTGGTTCTCCCAGGGGCGCTGTGCGCGCAGATGAGCGCGCCGCTTCCTGCCGCCAAGGTCGATTCGGTGGTGGCCTTCGGTCAGCGTTACTTGGGCAAGCCCTACCGCTATAAGGCTCCGGGTGCTGGCACGCTCGATTGCAGCGGTTTCGTGTGCCACATCTATGGCGAGCACGGTATGGCGCTGCCCCATTCCTCGGCGGCCATGGCGCAAGTGGTGCATCCCATCGACCGCGCCGAAGTGGCTCCTGGCGACCTGCTCTTCTTCAAGGGCCGCGATGCGCGCAGCAAACACGTGGGCCACGTGGCCATGGTGGCCGGCGTGAGCGAGAAGGGCGAGATCTGCATGATGCATAGCTGTCATCGCGGCATCCGCTACGACACGCTCTCTGCCTCGGCATATTACACGCAGCGCTTCGTGAAGGCAGGACGTGTCGCGCATACGAGCCGGATCGAGGGAGCCGCGCGGGCCCCAATGACAGAGCCAGCCGTGCTCCTCCAGGACACCTTGCCACAAGACTCGGTGCGGGTTGATACCATCGTCATCATCGGCGTCGGCGACATCATGCTCGGCACCAACTACCCCGATGCGGGTTACTTGCCGCCCACGGATGGCATCGACCTGCTTGCTCCGGTCGATTCGATCCTGCGCGATGCGCATATCACCTTCGGAAACCTAGAGGGCGTCCTGCTCAACGGCGCAGGCCAAGTGAAGCAGTGCAAGGATCCCTCGAGCTGCTACGCCTTCCGCTCACCGGAGCATTACGCCGGCTACCTGAAGGACGCGGGCTTCGATGTGCTCAGCGTGGCCAACAACCACGTCGGCGATTTCGGCCAGCCCGGGCGCGATGCCACCTTGCGCGTGCTCGATTCACTCGGCTTGCATTGCGCCGGCATGCTCAGTCGGCCCAGCGTGGTATTCGAGCTCGACAGCATCCGCTACGGCTTCTGCGCGTTCTCGCCCAATACCGGCACCGTCGATTTCCGCGACATCGAAGGCGCGAAGGCCATCGTGGCTGCACTCGATAGCCTGGCCGATATCGTCATCGTTTCTTTCCATGGCGGTGCTGAGGGCAAGACCCACCGCCACATCACCCGGCGCAATGAGGAGTTCCTCGGCGAGAACCGTGGCAACCCACATGCTTTCGCACGCGCGGTGATCGATGCCGGTGCCGACATCGTCTTCGGCCATGGCCCGCACATCACCCGCGCCATCGACCTGTACAACGACCGCTTCATCGCCTACAGCCTCGGCAACTTCGCCACCTACGCGCGCTTCAACCTCAGCGGCCACAACGGCGTGGCGCCCATCGCGCGCATTCGGGTGGACCGCGAAGGCCGCTTCATCGATGGCCGCCTGATCTCCATCAAGCAGGAAGGGGAGGGCGGGCCGGTGCCCGATGAGGAGGGGCGGGCCATCAAGGAGGTCATCGAACTGACCAAGGCCGACGTGCCCGAGGCCCCCATCACCATCCATGAAGATGGCCGGTTGACACGCAACGAATGAGAACTCCTGCCGGTTGGCAGGAACGCGTTCGGCCGAGGGTTCTACATTCGCCGCGCGAACGCTTCCACCCCGTTCGTTGTTGCTAGAGCATCATGGCACGATCAGCGATCCTCGGTTCCTCTCTTGCGAAGAAGTACTGGATGGCCCTCACGGGCCTTTTCCTTGTCACGTTCCTGGTAGCTCACCTGGCGGGCAACCTGCAGCTGCTCGACATGAGCCCTGAGGGCCAGTTGAAGTTCAATGCCTACGCCAAGTTCATGACCACCTTCCCCTTGGTGAAGGCCGTGAGCTACCTGCTCTACTTCAGCATCCTTTTCCATGCCTTCGATGGTTTCCTGCTCGTGCTCCAGAACCGCAAGGCCCGCCCCGTGAAGTATGCCAGGGAGAACGCGGGCGCCAACCGCAGCTGGGCCAGCAACAACATGGCGCTGCTGGGCACGGTCATCCTCGTGTTCCTCGTGATCCACATGAAGCGCTTCTGGTACGAGATGCACTTCGGCGAGCTCGGAATGGACGCCGATGGCAACAAGGACTTGTACACCGTGGTCGCCGCTGCTTTCGGTGAGCTCTGGTACGTAGCCCTCTATGTTCTAATGATGGCCGTGCTGGCCTTCCACCTGCTGCACGGCTTCCAGAGCGCGTTCCAATCGCTGGGCATCAATCACGCGCGCTACACTCCGATCATCAAAAGCGTTGGCGTCTTCTTCGCCGTGGTGGTGCCGGTGC
>DAORNP010000010.1:6336-17428 GCA_035441065.1 Flavobacteriales bacterium | reverse complement strand
CCCGCCAACAAGCGTCGCATCGACGTGATCGTGGTGGGTACGGGCCTCGCCGGTGGCGCTGCCGCCACATCATTGGCCGAGATGGGTTACAACGTGAAGGCCTTCTGCTT
Organism: Flavobacteriales bacterium; assembly: GCA_035441065.1. Classification (GTDB taxonomy): domain Bacteria; phylum Bacteroidota; class Bacteroidia; order Flavobacteriales_F; family PHOS-HE28; genus PHOS-HE28. Next base: position 17,318 of record DAORNP010000010.1, on the reverse strand, counting down.
CCAGGACAGCGCCCGTCGCGCGCACAGCATTGCCGCGCAGGGTGGCATCAACGCCGCCAAGAACTACCAGAACGACGGCGACAGCACCTACCGCCTGTTCTACGACACCGTAAAGGGGGGCGACTACCGTGCCCGCGAGGCCAACGTGTACCGGTTGGCGGAAGTGAGCGCGAACATCATCGACCAGTGCGTGGCCCAGGGCGTGCCCTTCGCCCGCGACTACGGCGGACTGCTCGACAATCGCTCCTTCGGAGGCGTGCAGGTGAGCCGCACCTTCTATGCCCGCGGACAGACCGGCCAGCAGTTGCTGCTTGGTGCGTACAGCGCGCTGATGCGCCAGGTGGGCAAGGGCACGGTGAAGATGTACGACCGCCACGAGATGCTCGATGTCGTCATCGTCGATGGCAAGGCGCGCGGCATCATCGCCCGCAACCTGATCACCGGCGAGATCGAAAGGCACGGCGCGCACGCTGTGCTGTTGTGCACCGGCGGCTACGGCAACGTGTTCTTCCTAAGCACGAACGCCATGGGCAGTAACGTCACCGCCGCGTGGAAGGCGCACAAGCGCGGGGCCTTCTTCGGTAACCCCTGCTATACGCAGATCCACCCCACCTGCATCCCGGTGAGCGGCGAGCACCAGAGCAAACTCACGCTGATGAGCGAATCGTTGCGCAATGATGGTCGCATCTGGGTGCCCGCGAAACTCGAAGATGCAAAGGCGATCCGCGAAGGCAAGAAGAAAGGCAGCGATATCCCCGAGGCGGATCGCGATTACTACTTGGAGCGTCGCTACCCGGCCTTCGGCAACCTGGTGCCGCGCGATGTGGCCAGCCGCGCCGCGAAGGAACGTTGCGATGCGGGCTTCGGTGTGAACAAGACCGGCGAGGCCGTGTACCTCGACTTCAGCGCGGCCATTGAACGCTACGGGAAGCTGCAAGCCAACGTGCTGAAGATCGAGAACCCCAGCAAGGAGAAGATCACCGAGCTGGGCCGTGCGGTGGTGAGCGAGAAGTACGGGAACCTCTTCGACATGTACGAGAACATCGTCGGCGAGAACCCCTACGACCACGCGATGAAGATCTACCCCGCCGTGCACTACACCATGGGCGGCCTTTGGGTGGACTACAACCTGCAGACCACCGTGCCCGGTCTCTTCGCGCTGGGCGAAGCGAACTTCAGCGACCATGGCGCGAATCGTTTGGGTGCATCAGCGTTGATGCAAGGTTTGGCCGACGGTTACTTCGTGATCCCCTACACGGTGGGCGACTACCTGGCCGACGACATCCGCACCGGACCCATCGACACCAAGCGTCCTGAGTTCGATGCGGCTGAGAAGGAGGTGACCGACCGCATCAACCACTTCATCAACAACAAGGGCACCAAGCCGGTGGATGAGTTCCATCGCCGCCTCGGCAAGGTGATGTGGGACAAGTGCGGCATGGCGCGCAATGCGCAGGGCTTGCAGCAAGCGATCGCGGAGATCCGCCAGATCCGCGAGGAATTCTACCGCGATGTGCGCGTACCCGGCACGGCGAACAGCTTCAACCAGGAACTGGAAAAGGCCGGCCGTGTGGCCGACTTCCTGGAGCTGGGCGAATTGATGTGCATGGATGCGCTGAACCGCAACGAGAGCTGCGGCGGCCACTTCCGCGAGGAGTACGCCGAGACGGAAGGCCCCCAGCAAGGCGAGGCCAAGCGCGACGATGCCAACTACGCGTACGTAGCCGCGTGGGAGTGGACCGGTGATGCGGGAAAGGCCAACCTGCACAAAGAGCCGCTGACCTTCGAGGAGGTGAAGCTGACGCAACGGAGTTACAAGTAGGAGTGAGAGATAGTGCGAGGGTGAGAGAGTGAGAGGGTGCGAGTTGGGGTGATAAGAATTGATGGACTGAGCATAGAACAATGACTGCGGAGGACAATAGCGCGAAGTGGCACCTCGAATACCCCGAGATCGGCACGGACTTGTCCATGGTAAGCGAGCCGGGTTCGGAGAGGCGTGCGCAGAATTTCAAGGACCTCCGCGTTTGGCAACAAGGGCAGGAACTCGTTAAGATCATCTATCAACTCACCCGGAAATTCCCCAAGGAGGAGACGTACGGACTCACTTCGCAATTGCGCCGCGCAGCAGTGTCGGTACCGTCGAACATCGCCGAAGGCTGGGGACGCAATCGCACCGGTTACTTCAGCTTGGGCCTGTGCTATTCGCGCGGCTCCATCCACGAGGTTGAATCGCAGCTCTTGAACGCGATCGACCTGGAATACTTAACGGATGCAGAAACCAGCAACGTGATGGACCTCATCATGCGCTGCAGCTCCGGCCTGTTGAACTTCATGTCCAAACTAGAGATCAAGCGATGACGATGGCGCGATACCCTCGCACCCTTTCACCCTCGCACTCTTAACCGCATTCCCATGAAACTCAATCTCAAGATCTGGCGCCAATCCGGCCCCAACGACAAAGGCAGGATCGTGGACTATCCCGTGAACGACGTGTCCGAGGACATGTCCTTCCTGGAGATGCTTGACGTGCTGAACGACCAGCTGGTGCGCGAGGGCAAGGACCCCATCGCGTTCGACCACGACTGCCGCGAGGGCATCTGCGGCATGTGCAGCCTCTTCATCAATGGCGAGGCGCACGGGCCGGGCCGTGGCATCACCACCTGCCAGTTGCACATGCGCAAGTTCAAGGACGGCGACACCATTTATGTGGAACCCTGGCGCAGTGCGGCCTTTCCCGTGATCAAGGATCTCGCGACCAACCGCAGCGCCTTCGATCGTATTCAAGCGGCCGGCGGTTTCGTGAGCGTGAACACCAGCGGCAACCTCGTTGACGGCAACGCGGTGCCCATTCCGAAGGACGACGCCGACAAGGCCTTCGACGCAGCGACCTGTATCGGTTGCGGTGCGTGCGTGGCCACCTGCCCCAATGGCTCAGCCATGCTCTTCACGGCGGCGAAGGTCTCTCAACTTGCCTTGCTACCGCAGGGCCGTCCCGAGGCGAAGCGCCGCGCCCTCGCCATGGTGGAGCAGATGGACAAGGAGGGCTTCGGAAACTGCAGCAACACCGGCGCCTGCGAGGTGGAATGCCCCAAGGGCATCAGCCTGGAGCACATCGCGCGATTGAATAGGGAGTACTTGGCGGCGAGCGTGACGAAGGAGTGAGGGCTTCCTTACTGATCAGTTACTACTCGCCTTCAGGAACGGTCGAACGTCCCTGCTGTCTTCGCCTACTTTCGCCGCATGTCCATCGAGGTGCGGAACGTGACCAAGCTCTACGGTGCCCAAAAGGCACTTGGTGGCGTGAGCTTCGCCATCGGCAAGGGCGAGGTGGTGGGCTTCCTTGGGCCGAACGGCGCGGGGAAGAGCACCATGATGAAGATCCTCACGTGCTTCATTCCGCCCACCGAGGGCGATGCTGTGGTGTGCGGCTTCGATACGCGGACGAACAGCATGGAGGTGCGCCGCCGCGTGGGCTACCTGCCCGAGCACAACCCGCTCTACCTCGACCTGTATGTGCGCGAGCACCTCGATTTCGTAGCGGGCGTGCATGGCCTGAAGCAGCGCGATGCAGCGGTGAGCAAGTTGATCGATCGCGTGGGCCTAGGGCCTGAGCAGCACAAGCGTGTGGGCCAATTGAGCAAGGGCTACCGTCAGCGCGTGGGCTTGGCGCAGGCGCTTATCCACGATCCCGAAGTGCTCATCCTAGACGAACCCACCAGCGGCCTCGACCCTAACCAGCTCGTGGACATCCGCGCGCTGATCAAGGAGCTTGGCCGCGAGAAGACCGTGATGCTCAGCACGCACATCATGCAAGAGGTGGAGGCCATCTGCGACCGCGTTATCATCATCGACAAGGGATTGATCGTGGCGGACGACACCGCCAGCAGCTTGCGCTCGCGCCAGCATCAGCAAGAGGTGCTCGAAGTGGAGTTCGACCGGTCGCCAGCCGCCAATGAGCTGCTCAACCTCATCGGCGTTCGTCAGGTGAAGCACAAGGACGCGCACCGCTGGCTCATCGCGCACGATGCCGGTGTGGATGCGCGCCCTGCGATCTTCGAGTTCGCCGTGAAGCAGGGGTTGAAAGTGCTGGGCCTGCAGAAGAGCGAGCGCGGGCTCGAAGAGGTGTTCAAGGAGCTCACGGGCAAATGAGCATCGAATCCGAGCCTGAAGGTTGCAGCGATGAGCGCGAGCAGTTCCGTGCGGCCATCGCCGGTGCCACCCTCACACCGGCCGCTCGTAATCGCAAGCTCGTCTTCTGGACGGTGCGTCAAACCATCCTCTGTGCCATTGCCTGGTTCTTTTGGCAGGAGCCTTGGATGCCTTGGGTCTTCTGGATCGGTCTGTGCTTGGCGGCGGTGAACCTGGCCATGATCCTGCTGATGCCGAGCTTCCTTTCCGCTCAGCGCAAGAGGGGCGAAGCGGCACTCAATCGCCTGGAAGCGTTGAAGGATGAACCCGCAAGGGACAGCGAATGAGGCGTGTGCTGCTCGTTGGGTGGCGGCCCTGACGAGCATCCCATTGAAACGCATTCCTTTGCCGCCCTCAAAACGATCGCGTTACCACATGCCGTACCTCTTCACCTCCGAATCCGTCAGCGAAGGCCACCCCGACAAGGTCGCCGACCAGATCAGCGATGCCCTCATCGACCACTTCCTCGCCTTCGACCCCAGCAGCAAAGTGGCCTGCGAGACCTTGGTGACCACCGGCCAGGTGGTGCTCGCCGGCGAAGTGAAGAGTGAGGCTTACCTCGATGTGCAGCAGATCGCGCGCGAGGTGATCGAGCGGATCGGCTACACCAAGAGCGAGTACATGTTCGAGGCGCATAGCTGCGGGGTGCTCAGCGCCATTCACGAGCAGAGCCCCGACATCAATCAGGGCGTTGTGCGCAAGAAGCCCGAGGAGCAGGGCGCCGGTGATCAGGGCATGATGTTCGGCTACGCCTGCCGCGACACGGACACCTACATGCCGCTCCCGTTGGAGCTGAGCCACCTGCTGCTCCGTGAACTCGCCGCCATCCGCCGCGAGAAGAAGAGCCCGATGCCGTACCTGCGTCCCGACGCCAAGAGCCAGGTGACCATCGAGTACAACGATGACCACACGCCCAAGCGCATCGACGCCATCGTGGTGAGCACGCAGCACGACGACTTCGACAAGGAAGCCAAGATGCTCGCGAAGATCAAGGCCGATGTGATCAATATCCTCATCCCACGGGTGATGAAGAAGCTGCCCAAGCGCGTGCAGGCCCTCTTCGGAAAGGATATCGCTTACCACATCAACCCGACCGGCAAATTCGTGATCGGCGGCCCTCACGGCGATACCGGCCTAACCGGCCGCAAGATCATCGTGGACACGTACGGCGGCAAAGGCGCGCACGGCGGCGGTGCCTTCAGCGGCAAGGATCCCAGCAAGGTGGATCGCAGTGCGGCTTATGCAGCGCGTCACGTGGCCAAGCACCTGGTGGCTGCTGGCGTATGCGATGAGGTGCTCGTGCAGGTGGCCTATGCCATCGGGGTGGCCGAGCCAGTAGGTTTCTATGTGAACACCTACGGCACCAGCAAGGTGAAGTTGAACGACGGCCAGATCGCGAAGAAGATCGCTGCGCTGCCCGAGTTCGATATGCGCCCCTATTTCATCGAACAGCGCTTCAAGCTGCGCACGCCCATCTACAGCGAGACCGCAGCTTATGGCCACATGGGCCGTACATGCGAAACGGTCACCAAGAACTTCGACAACGCGGGCAAGAAGAAGACGGTGAAGGTGAAGCTCTTCCCTTGGGAGGAGCTCAACGCCGTTGGTGCGGTGAAGAAGGCTTTCGGCCTCTAGCCCTCGCGACGTCCGGTAGGCGGATTTGTACGACGTTCCGTCGTCAGCCTGCTAACGCCTTCTTCTCGGTTTCTGCAAGCGCTTCAGTCTGGTTTCAGCGCACCATCTCGATCTCGTCGGGCACGATATAGCTACCCGGATAGTTCGGCTTGAGGTCGCGCAGTAAGCGCTCGGCATCAACCCGCGTACGACAATCACCCACGCGAACGCGCCAGTTCGGTGCGAACCAGCTGAGGTAGGCCGGTGATTCAGGGTTCTTCTGCAAATAGTTGCGCTTGGCTTCTTCGGCCGCTTTGCGCTCGCCGAGGAAGATCTGCACTCGGTAGCCGGCCACTGGGTGCTTCACCGCCACGTAGCGCTCCATCAACCGCTGCACTTTCGGATCGGCATTCACGGTGATACGCCCCGTGGAAGCCGGGTTGGCCTCGGGCGTGTCAACAGCCAAGCGGTGCGCCTCGAAATAGCGGCTGGGCGACTCTTGCGCCGCCGCAAGCAACGGGCAAAAGGAGAGAATGAGCAGGAAACGAAGTGGATTCACGATTTGCGCGGTGGCCAAAAGTATGCCCCTCATCGACCGCCTGCCCGCGATAGGCGCGGCTTCGGGGAATCATCTCTTGTTTAGACCCGCTCTAAATAATGACGCGTTCATGGCAAGGCGATCCATGTCCCTTCCGCCATTAAGGTCCGCTTCTATTTTTGCCGCCGTCTTCACGGAACCCTCCTCTTCTAACCTGTTCGGAATGCCGCTTCCAGCTTGTCTTTCACGACGTTCCAAAGGGTCCATCCGCACCGCACTCGCATTTCTCCTTTCGCTGAGCCTCTCTGCTGCCCAGGCGCAGCCGGCCGACGCCGCGCTGTACACTCAGGGCGAGAAGCTCTATAAGGGCAATTGCGCCAGCTGCCATAAGGTGGACGCCAAGATGACCGGCCCTGCCTTGAAAGGCGTGAAGGCCAAATGGGAAGGTAAAGGCGACCTCTACGCTTGGGTGAAGAACAGCCAGGCCTACCTGAAGACTGGCAACGAATTGGCCGTGGCCATTTGGGAGGAATACAAGCCGGTGATCATGACACCGGTGGCCCTCTCAAACGAGGAGATCGATGCGATATTCTATTACGTCGACAACTGGGCGCCTCCTGTAGCGGCAGCTCCACCTCCTACCTCAAGTGGAGGTCCTGTTGACGAGGGCTCCAACAACTGGCTATGGCTGCTGGTGTTGGCGCTGCTCTTAGTGGTGGTTGGCCTCTCGTTGAGCGGCGTGAAGCGCAGCTTGACCAACGCCGTGAACGAGGCCGAAGGCAATGGGCCATTGCCGGAGACCACGCGCATGCAGCGATTCCGTGCTTGGGCCTGGGAGCACAAGGTGTTCATGAGTTTCGTGGGCCTGTTCATCACGGTATGGGTCATCCTTCAACTCTGGAATGCGGCCTGGGTCATTGGGGTGTATGGCGGTGATGAGGTGGCTCACTACAAACCCGAGCAGCCCATACTCTTCAACCATACGCTGCATGCGGGCAAGGCCGATCAGGGCAACCTGGCCATCAACTGCCAGTATTGCCACAGCAGCGCTGAGAAGAGCAAGCACGCGGGCATCCCCAGCACCAACGTGTGCATGAACTGCCACCAAGCGGTGAACGTCGGTCGCTCGGAGGCGGGCACCAAGGAGATTCAGAAAATCTACAAGCACGCCGGTTGGGACCCCGACAAGGGCGCATACACCGGGAAGGAGGAGCCTGTGCGCTGGGTGAAGGTGCACAACCTGCCCGATCACGCCTACTTCAACCACGCCCAGCACGTTGCCGTGGGCAAGATTGAATGCCAGACCTGCCACGGCCCTATCGACGAGAAAATGGATGTTGCCGAGCAGTGGGCACCGCTCACCATGGGCTGGTGCATCGACTGCCACAACAAGACCGAGGTGAAGATGGCCGGCAACGGCTACTACGATGAAGTGATGGCCCGCCTGAACAACGATGCGAAGCTGGGCCACCGCGAACTGAAGCAGTACCTGGAGGACGGCAAGATCACCGTGAAGGAGCTTGGCGGCTGGGAATGCGCCAAGTGCCACTACTAAGAAACCGCGCGCACGATGTCGAGCACGAAGCAGTACTGGATGGACGCGGCCGACCTGCGTCAGGACCCCGAGGCGATGAAGGCCCGCGAGGCCGAGTTCGCCACGCCCTTGGCCATTGACCAGGTGCTGGGCGATAGCAACCTGCAAGGGGCCAATACCAACCGCCGCGACTTCCTCAAGTTCCTGGGCTTCTCTCTGGGCGCCGCCACATTGGCCGCCTGCGAGACCCCGGTGGTGAAGAGCATCCCTTACGTGAGCAAGCCCGAGGAGATCACTCCGGGCGTTGCCAACTGGTACGCCAGCACCTTCTATGACGGGCAGGATTTCGCCAGCATCCTGGTGAAGACCCGCGAAGGGCGCCCCATCCATGTGAAGGGCAACCCGCGCTTCGGGATCAACCGGAACCCTTCGCTCGACAAGGGCGTGGTGAACGCACGGATCAACAGCTCGGTGCTCTCGCTCTATGACGGCGAACGCCTGAAGGGCCCGCGCAAGCGCAGTGAGGGCAAGCATGTTGGCGTGAAGTGGAGCGAGGCCGATGGGGCCATCGATGCGGGCCTTACTGCAGCGAGCGCCGCCGGTAAGCGCATCGTGGTGCTCACCAACACCATCATCAGCCCCAGCACGCGCGAAGCCGTCGCCGCCCTCAAGGCCAAGCACGCCACAGTGGAGCACGTGCAGTATGACTCTATCAGCTACAGTGGTGTCACGAACGCGAACCTCAAGAGCTTCGGCAAGCGGGTGTTCCCCGGCTACGATTTCACCAAGGCCGATGTGGTGGTGAGCGTGGATGCCGATTTCCTCAGCAGCTGGGGCAGCAGCAACGAGTACCAGTGGCAGTACGCCACCCGCCGCAACCCCGATGGCGCCATGAACCGGCACATCCAGGTGGAGGCGCGCATGAGCCTCACCGGCGCCAACGCCGACCAGCGCGTGATGGTGAAGCCCAGCGAGGTGCCCCTCGCGGTCATCGCCCTGCACGATGCCATCGCAGGCAAGGCCGGCGCGGCCACCGTTGGAGGCGGCCTGAGCAACGAAGCATTGAAGCATGCCGCCAACGAGCTCTGGTCCGCAAAGGGCCGCGCGCTCGTGGTCTGCGGAAGCAACGACGAAGGCACGCAGGTGCTGGTGAACAGCATCAACAGCATGCTGGGCAGCTATGGCAGCACCATCGACCTGGACAACCACACCTGGTTCTTCCAAGGCGACGATGCTGCTGTCGCGCAGTTGGTGAAGGACATGAATGCGGGTGCAGTTGGCGCGTTGGTGATGGCCGGTGTGAACCCAGCCTACAGCCTGCCCAATGCAGTCGAGTTCAAGAGCGGCCTTGAGAAGGTCGGTCTCAGCGTGAGCTTCAGCCGCTACGCCGATGAGACCGCCAGCCTTTGCAATTGGCTGTGCCCGGACAATCACTACCTGGAGAGCTGGGGCGACTACATGCCCAAGACCGGGCAGTACGCGCTGCAGCAGCCGGTGATCAGTAAGCTCTTCGATACGCGCCCCTGGCAAGCCAATGTGCTGAAGTGGGCCGGAGTCAGCACCAAATGGGCCGACTTCATCCAAGAGACCTGGCAGAAGAATCTCGCGGCCCATGGCGGAGGAGACTTCGCCCCGGTGTGGAACCAGAGCCTGCATGACGGCGTGCTCGTCTCGCATCCGATGCCTGCAAGCGCTGCAACTTTCGCAGGTGATCTAGCCGCAGCAGGCGCTGCTGCGAAGCAAGCCGCTAGCGGGGCAGGGGAGTGGGAGCTGAGCCTCTACACCACCGAAGCCATTGGCGACGGCCAGCATGCCAACAACCCTTGGCTGCAGGAGATGCCTGATCCGCTCACGAAAATCACGTGGGACAACTACGTGTGCATGAGCTTCGCCGATGTGCGCAAACTGGGCCTGCCTGATTACCTGGGTGAGCAGAGCCCGGCAGGCGTGGTGAGCGTGAAGGTTGGCGAGACTGAATTGAAGCTGCCGGTGGTGCCAAGCCCTGGTCAGGCTGAAGGCACGATTGCCATCGCCCTCGGCTACGGTCGCGGCGCGAACGGAGAGAAAGTGGGCAAGGCTGCTGTGGTCACCGATCACAACGGCGAGCGCAAGCCTGTTGGACAGAACGCCTATCCGCTTGCCAGCCTGAAGAACGGTGCGGTGAGCTACGATGCCCTGAACGTTAGCGTGAGCACCACGGGTGAGACCTACCCGATGGCCATCACGCAGACGCACCTCACGCACATGGACCGCCACAGCATCGTGAAGGAGACCTCCTTCGCGACCTACAAGGCGGGTGACAAGGAGGTGTACAACAAGACCCATGCGCTGCCGGTGCATGAAGATGTGAATGAGGATGGCGTGATCGATGCGCGCGACCGCAAGCCGGTTGCGGCATTCGACCTGTGGGCCGAGCATCCGGTGGAAGGCGTTGGTCACCGCTGGGGCCTCAGCATCGACCTGAACAGCTGCATCGGTTGCGGTGCCTGCATCACGGCCTGCAACAGCGAGAACAACATCCCGGTGGTGGGCAAGGACGAGGTGCGCCGCAGCCGCGAGATGCACTGGCTCCGCATCGACCGCTATTTCAGCAGCGATACCAAGTGGGCCGCTGGCCGCGAAGCCGGGGAGAGCAAGATCAGCCTCTACACCAAGATGGAAGAGCCGAGCGCTTCGCCGAGCGTGTTCTTCATGCCGGTGATGTGCCAGCATTGCAACCACGCGCCTTGCGAGACGGTGTGCCCGGTCGCTGCCACCACGCACAGCAACGAGGGACTCAACCAGATGACCTACAACCGGTGCATCGGTACGCGCTATTGCGCGAACAACTGCCCGTACAAGGTGCGTCGCTTCAACTGGTTCAACTACGTCACCGATCAGTTCGCCGAGGTGAACCCCGCTTGGGACGACCTGGGCCGCTTGGTCCTGAACCCTGACGTGACCGTGCGCGCGCGCGGTGTTATCGAGAAGTGCAGCATGTGCGTGCAGAGCATCCAGGCCGGCAAGCTCAAGGCGAAGAAGGAAGGCCGCCCGGTGAAGGATGGCGACATCGAGACCGCCTGCAGCGCTGCTTGCGGCACGGGGGCCATCATCTTCGGCGACCTGAAC
>DAORNP010000010.1:4212-6315 GCA_035441065.1 Flavobacteriales bacterium | reverse complement strand
CGTAAGCTCGTCGAGACCGACCGCGCCTACCATGCGCTCGAGGAGATCGGCGTGAAGCCCAATGTGAGCTACCTGGTGAAGGTGCGCAACACGGAGGAAGAAGCACATCACGCCTAAGGAAAAGACCCGGAACCATGCACGCAGAAGCAGCGATCAGAGAACCGCTCATCCTGGGTCACAAGACCTACCACGACATCACCAACGATATCGTGGGCCCGATTGAGAACAAGGCCCCGCGCGGCTGGTACATCCTCATGACCATTGCCAGCCTGATCGCCGCTTATGGCACGGGCTGCATCCTCTACCTCATCAGCAAGGGGATCGGCACTTGGGGCCTGAACAAGACGGTGGACTGGGCGTGGGACATCACCAACTTCGTTTGGTGGGTGGGCATCGGCCACGCGGGCACGCTGATCAGCGCGGTCCTCCTGCTCTTCCGCCAGAAGTGGCGCATGGCCATCAACCGTTCTGCTGAGGCCATGACCATATTCGCCGTGATCATGGCCGCCACCTTCCCCGGCATCCACATGGGAAGGATCTGGATGAGCTACTGGGTGCTGCCGCTGCCCAACCAGTTCGGCAGCCTCTGGGTGAACTTCAATTCGCCCCTGCTCTGGGACGTGTTCGCGATCAGCACCTACTTCAGCGTGTCGCTGGTGTTCTGGTACATCGGCCTCATCCCCGATTTCGCCACCATCCGCGACAAGGTTTCCAAGCCGATGATGAAAAAGGTCTATGGCATCCTCAGCTTCGGCTGGACCGGCAATGCCAAGGCCTGGACCCGCTTCGAGGAGGTGAGCCTGGTGCTCGCAGGCATCGCCACGCCGCTGGTGTTCTCGGTTCACTCGGTGGTGAGCTTCGACTTCGCGACTTCCATCGTGCCCGGTTGGCACACGACCATCTTCCCTCCCTATTTCGTGAGTGGCGCCGTGTTCAGCGGCTTCGCCATGGTGCAGACGCTGCTGCTGGTGATGCGTAAGGTGATGCACCTGGAGGCGTACATCACCAAGAAGCACATCGAGTACATGAACATTGTGATCATCGTCACCGGCTCCATCGTGGGCGTGGCGTACATCACTGAGTTGTTCGTGAGCTGGTACAGCGGCGTGGAGTACGAGAGCTACGCGTTCATCAACCGGGCCACCGGCCCCTACTGGTGGAGCTACTGGGCCATGATGAGCTGCAACGTGATCAGTCCGCAGCTTTTCTGGTTCAAGAAGCTGCGCACCAACCTGGCCTTCACCTTCTTCATGAGCATCATCGTGAACATCGGCATGTGGTTCGAGCGCTTCGTGATCATCGTGACCAGCCTCCATCGCGACTACATGCCCAGCGCATGGACCATGTTCCACCCCACCTGGGTCGATGTGGGCGTGTTCCTGGGTACCATCGGCATCTTCTCCACCCTCTACCTGCTCTTCGCCCGCTACTTCCCGGTGCTGGCGTTGAACGAGGTGAAGTCCATCCTGAAAGTGAGCGGCGAGAGCTATAAGAACGACGCCGCCAAACACCATCATCACTAGGCCATGGCGAACAAGGTCATCTACGCGGTCTATGACGATCCCGAGCAGCTGAAGGACGGCGCGCGCAAGCTCGTATCCAGCGGCATCAAGGTGAAGGACGTCTTCTCGCCATTCCCGATCCACGGCATCGACCCGATCATCGGCATCACGCGCACGCGCTTGGGCATCGTGAGCTTCATGTTCGGCATCACCGGCACCGCGCTGGCCGTGCTGGGCATCTGGTACTTCAACATCTTCGATTGGCCGATGAACATCGGCGGCAAGCCCAGCTTCAGCTTCTACCAGAACGTGCCGGCCTTCATCCCGGTCACCTTCGAGTTCACCGTGCTTTGCGCCGCCCACGGCATGGCCATCACCTACCTGATCCGCAACAAGACCCTGCCCGGAATGCCGGCGCGCAACCCCGATCCCCGCTCGACCAACGACAAGTTCATCATCGAGGTCCGCACAGCCGATAACCACGGTCACAGCGCAGAGGCTATCGCCGAGCTGTTGCGCCAGAGCCCTGTAACGGAGATCAACGAGCGCCAATGCTGAGCCCCATGCGCACCGCAACGACCCTCACAGCGCTCACCGCCAT
>DAORNP010000010.1:366-4175 GCA_035441065.1 Flavobacteriales bacterium | reverse complement strand
CCTGGGGTGGAATACATGCCCGACATGTACCGCAGCCCGGCCGTCGAGGCCTACGTGGACTACGGGCAGGACCCTTACTACCACACCGAAGAGAAGGCCCGCACGCAGCGTGACCGCGTGAGCGCGCGGAAGCCGGTTCCGGGCACCATCGCATTCAGCGAATCGGCTGACAAGGCGCAGTTCAACATGCCTTATCCGTATCCCGACACGCCTGAGGGCTACGAGGCGGCCGGTGCCAGCCTGAAGAGCCCGATCATGATGACAGAGGCCACCGTCGAGCAGGGCAAGGTGATCTATGAGAAGTTCTGCATGCATTGCCATGGGACTACCGGGCAAGGCGATGGCCCCGTGGTGAACAATGGCAAGTACCCGCCGCCAGGCGCTTACAGCGGACCTTTGAAGGACCTGCCCGAGGGCAAGATCTTCCACGTGCTCGTGCACGGGAAGAACGTGGCCATGGGCTCGCATGCCTCGCAACTGAGCAAGGAGGAGCGCTGGCATGTCACGCACTACGTGCAGTACCTGCAGAATGGAGGCAAGATGACCCGTGAGCCGGCGGCCCCGGCCACCATGTGAACAACGGAACAGCGATGAACTTCACCATCAGCAAACGGGCGAGCACGCTGAGCATGGCGTTGATCGGCTTGGGCGCCATCGCCACCATCGTGGGCGTGATCGGCGACCACAGTGCACTTGGAGCGCATTGCTCGTCAATGGCTTCTTCTTCCTCGGCATCGGCTTGGGAGCCCTCTTCTTCTACTCGTTGCAGAACGCCACCGAGACCGCTTGGAGCGTTCTGGTGAAACGCGTGTATGAGTCCATCATGGGTTGGATCCCCGTGGGTGCCGTGGTCATGATCATCGTGCTTGCTGCTGGCACCATTGGGCTGCACCACATCTACCATTGGATGGATGAGAGCCTCTACGTGAAAGGCGGCCCCAACTACGATGCGATCATGGATGGCAAGAGCGCCTTCCTGAACAAGCCCTTCTTCTGGGTCCGCACGTTGGCCTACTTGGCCACCTTCATCTACGCCGCAAATTGGTTCCGCAAGAAGAGCTTGGAGATGGATGGCCTCACCGGCGAGAGCCTTGTGCGCACGCACCTGCTCACCTACCGCCGCAGCGCGTTGTTCCTTGTGTTCTTCGCCGTGTTCAGCAGCACGCTTGCATGGGACTGGCTCATGAGCATTGATGACCACTGGTTCAGCACGCTCTACGGCTGGTACGTGTTCAGCGGGATGTGGGTGAGCGCCATGATCACCGGCGTGATTCTCGTGCTTTACCTGAAGCGCAAGGGCTACCTGCCTCAGGTGAACAACAGCCACATCCACGACATGGGCAAGTGGGTCTTCGCCGTCAGCTTCTTGTGGACCTACCTGTACTTCTCGCAGTTCATGCTGATCTGGTACGCGAACATCCCGGAGGAGGTCACCTACTTCCAAGACCGCATCGACCATCATCCCGGACTGCTCTGGACCATCTTCTTCATAAACTTCGCTGCACCCATGGCGTTGTTGATGAGCCGTGACGCCAAGCGCAATCCGCGCTACCTCATCGGCGTGGGCACGGTGATCTTCGTGGGCCATTGGCTCGATGTTAACTTGATGGTGATGCCGGGCGCCAATGGGCACCACTTCCATGGCATCAACCTGCTCGATGTGGGCATGTTCGTGCTCTTCCTCGGTGCTTTCATCCGCGTGGTGCTCGGCACCTTGGCGAAGGCCCCGCTCACGCCGGTGAACCACCCCTACTTGGAGGAGAGCGTACATCACAGCATTTGATCAACGAACACAAGGCATCCCTGCCGGGTTAGCATAGCGGACAATGACCAAGCTCCTGATACTGATCGTCGTGGTCCTGGGCATCCTCGCGGTGGCCCAGTTGGCCCGCGTGTACGAGCTCACCTCGAAGCTGCGCGGCAAGCGCGAGGAGGATATCTCCGATGCCGATAACCGGATGAACGCCACTTTGATGTGGCTCTTCCCCATCGCCTACTTCGGCTTCTTCCTGTGGCTGGTGATGGCATACGGGGATAAGATGCTCCCTGTCGCCGCCAGCACGCAGGGCGAAGACACGGACGCGCTGATGAACTTCAACTGGTGGATCCTGATCCTCACGTTCATCGCCACGAACATCCTGCTTTTCTACTTCGCCGGGAAGTACGTGTTCAGCAAGAATCGCCGCGCATTCTGGCAGCCGCACAACAACAAGCTCGAACTGCTCTGGACGGTCGTCCCTGCTGCCGTGCTCTTCGTGATCATCATTTACGGCCTCACCACGTGGCAGCAAATAACCGCGCCGGCCAGTCCCGATGCCGTCCAGGTGGAACTCTATGCGAAGCAGTTCGATTGGACCGCTCGTTATCCTGGCAGCGATGGTATGCTGGGGGCAACCGACTACAGGCTGATCAATGGCGAGAATCCGCTGGGGATCGTGACGGCCAAGGCAATCGAGAAGCGCATGGCCGAAATCGCCCAAGAGAAGGCCGAGGCCAAAGCAGCTTTGGAGGGTGTGCTGCCCGACTCGAAAGTGGAGGAACTCGAGCACCGCATCGCCTACCTCGAGCGCATGGCCGCCCGCATCGTGAACCTGCGCATGGTGATGGAGCAGGACATCAAGGCCAATGGAGCCGCCAGTACGTACCTGCACGGCGCGGACGATGTTGTCACCAAGGACTTCTATCTGCCCGTGCGAAAGGAGGCCAATATTCTCATCCGCAGCCGCGACATCATCCACAGCGCATTCATCCCGCATCTGCGCATCCAGATGAATGCCGTTCCGGGAATGACCACGAGCATGAAAGTGGTGCCGACGATCACTTCCGACAGCATGCGCGTGCACGTAATGAAGGACGAGAAGTTCGATTTCATCCTGCTCTGCAACAAGATCTGCGGCGCCAGCCACTACAACATGCAGATGCCGCTCATCGTCACCTCGCCCGGCGAGTTCGATGCTTGGGTGGCTGAAGCGAACAAGAAGCCTTTCGAGGGGGCCGAGGCAGCAACTGCTCCGGCCACCGCCGACTCCAGCATGACCGCCGCGAAGGACAGCATGGCCGTGGCCACGCTACCCACCGGACAATGAACCTGTAAGCACCAACGACCATGGGCGCACACGCGCATGCAGCACACGCCGGGCACGATGCCGGCCACGCGCATCACCACCACGAGGAGAGCTTCATCTCCAAATGGGTCTTCTCGCAGGACCACAAGATGATCGGGAAGCAATTCCTGGTCACGGCCATCTTCATGGCCTGGGTGGCCGTGATCATGAGCCTGATCTTCCGCCTGCAACTGGCTTGGCCAGGCGAGGGCTTCGCGTTCACCAACTTCTTCCTGGGCGATAAGTGGGCGCCCGGTGGCGTGCTCGATAGCAACATGTACCTGGCGCTGGTCACCATCCACGGCACCATCATGGTGTTCTTCGTGCTCACGGGCGGGTTGAGCGGAACCTTCGCCAACCTGCTCATCCCATTGCAGGTTGGTGCGCGGGACATGGCCAGTGGCTTCATCAACATGCTCAGCTACTGGTTCTTCCTGCTGAGCAGCGTGATCATGATCGCTTCGCTCTTCGTGGAGGGCGGACCGGCCAGCGCTGGTTGGACCATTTACCCTCCGTTGAGCGCCTTGCCCAAGGCCATGCCCGGTTCGGGTACCGGCATGACACTCTGGCTGGTGAGCATGACCTTCTTCATCGCCAGTTCGCTCATGGGCGGCCTCAACTACGTGGTCACCATCCTGAACCTGCGCACGAAGGGCATGAAGATGACCCGCCTGCCATTGACCATGTGGGCGATCTTCGTCACCG
>DAORNP010000010.1:0-356 GCA_035441065.1 Flavobacteriales bacterium | reverse complement strand
CAGCTTCCCGGTGCTGTTGAGCGCGGCGCTGCTGTTGCTGCTTGATCGCAGCTTGGGGACGAGCTTCTACCTGAGCGATATCCATCTGGCAGGCGAGGCGCTTGAGCAGACCGGTGGAAGCCCCATCCTGTTCCAGCACCTGTTCTGGTTCCTGGGCCACCCGGAAGTGTACATCGTGCTGTTGCCCGCGCTGGGCATCACTTCAGAGATCATCTCCACCAATGCCCGCAAGCCCATCTTCGGCTACCGGGCCATGATCGGCTCCATCCTCGCGATCGGCTTCCTGAGCTTCATCGAGCTCGGCACCGACGGCACCATCACCGGCACCTTCTCCAACGGCCGCGAGCAGGTCATGG
>DAORNP010000009.1:50658-51187 GCA_035441065.1 Flavobacteriales bacterium | reverse complement strand
GCTTCCACACCATCCATGAGATGCACGCTCTGCAGCCGCAGGAAACTGTGTATGGTGATCGCGTGCCCCATGGCGCTCTGCGGCTTGTCCGGCGCTACAACCATCACGCGGCCGTATGCCTTCATCTCTTCCGCCAGGGTGCGTATGCCCGGTGCGAAGATGCCATCGTCGTTGGTGACCAGGATAAGTGGGGGGTTCTCCATCGGGCTGCAAAGCTATCCGGAAGCGCATGCGGCCTTTGAATGCGGTGTTCGCTGCAGCGTCACGCATCTTCGCGGCGCAGCCGCAAGGAAATCAGCTCTACGCTGCATCCGCAAATGAAGAATGCCATCTACCCTCCTAACGCCGCAAAGCCGCTCGCACCGTACACGCCTGCCATAGAAGCCGGGGGCTTGCTCTTCCTCAGTGGACAAATCGCATTGGATGCCCAGGGCAACTTGCACACGGCGGACATCGTGACGGAGACGAAGAAGGTGATGGAGAACGTAGGCAACCTGCTGAAGGCCGCTGGCCTGAGCTACGACCACTT
>DAORNP010000009.1:46781-50648 GCA_035441065.1 Flavobacteriales bacterium | reverse complement strand
GTGAAAGTGACCATCTTCCTGAGCGACATGGCGCACTACGCCGCCGTAAACGAGGTATATGGCGGCTATTTTGCCGAAGTACCGCCGGCACGCGAGGCTGTGGCCGTGAAAGGATTGCCGCGTGGAGTGAACGTGGAGATCAGCGGGATTGCCAGCCGTTAGGCATCGGGCCTTTATGCAGGCTCCCACAGCTTATCTCATTGGTCGTGTAACCGCAGAAGGAATCCCTCCGTTGAACCGGCCTGTCCAAGTAGTTCAGAGGTCAGTCTGAAGAGTCACGTCGCCCCTGTCCCGTTCTTCGGGATGGGGGCTTCGTGCTTTTTGCACCATCGGATCACGGTTATTGCCGATTGATTAGCACGGCTGGAACGCGCGCCTATATTTGCGCCCCCTGTGCGAAAAAGCACTCACCGGAGTGGCGGAATTGGTAGACGCGCACGTTTCAGGGGCGTGTGACCGTAAGGTTGTAAGGGTTCGAGTCCCTTCTCCGGTACCAAAGAGCGGCTGAGCGGGCCGCTCTTCTTCTTTTCGACCCGCTTGGCCGATACGCGATGAGCGAGAAGCTTTACAAGACCCGAAGGCAGTGGCACAATGTGCGCGTGGTAGCCTTGATTGCGCCCTTCGTGCTCACTGCGGCATCGGGGGTCGGACTGGCATCCGGGCATATCAAGCTCATCGTCGGCAGCTTCGTTCTGGTGGTGCTGGCCTTTGTCGTGGCAATCATCCGCGACCGACAGCGCCCAGCCCAATACCGCATAACCGAACGTGCAATGGAGCTGAGCCGTGGACAGTACCATGACTCCATAGGGGCTGGCGACATCCTCGATGCCAGCACGATGGAGCGTGTGGCTTGCCGCGAGTATGTGAGCCGCAAGGTGCAGAAGCGCTTGCGCGAGCACGGCACGAATCCGCGCAAGAGCGAGTCTGCATTCATGCGCTATTGCACGATTGATATCGGACTTCGTTCCTATACACTCGGAATCGGCAGGCTCTTCATCGATCGCATGGAGAGCTCCAGGCACGACCTTATCCTGTTGCGAACGAAGAGCGGCGCTGAATACCTGCTATCGCCGGAGCGCAATCAGGACATGATGGAGCAAATCTCCCGGCTCAAGCGACGCAACGAAGGACAGGCCGCCTGAACGACGATTCAGTTGTACCGAACACGCTGGCCCAGCCGTAGCAAGCTGCCTTGGCCGATCCCATTCATCCGGCAGAGCGACTGCACATTGGTGCCGTAACGCCGTGCGATGGCCGACAGCGTATCACCCGGGCGCACAACGTGATACTTGCGTGAACCGGCCATGACCTTCGCGGCAGCCATGCTGGCGAAAGACCCCTTGTGAATCTCGAGTGTCTTTGCCTTCAGAGCACCATTCTCCACATCCACGATCAACGAGGGGTCGATGGGCTGATCCAGGAAACGCACTTCGAAGTGCAAGTGGCTGCCGTAGCTCCGGCCAGTATTGCCGCCCAAGCCGAGCGTATCACCAGCCTCGACGATCTGGCCCGGCTCAACCTTCCGCTTGCTCAAGTGCGCGTAGAGGGTCTCGAGTCCATTATGATGGCGAACCACAACGACATGCCCGTATGACTTATTGTACCGCGAGATGCGCACAACACCAGGGAAGGCAGAGACCACGGGATCTCCGGTCTGGAGCTTCAGGTCGAGGCCATAGTGCATACGGCCTTTCCGCGGTCCGAAGGGCGAGGTAAGGTGCCCTGGGCAAGGCATGAAGAAATCGTCGCCGGTCACGCTCAAGTCGAGGCAGAGGGTATCATGTACCGTGTGAGCGCGCTCTCGGTCGAAGATGGTCTCCGTGTTCCAGGTGCAATAGAGGTCGTATCCAGGGATGGCCGCGAGGGAATCGCTCAAGTCGCAGAGGATGCCGAGCGCCCGCGCAGCGCGGCTAACCTCCAAACGCGCGTGCTCGGGGGTCTCATCCAACTCAAGCTCGTCGAAGATGTCGAATCCGTCAGGGCCGCCGAAGGCGAGTGAGTCAAGGGTTTGCGCTGTTAGCGTGCAGCCCAAGAAGAGGGCTGAGAGCGCTATGCTATGGCGAAGCTTTACCATGAGGCGGCGGCAAAACTATCCGTGCATTCCAGCGAGCCAAACGGATGCTCCGCCAACTTCCCACAATGAAAGAACGACTTCGATGTAAGAATGCAATTACCCGATGAGAACAGGAATCAATAAGATGAATTGAGGTTAACGTTCGTTAATGCATCTCTCGAAGCCATGGTGCTGTTCCGTCATGCTGGAGCAGCGTATGGACGGGCTCGGTCTTTTCAACAAGCCGATGACGCCTCAAAGCCGAAGGATACATTCGCTCGCGATGAAGCGCATCGTGGAACCCGCAGAACTGGCCAAGGCCAGCCACATGCGTGAAGGCGACCCCCGCATCGCCCTGCTCACGGAGGTGAGCGGACTGAAGCGCTTGGAGAAGATTTATGGGAACACCGCCCATTTGAACGACATCGAGTTCACAGAGGCGGTCTTCAAGGAATTGCAGCTCGAAATCGTCGTGCCCGATGAGGACCTGGCAAATGTGCCTTCCGAGGGCGGGGTGGTCTTCGTGGCGAACCACCCCTACGGGGCGATTGACGGCCTCGCGTTGGTGAAGGTGCTCGGTCAGAAACGGCCCGACCTGAAGGTGATGGCCAATTTCCTGTTGCGCCAGCTCGAGCCCCTGCGCGACCGCTTCATCGGAGTGAACCCGCTGGAGGGCATCAGCTCGCAGAGCAGCTTCCAAGGCATGCGGCAGGCCATGGAGCACCTTCAGGGCGGAAATGCCTTGGGCGTTTTCCCGGCCGGCGAAGTGAGCAGCTGGCGCACCGATGTGCGTGCCGTGGCCGACCCGCGCTGGAAGACCCCGGCCATCAAGATCCTCCAACGCACCCAAGTACCCGTTGTACCCGTGTGGTTCGATGGCGCCAATAGTCTGGTGTTCCAGATGCTCGGCATGATCCATCCGAACCTTCGCACATTGGTGCTGCCCAACGAGATGCTTCGCATGCGCGGGCGCTCCGTGCGCATGCGCATCGGCAAACCGATCGGCGCCAAGGAAGTCGCCGTGCTGGGCAATGCCGAGAAGCTGGCCCGCTACCTGCGGGCCAAGACCTATGCACTTGGCTCAGGCATGCAGGTGAAGCGGGAGCTCTTTGCTCCGCTGCGTTTCCCGAGCAAGCCCAAGGATGTCGTTGAGCAGATCGATACGGAAGCACTGGCGAAGGAGATCGACTCCATCGCCGATCTGCGCATCAACCAGCAAGCCGAGTTCGACCTTTTCCTGGCCCCAAGTCATCGCATCCCAACGCTACTGCGCGAGATCGGCCGCTTGCGCGAACTCACCTTCCGCGCCGTGGGTGAAGGCACCAATAAGGCCATCGATCTCGACGAGTTCGACCTCTATTACGAGCACCTTTTCCTGTGGGACCGCGATAAGCAGCAGCTCGTTGGCGCCTACCGCATCGGCGATGGCCGCAAGATCATGGCGCGCTACGGCAAGCGTGGCTTCTATACCAGCACGCTCTTCCGCATGGACCGGCCCATGGAGCGCGTGCTGCGGCGCAGCTTTGAATTGGGCAGATCGTTCATTTCCCCGGAATACCAGCGCCAGCGGTTGCCGCTCTTCATGCTCTGGCGAGGGCTCCTGCTGCACCTGATCGCCAACCCGGACCAGCACTACCTCATCGGCCCAGTGAGCATCAGCGGCACCTACAGTCGGTTCTCGCGCACGCTCATCATGGAGTTCGTCCGGCTCCATCACTATGACCACGAACTCGCGCAGCATGTGCATCCGCGCCACCGGTTCCGCATCAAGCCGGACAAGGCCGATAGCGAGGCGCTCGTAGAAGCCAGCAAGG
>DAORNP010000009.1:42188-46638 GCA_035441065.1 Flavobacteriales bacterium | reverse complement strand
CTGGACCTGAACAAACTGCCTGAGAAGACCGTGGAGGACCTGCGCAAAGGCATGAGCGAGGTGTGAAGGTTGAGAACTTCAAGGCGGATAATTCACCGAAACCGCCGCAGCGGAGGCGCATCCGTCCAACGTGGTGCTTGCGGGCAGAGGGATGAGGGTTGCGGGTTCTGGGCAGCTGGCGGATCATCAGCCATAAGGCAGGCATGCCTGCCCGGCTTCCCGCACTAGCTTATATTGGCACCCATATTCATTGAATCGGCTACCCATGAAAACCACCATCGAACTTCCCGAAGCCCTGTTCGCCAAGGCCAAGCGCCATGCGCGCGCGCGGAAGACCTCGCTGAAGGCCTTGATTGAGCACGGACTGCGCTTGGTCCTGGCTGAGAAGCGGGATGCGCCAGCATTCAAACTGCGCGATGCCAGCGTGGATGGCAAGGGGCTGAACCCTGAGTTCAGGAATGCGAGCTGGGAGCAGCTGCGCGACGCGATCTACAAAGGCGAGGGCGCATGATCGCGGTGGACACCAATCTGCTGGTGTACGCCCATCGCAGGGACTCCGCATTCCATACTGCGGCCGTGGGCGTGATCACCAACCTTGCCGAGGACAAAGCCGCTTGGGCGATTCCCTGGCCATGCATCCATGAGTTCCACAGCATCGTCACGCATCCGCGCATCTACATGCCGCCGACTTCACCGGATCGCTCCATCGCGCAGATCGAGGCATGGCTGGCGTCACCATCGCTGCACCTGCTCGCGGAGAACGAGCTGCATTGGGCTGAGCTGCGCGAACTGCTCGGCAAGGCCAAAGTGCAAGGTCCCATGGTGCATGATGCGCGCATCGCCGCGATCTGCCTCAGCCATGGCATTCGCGAACTCTGGTCAACGGACAGGGACTTCAGCAGGTTCCCGCGCCTGCGCGTTCGCAACCCGTTGATCGGGACATAGGCTTTCGACCGATGAGAACCGTTCTTTTCCTACACTTCATCCTCTGCATCGCAACGCTGAGTGCCCAACGTTGGGACACCACCGAGGTCAAGAACGGGAGGTACAGCGTGTTCCAACGCGACGCGTTTGGCAATCCCAAGAATCCCGTTGCGGTGTACGATACCACTGGCCGATTGCTGAGCCATGTATCCTGGCGCGATGGGCTGGTGCATGGTCGGTTGACGCATTTCGACAGTCTTGGAAGAAGGACCTGGATGCTGACCTACAGAAAGGGCAAGAAGCATGGCGTTGAGCGCTACTACTATCCTGACGGCACCGTGCAGTACGCATCACGGCAACGCAATCATGCCGTCCACGGCAAGCACTCCTCATACCACCCGAACGGGAAAGTGGAATGGAGGAAAGCCTACCGCCACGGCAAACTCCATGGTGAGCGCATCCTGCGTGACTCGACAGGTGCGTTGCACAATGGTGCATACGTCACACGCTTCCCATTGGGCCGAGGCAGCTACACGACTACCTGCGTCAACGGACGTCCGCAGGGGGCGGTCGTCGCAAGGTCCGCGAATGGAGCGGTGATCTACATGGGCCATTACAGGGATGGACTTCCAGATGGCGAGTGGACCTTCTTCCGACCGGATGGAACCGTCTCCTGGAAGGAGCACTACAGCAACGGCAAGTTCATCAGCAGCACCCGGCCCGGCAACTACCGCGGACCCGAACTCGAAGAAGACCCCTAACTGCTCTTCCCTCGTTGGTAGTTTCGCCGCGCAAGACAGAGCCCGCATTCAACTCCACCTCTAACCCTCAACAGCCCTTTCAGAATGTCCAAGATCAAAGTCGCGAAGCCGGTAGTAGAACTCGATGGCGATGAAATGACCCGCATCATCTGGAAGTGGATCAAGGACCAGCTGATTCTTCCCTACGTGGATGTTCCCATCGAGTACTACGACCTCGGTATCGAGTACCGCGACAAGACCGACGACAAGGTGACGGTGGAGAGCGCGAAGGCGATCCTGAAGCACAGCGTGGGCATCAAGTGCGCCACCATCACGCCTGATGAAGCGCGTGTAAAGGAGTTCGGTTTGAAGCAGATGTGGAAGAGCCCCAACGGCACCATCCGCAATATCCTCGGCGGAACGGTGTTCCGCGAGCCCATCGTGATCAGCAACATCCCGCGCCTGGTGCCGGGGTGGACGCAGCCCATCGTGATCGGGCGTCACGCTTTCGGCGATCAATACCGCGCCACCGATGCCGTAATCAAAGGCAAGGGCAAGCTCACAATGACCTTCACGCCGGACGACGGCGGCGAGGCGCAAACCTGGAACGTGTACGACTTCGAGGGCAACGGCGTGGCCCTGAGCATGTACAACACCGACGAGAGCATCGAGGGCTTCGCGCGCAGCTGCTTCAACCTCGCGCTGGCCAAGAAGTGGCCGCTCTACCTCAGCACCAAGAACACCATCCTGAAGAAGTACGACGGCCGCTTCAAGGACATCTTCGAAGAGGTGTACCAGAAGGACTTCAGGACCGCGTTCCAGGAGGCCGGCATCGTGTACGAGCACCGCTTGATCGATGACATGGTGGCCAGCGCCATGAAGTGGAGCGGCGGTTACGTGTGGGCGTGCAAGAATTACGACGGCGATGTGCAGAGCGACACCGTGGCGCAAGGCTTCGGCTCGCTGGGCCTGATGACCAGCGTGCTGATCACCCCCGACGGCAAGACCATGGAAGCGGAAGCCGCGCACGGCACCGTGACGCGCCATTACCGCATGCACCAGCAGGGCAAGCCCACCAGCACCAACCCCATCGCGAGCATATTCGCGTGGACGCGTGGCCTCGCCTTCCGCGGCAAGCTGGATGGCAACCAGGCGCTCATCGACTTCAGCACGAAGCTGGAGAACGTGTGCATCAAGACCGTGGAGAGCGGCAAGATGACCAAGGACCTCGCGGTGTGCATACACGGTGAGAAGGTCGGCGCGGAGCACTACCTCAGCACCGAGAAGTTCATGGACGCGCTGCGGGAGGGGATTGAGCGGGCTTGAGCCTTTCGCCATCTTCGCGCGGCCCGTTTCCTTCGCCGCGCATGTCCTTCACCCGCACAAACCTCTTGCTTGCTGCATTGGTGTATGCCGTTGCAGCATGGTTCGGCGTAGGCACGCAGTCCGAGGATGAATTCCAGCACGTGATCCTGATCGCCGAGCACCTGCGCGGCCATGTGGGCACCGAGGCCATGCCCATCGATTTCCTAGCACAATGGCGCGGCATGCTGCTGCCCGTGATCGCGGCTGGCGTGTTCGAGGCCGCAGAGCTTGTTGGAGTTGCCGATCCGTTCATGCTCACGCTGCTGCTCCGGCTGATCACCGCAGCGTTCGCCTTGTGGGTGATGCTTGGACTTGCGCGCGCCGTCAAGCACTC
Source organism: Flavobacteriales bacterium (assembly GCA_035441065.1). Lineage (GTDB taxonomy): Bacteria > Bacteroidota > Bacteroidia > Flavobacteriales_F > PHOS-HE28 > PHOS-HE28. Next base: position 43,275 of record DAORNP010000009.1, on the reverse strand, counting down.
CCTCCGCGCGGAGAATCATCAAGCGCTTGACGCGCTCAACTGGTTCCTCTGGTTCGTGCCCATCTTGCTGATGCGCTTCACCGGTGAGACCTGGAGCGCGCTGTTCTTCGCCCGCGGACTCACGCTGCTGCTCGAAGAGAAACCACGAAGTCCTTGGGCCATCGGCGCATGGTGGGGCGCTGCAGTGATCGTACGTCCGGCGGCGGCGGTGCTTCCCATGGCCGCATGGCTCTGGGCGCTGCTGGTGAAGAAGGAGGAGCGTTTGCGATTAGTGCGCATGGTGGGCGGCGGGGCGATTGCCATCGTTGCGCTAAGTGGTCTCGATTCGTTGTGCTATGGCACGCCGACCCTCCCCCTGTGGAACTACTTCAGTGCCGCGCTCAGCGGACAAGAGAACGCGCGTTTCACCAATTTGCCTTGGTATCAATACGCGCTATTCGTGGTGAAATACGCCACGCCGCCCCTTGCGCTGCTGCTTTTCGGTGCATTCGCGATCCTGCTTGCCCTGAATCGCAAGCACCCCTTGGTCCTGATCCTCCTCGCCTTCCTCCTCGCGCATTCCATCATGCCGATCAAGGAGCAGCGCTTCCTGTACCCGCTGGCGCCTTTGATGCCCTGGCTGCTGGTGGCCGCTTGGGATTCGCTCTGCGCGCGTTGGCCCACGCGCATGCAGCATCCAAGGTGGATGCAACTGCTCTTCCCCTTCGCAGCGCTCAATCTCTTCGTGCTGCTGATCGCCTGTGCAACGCCAGCTGGTAATGGCCGCATCGCCCTGGCGAAGGAGATAGGCGCTCGTTACGGAGCTGATCGCGTTCACATCGACCACTTGGGCGATTGGCGACAATGGATCCCACCGTTCTTCTTGGCCGATGGCAGCACTGAGGCCTTCACGGAGAAAGTGTTCCCGGACAAGAACAAACCCATCCACTTGGTGATTGCGCCGGAAAGCAAGGAGCTTGACCGCGTAACGAACATGCTGAGGCTGCGCGCCGCAACACCTGGTTGGACCCATCGCTATTTGCGCTGGTACGGCTTGGAGGATGGCTACGACCCACTCGTGCTCTACCGGCTGGATTCCGGGGTCATT
>DAORNP010000009.1:41595-42155 GCA_035441065.1 Flavobacteriales bacterium | reverse complement strand
TCGTTTGTCGCTCCCTCCGATGCGTGGCTCCGGTCGGCATCGCACAATACCGACCTTCGCCGCATCATAAGCGCACTGGATCATTCGAGCAACGATGAGTGAGCACGCTCCATTGGCCGAACGCATGCGCCCGCGCAGCCTCGATGAGGTGGTGGGTCAAGGCCATTTGATCGGGCCCGAAGGCGTGCTGCGCAAAGCCTTGGCCGGCGGCATGCTGCCGAGCATGATCCTATGGGGCCCGCCCGGCGTGGGGAAAACAACGCTCGCGCGCTTGATCGCGCAAGGATTGAAACGGCCCTTCCACGCCTTGAGCGCCATCAACAGCGGCGTGAAGGACATCCGCGAAGTGATCGAGCAAGCGGGCGGCAGCGGGCTCTTCTCGCGCAGTGCCGTGCTCTTCATCGATGAGATCCACCGCTTCAGCAAAGCGCAGCAGGACAGCCTGCTCGGCGCCGTGGAGAAGGGCACCATCACGCTGATCGGCGCCACCACGGAGAATCCGAGCTTCGAGGTGATCAGCGCACTGCTGTCGCGCTGCCAGGTGTACGTGCTGGAGCCCC
>DAORNP010000009.1:39773-41585 GCA_035441065.1 Flavobacteriales bacterium | reverse complement strand
TGCAGAAGAGCAGCTCCTCGACCTGTTGCAGCGCGCCATGAGCACCGACGCCGACCTGAAGGACCGACGTATCGAATTGCGCGAGACCCAAGCGCTCATGCGCGCCAGCGGGGGCGATGCGCGCCGCTTGCTGAACACCTTCGAGCTGTGCGTGAAGGCTGCCGGAGAACCTGCCGTGATCACCGATGCACTGGTGATGGAAGTGGCACGCACCTCGGCGCGGTACGACAAACAGGGCGAGCAGCACTACGACATCGTCAGCGCCTTCATCAAGAGCATGCGCGGCAGTGACCCCAATGCTGCGGTGTATTGGCTCGCCCGCATGGTTGAAGGCGGCGAGGACCCGCTCTTCATCGCGCGACGCATGGTGATCCTGGCCAGCGAGGACATCGGCAATGCCAACCCCAACGCCCTACTGATGGCCACCACCACCATGCAAGCGGTGCAGATGATCGGCTGGCCCGAGGGCCGCATCATCCTCAGCCAATGCGCGATCTACCTGGCCTGCTCACCCAAGAGCAACGCGAGCTACATGGCCATCGGCGCGGCACAAACCGAAGTGCGCCGCAGCGGCGACCTTCCCGTTCCCCTGCATCTGCGCAACGCGCCCACCAAGCTGATGAAGGACCTCGGCTATGGCTCGGAATACCAGTACAGCCATGAGGGCCCCGGCAATTTCATCGATCAGGAGTTCCTGCCGGAAGCCATCAGCGGCAAATCGCTCTACGTTCCGGGCAAGAACCCGAAGGAACAGGAGCACGAGCGCCTGTTGCAGCAGCTTTGGAAAGGGAAATACAAAGGCACGTAGCGATCATTGGGCGCGCTCCTGCTCGAGGAAGCGCTGGTGCATGTCGTAGATGATCCCCAGGCTCACCATCAATCCGCCAATCGACTGCTCGATCATCTGCCAGATGATGTCCACCAACACGTGCGCCATGCCATGCTTCGCGAAGCCGAAGCCCAGCACGAAGATGACCAGGTACACGAAAAAGCCGATGACCGCGGAGAGCAGCATGGTCATGAAGGGGAAAGCCTTCTTCAGCGAGATCCACTCGTATTCCACCGCCTTGTGCGTGGCGATGGTCTGCGCCAGGCCGAGCACCAGGTAAACCACGCCGGCCAGGCTGAGGTAGAGGGGCATCGGGATGGTGACATCCTGCATATCGCTGAGCAACACGCCATGCCATAGGTAAGATAGCCCGAACATCACCGTGGACGAGAGCAGCCATGGCAGAAGGATGAAGCGTCGCAGCAGGTTCATGCGTCTAGGGCACAGGCAATGTTACGGAAGCCGGACGCCAAAGCAGGTGACCAATGGCAGCCCTACATTGCCGCACATGAAGAACGCGCGCTGGCATGGTACGGTTGCCTTGGTGCTGCTGGCGGCTGTGCTCGCCTTCGGCCCGGGTTGCCGCAAGGAGAGCGCGAAGCCCACATGGGACATCGACATCCTGGCGCCACTGGTGCGCACCACGCTAACCATCCATGACCTGTTGCCTGATTCGCTGCTGGTCACCGACCCCGATGGCTCCGTTACGCTGGTCTATAGCGGGGAACTCTTCGATGTGAACCTCGACACTGTGCTCACGGCGCCGGACACCACCTTCTCGTACCGCTACGCCCTCCCCTTCCCAGGCCCGCTCGACTTCCCGGCCGGTGTCAACTTCTTCAACCAGACGGATATCCAACGATTCGACTTGGACGAGCTGGCGCTGCGGCAACTGATCCTGCGCGAGGGCCGCCTTCCGCCGGTGCACTACGTTCCCCGCGAGGACGTCGTCGCGGAGGCCATCAGCCGCACCGATCACCACA
>DAORNP010000009.1:39496-39763 GCA_035441065.1 Flavobacteriales bacterium | reverse complement strand
GATCTTCGGCTCCATCCAGATCCCCGCAGCCCAATTCCCGCAGGGCGGCAGCACGCTGAACACCACCGCCGAAGCAGGCACTCCGGCCCAACCCACAATCTCCATTGCCTCGCGCGATCTCGCAGGCACGAGCTTCGATCTGCGCGGTCCGCAATTCAACAGCGTGAACACCTTGCAGACAGTGGTTGGAGCGCAACTCGATCCCAATGGCCAAGGCGCCACTGTGACCGATCAAGACAGCCTGATCATTGAGGCGCGCTACTTCGG
>DAORNP010000009.1:37355-39350 GCA_035441065.1 Flavobacteriales bacterium | reverse complement strand
TGGCTTCGGCGTGGACCTGCAGTTGCGCATGCGCGAACTGACGGCGATCAACACGCGCACCGGCGCCGAAGTCTCCCTCGAGCATGCGCTCTTCAATGGCCCGCTCAACCTCACCCGCGCGCTCGACCTGGGCACTGGCCCGCAGCCGACAGTGGTTGAGCGCACCATGAACGTGGGCAACAGCAACCTCACGGACTTCATCGAGACCTTGCCGGATCGGGCGCGCTACCAGCTCGACCTCGCGTTGAACCCGCTGGGCGACATCAGCAACGGGAACGACTTCCTCTACCACAGCAGCAAACTGAAGGCAAGCATCGACCTGGAGCTTCCGCTCAGGCTGATCGCGAACGAGCTCACTCTGCAGAGCATCAGCATTCCGAACCTGCCGGGGACCGCCAACGGGCATGCCCTGCGCAGCGGCATCCTGCGGCTCTTCGCCATCAACGGATTCCCCATGAGCGCGCGCATCGTGCTCGACCTGATCGACAGCGATGGGCAAGTGACCGGCAGCATCCCGGTTGATGGGACCGTTGCGCCCGGAATCCTCGGCGCCAACGCGCTGGTATCGCAACGCACCAGCAGCCGGCTCACCGCGCAACTCGACGAGGCCCTCGTGGATCAGCTTTACTCTGGCGCCCGTTTGCGCACGCGTGTGGCCTTCACCACCGCCGACCAAGGGCAGCACCTGCGCTTGCTCGACAGCTACGCGCTGGATCTGCAAGTGACGCTCGAAGCCAACTACATGGTGAATGGGGATGAGTAGGTGGCCTGTGCTCTTCCTGACAGCATTGACTGCGACAGCCTCGCAAGCGCAGCACGTTCTGCCACAGGACCCAACCCAGCCGCGGGCACCCGATCGCCTGCACGCGATCGTCGGCGCGCATGACCGGGCACTGGTGGTGGAAGGCAGCTTCGACTTCAATGCCAACAGCCTGCTGAACGAAATGTCCGTGGCGCTGTGGCGCGGCGCATATCTCGACCGCACGCTGCGCAGCCGTTCGCGCGACGAAATGCGCGTGCGGAACAGTGCCGGCTACCTCATCGATGCGCGCATCACCTACATCGGTCCGGTGCAGTCCAACTGGCGGCCGGAGATGAGCGTAGCGCATCACGAGCACATGGGCTTGCGTTTCCCGGCGGACCTCTTCAACCTCACCTTCTTCGGCAATGCAGGTTACGCTGAGCGCCGCGCCGACATAGGACCAGCAGCCTTCACGCGCGTGCGCTATCAGACCATCGGCGTGGGTGCGCGGCATGCCCGCCAATCGCATTATGCACGCCTTGACCTGGTGTTGGGCCAGAGCCATGATGCCGCCAACATCCGCTGGGCCGACCTGTACACTGGTGCCGACGGCCGCGTGCTGCGCGCCAACATCAATGGCGAGTACTCCCGCAGCGACACGGTGGATGCAGCACCTGGAACGCTGAACGGATTCGGACTGGCCTTCTCCGGACGCTGGCAATTGCCTTTGGCGCGCAACCATCGTGGACTATTGATCGAACTGGAAGCGCAGGACCTCGGTTTCTGCTCTTGGGGCCGCGCCAGCCAACGTCTGACGCGTGATACGACTCTTGTCTTCGAGGGCCTAACCGTCGATAACATCCTAGAGCTCGATCGGGCGCTGCTCGGCGAAGACCGCATCCTCGACACCCTGGGCCTGCGCTTCGTGCCGCAGCGCTACACCAGCTGGCTGCCGTTCCGCCTGAGCGCCCGGATGCGCGGGGTGCTGAGCGAACGATGGAAAGGATCCATCACGGTGGATCAGCGCAACCTGCCGGGCTACGTGCCGCATGTGGCCTTCGCCGCAGAGCACACCTTGAGCCAGCGCACCGACGCCGGCGTGACCTTGAGCATGGGCGGTTTCGGCGGATTGCGCATCGGGCTGAACGCCACGCATATGCTTGGCAAGCACTGGCTGCTGATGGTCTCCACGCCACATGCACCGGCATTCTTCACGCAACGCACACGCGGCGCTGGCGCGATGCTGCAATTGG
>DAORNP010000009.1:32852-37345 GCA_035441065.1 Flavobacteriales bacterium | reverse complement strand
CATATGCCCTCTGAAAATGGCCGCACTCACTTCCAAGCAGGTCCGCAAAGCGGCCGAGAAGAAGATCGAAGATGGCCTCGGCCGACAACAGGCATACGATGAGCTCGCCGCAGAAGGAACCGGCTTGGGTGCAGAGGAATTGGCGCGCATCGTACGCTATGTGCCATCGCTAGCCACTCGTGCCGCCTACAAAGTGCCGCATGCCGTGCTGCTTGTGCTCCTATGGATCACCGCAGTCGGCAAAAGCCTGATCGGCTTGAGCATGGCCATCGAACAAGGCTGGGCTTATCTGCCACTCGCATTGCTGCTGCCCGCAATCACGGTATGGATAGCCGCCGACATCGCCCGGTATCGCACACGTGCCTACCACACTTGCGCCATCCTGGTGGTCATTGGTCTTGTGCGCTTCCTAACCCATGTGAACTGGAACCAATTCGATCCATGGGGAAGCATCGACCTCATTGTGGCCATAACTGCTGGTGGTCTTTCTTGGTTCCTGTTCATGCGTGTGGCCTCGAACTTTGAAGTGGAGCACGCTCCACAAGGACTCATCGTCCGGTTCCCACCAGAGCCAATTGCATTTTGAACATGCCCTGGCTCCTGCTCATCATCGCTGGCCTATTCGAGGTGGGCTTCGCCTCGTGCCTGGGTCAGGCCAAGCTGGCCGAAGGGACCACGCGCATCGCCTGGCTCGCAGGCTTCATCGTGTGCCTCACCATCAGCATGGTGCTGCTCTACAAGGCCTCGCAATCACTACCCATCGGCACGGCATACGCGGTGTGGACGGGCATCGGCGCGGCGGGCACAGCGCTGGTGGGCATCGTGCTCTTCAAGGAGCCGTCGGACTTCTGGCGCCTCTTCTTCCTCTTCACGCTCATCGCGAGCATCGTGGGGCTGAAGGCCGTGACTCGTTGATCAAGGCTGGCGCCACAGCAGCGATCCATCGCCGTAGCTGAGGAAACGGTAGCCGCTGCCAAGCGCATGCTGGTAGATGCTGCGCCATTGCGGTCCAACGAACGCCGCCACCAGCAGGAGCAAGGTGCTCTGCGGCTGATGGAAGTTGGTGATGAGCCCATCGGCCAGGTGGAATCGGTAACCAGGCGCTATCAGCAACTGCGTGCGACCGATCACCTGCTCTTCGTGACGTGCGTCAAGGTCACGGATGATCGCTTGCAGGGCATCCACGGCTGTAGGGCCTTCACCCATCTGCTCGTAAGGCTCCCATTGGCGCACATCCAGTACGTGGCCGCCACCGCCGCGTAATAATCGTGCACCGTGCCAGTAGAGGCTCTCCAAGGTGCGCAGTGCGGTTGTGCCCACCGTGATCACAGGCCCACGCCCGATCTGATCCACGATGGTTGAGATCGCCTCACGCGACACCCGCACCTGCTCGTGGTGCATGGCATGATCCTGCATGCGCTCGCTCTTCACCGGCAGGAATGTGCCCGCACCCACATGCAGCGTGAGGCGCGTGCTCTCGACTCCTTTCGCCTTGAGCGCATCGAGCAAGGCAGGCGTGAAATGCAGGCTTGCCGTCGGGGCCGCCACTGATCCCTGGTTGCGCGCGAACACGGTGTTATAGCGCTCCTTGTCGGCAGGCTCATCGCCGCGCTTCATGTAGGGCGGCAGCGGCACGTGGCCCACTGTATCCAGCACCCGCGCGAAGGACTCACCTTCCGGTTGCCACGCGAAGCGCACTTCATCCGATGACAATCGTTCGGCAGAAAGCTCCAAGCCATCGGCGCTCAGCACGAGCTTCTCTCCTTCGCGCCAGCGCTTGGCGTTGCCGATGAAGCAGTGCCAAACGCAGGTCCCCGTAGAAGCGAATGCACGCTCAACCGGCTGATCATCTGAAGGCGTGATGCACAGCACCTCGATGCGGCCTCCCGTAGCGCGGTGGAAGATGAGCCGCGCATTCACCACGCGCGTGTCGTTGAGCACGAGCAAGGCGCCAGGCGGGATCACTTGCGGCAGCTCGCTGAAAATGCTATCGTTGATCAGTCCATCGCTGAACACCAGCAGCTTGCTGGCATCGCGCTCGGACAGCGGTTGCTGCGCGATGCGTTCATCGGGCAGTTCGTAGGTGAAATCGGCGATGGCGAGCGCGCTCGGGTGCATGCTGGGGCGCGCGAAGTTCGAAACGCTCAACGTTTCACGATACGCGCTACGGTGCGTGCATCATCGGCCTGCACCGTGAGCAGGTAGCAGCCCTGCGCCAGTGCGGACACATCGACCAGCAGCATCGCTGTTGATGCCGCAAATTGCTCCTGCACCATGCGGCCTGCGGCATCGGCAATGGAGATGCGCGCTTGCCCAGCACGGAAAGGCAAGGCGACTTGCACTTCCGTGGAGGCCGGATTGGGCCAGATGCCGATCGCAGCTTCCCCAATCGCGGGCACGGATACCACGCCCAGCGCTTCGGTGATGGCACGATACGCGTTCACCTTGCCCATGCCCCAGCGCAAACTGCCATCGGGCGGAATGATACCTGTGTGCTGGTCGGTCCGCGCCGTGCTCTTGATGAGGTCCTTCACCTCTTGCGCTGTGAGCGTTGGATCGGCTTGCAGCAGAAGCGCCACGATGCCTGATACCACAGGCGCCGACATGCTGGTGCCGGAGAGCCGCGCGAAGGGATAGTTCTGGCCTTGGAAGCTGACACTGCTCAAGGCCGAGTAGGAAGCATCGGTGAAAGAGCTGATCGCCGAGGCCACGTTCATGCCCGGTGCCGCGATGTCGGGCTTCACGCGGTTATCGAGCGTGGGCCCCCAGGAGGAGAACGATGCGATCGCCCCGCCCTGCACGCTGCCATTGCTGAGCGCGTATTCACTATTGAATGCCGCCACAGCCAGGCAGCTCTCCGTTGCTGCCGGTTCACTGATACTGTACATCGCATCGCCTCCGGTATAGCCCGGCGCCACGGCTTGGAAGGCCTGACCCCAGTTGCCCACGTCGGTGGTGAGCTCGGTGACATTCCAGAAATGCACTGTGCCGCTGGGCGCAGTGGCCTGCAGCGCCACCTTGATATAGGCGCTGCGGTTCTTCACGCGAAGCCGGAAATGCGGGCGACCATTCAGCGAGTGCGCTGCATCGGCGGTGAGGTTGTAGTACACGGTATCGGTGCCCACCACGATCAGGCTGTCGAAGTAGGTCTGTTGCGTAGCCGTTTGGTACCAGGGCGATTGCGCGAGCACCGCATTGGAGTTATCGGTGATCAGGAAGCCTGCACTGAACGACTGCCCCGGCTGGCCCCACATGCTGATGCTCTGCCCCCACATGTTCGGATTGGCGGTGTAACTGTAGAACTGGATGCGCGAGCGCAACGTGTCGCCGGTGAAGGGCTTCTCGATGTGGAAGAGCACGTTGCCGTTGTTGCCCGCCGAATTCACGAAGACCACGCCTTGCGCGGACAGCGCATCGATGGCCTGGCTGAGCAGCGAGTTGCCATCGAGCGTGCCGATGTGATGCAGGCCCCAGCTCTGGTTCACCACCAAGCGCTTCTGATCGGCATCGGCGATCTGCTTCATCCAAACGTAGCTGTCCATCACAGCCGCCGCATCGATGAGCCAGGTGGCCAGCAGGAACTGCGATTCGATGGCGATGCCACGATAGATGGTGCCCGCTCCTCCCCCACCCGCGATGCCCGCGACGTGCGTGCCGTGGTAGTGATAGCTGTAGATGTTGGCGGTGTCCGATCCGGCGGCGATCAGATCCGCTGGCACATTGTACTCGGTGCCATACGGGAAACCTGCTGGTGCCGGGCCGATCTGCTTGTACTGATCCCACGCGGCGCGGATGCGGGTTTGCGTGAGCAGGGTGTCGTACAGGTCGGGGTGCGTGTAGTCGAAGCCCCAATCGCAGATGCCGATGAGCACATCGCGTCCGGTGTAGGGCATGGGAAGGTTGATGCCGCGATGCACGCTATCCACGCGCGTGGTCCAGCGCACCTTCTCCAGATGCGGTTCGGCTACGCCAGCCAACTCGATGTATGCGATGCCCGGGATGCTCCTGGCCTCTTCCAAGTGGTAGGCATCAACGCGCAGCGAGACCACATCACCGATGCGCGCACCGATGGTCACATGCGCGCTGGCAGCCATCCCAGCGTCGAAGCCAACATCGGCCTTTGCCAGGAAGCCAACCATGGCCCGGCCGTGAATCAACGCCATCGGGTGCTTGCCTTGCACCGATCGCGCCAGGTTCCCTGCATTGGGCTCCTTCGCAGCGAGCTGTTGCAGGTAGAGCAGGTCTGCGTGCGTGGTGGCGGGCATCCGTACCTGTGCAGTGGCCGCGACAGCGATGAGGATGCTCAACATTGCGATGAGTGTGCGCATGGCGTGGAAATGAACGTTCGAATTAACACCAAACCGGGCGGCCATCACGTGATCCTACATTCGTGCGCTTCTCGGAAAGGCATGAGCACCGATCGATTGACCCAGCTGCGTGCATGGCTCGCTGAAGAGCCGGGTGATGCCTTCCTTCGTTACGCCATCGGCTTT
>DAORNP010000009.1:17167-32785 GCA_035441065.1 Flavobacteriales bacterium | reverse complement strand
GAAGCCTGAGCACATCCCGAGCTACTATCAGCTGGCCCTGTTGCTCGCTGAGCAGAGCCGTGCCGCTGATGCCATTGCCACCTGCGAGGCGGGCATGCTGCAATGCGTGATAGCGGGCGATCGCAAGGCACGCGCGGAGCTGCAAGCGCTGAAGGAGAGCATGGACGAGGCATGAGGCGCGCCGGATGGAAGCGCTGGATGATACGCGCGCTGCTCGCCTGGTTGCTCTACGTCGGGTTGGTCTCCATCGTGCTTCACCCCTATTGGGCCGTCACGCGCACCTCTGGTGGCCGAGTGCTCGTGGTGGAGGGCTGGATGCATGATTGGGGCCTGAAGAACGCCGCCGACCTCTTCAAAACGGGCGACTATGACCGCATGGTTGTCATCGGCGTTCGTCGTCCGTTCGCCTACTACCTGCATCCCGGCGACACGCTCGAATTGGTGTTCGATGGAGCCCGCAGCGGGAAGCTGGAATTGCAGATCGCAGGACTGCCCGGTTCGCGATGGAGCCTTCACACCGGAACTGGGGCACTGATGGACGGCGAGGCCGGCAAGAGCGTGATGCCGCACCCAGCACACATGCCGAGCACGGAAGCCCTTCGCATCGTCGCCGAAGTTGAGCCCTCAGCGGGAACAGCTCCTTCCATCTTCATTGCGGCCTTGCGGATCAACGGCATCAATGCACACGAGCAAGGCAGCCTCGTGACAATCCGTCGCGCCGATGGCTCGCAGCAAACAGGAACTCCGACATACGCACACCATGGCGCGCGGCTGCTCGTTGGCAATGGTGTTCCTGACTCGGCCATCGTGGTGCTGCCCACGTGGGAGGTGGAGCGCAGCAAGACCTTCAGCGGCGGGCGCGACATGGCACAGTGGGCGCGGCTGCATGGGGTTGACCGCTACGATGTGGCAACGCTCGCGGTGCATGCGCGACGCACATGGAAGATGCACCGTCTCGCGCATGGCGGAGACGAAGGAATCGGAATCGTAGCGCTCGATGACCCGTGGTGCCGACGCTGGAGCTGGTGGGGCAATTACTACGGCTGGTACCAAGTGCTGAAGGAGAGCATCGCCCTGCCTGCACCGTGGCTCGTTGACCGCTTCAATAGCTCCGACGGGGAAGAGCCTACCTCACCAGGGCTTCAGTGACCAAATGCCCCGTGCTGGCATTCGGCATGGTCATGCCCACGATCATGCACAGTGTGGGCACGATGTCCGTGATGGAGGTGCGCCGCAGCACGTTCCCGGGACGGATGCCGTGGCCATAGAAGAGGATGGGCACGTGCGTGTCGTAGTTCCAGCCGCTCCCATGCGTGGTTCCTTTCGTGGGCACGGCTCCGTAACCCTCGAAGTAACCCGGGCGATAGGCGAAGAGCACATCGCCGCTGCGTTGTGGCATGTAGCCGCGCTGCAGCAAGCGGCGCAGTCCATCCGTGTACTCAAAGCGAACCAGATCGGAAGCAGTCACCGCTTCAGCGATGAGCGGGTCGGTGAGCAGGTGATCGGCGGCGGCGCGCTGCACGCGCTCTGCGTCGAGCTTCTTCGCCGCGATGAGCGAATCGTTGAGGAAGACCTGCTCATTGGTGATGGTGCGCACCCACTTACCCGGGCCGAAGCGCTTGGCAAGCGCTGCTTGCAGTCCGCGCTCCATGGCTTGCATGTCCGGATAGCCTGCGCTGCCCCTCAGCGAAGCCAGGTAGGACGGGACATCAACCGCTGCATGGTCTGCCGTGAGGAAGACCATGTATTCGCCCTGACCTACTCGACGGTCGAGCTCCTCCAGCAAGCGCGCGATGTCAAGGTCAAGGCGCAGGTACATGTCCTCCAACTCCAGCGCGCGGGGTCCCATGCGATGGCCCAGGATATCCGGACTGCTGTAGCTGACGGCGAGCAGATCGGTTATGCCATCGAGGCCGAGTTGCTCGCCTGCGATGGCTGCCAGCGCCAGATCGGTGGTGAGCGTGTTGCCCCAAGGGGTCTGGGTAATCAAGCCGGTGCTGCCGCTCGCCTTGAACAGGGCATGCAGGTCAATAGGCAAGGTTGCCGAAGCCGCACCGCTGAGCGGATGCTCATAGGGGTTATCGTCTGGCAAGGCCATGCTGTACCTCTCACGCGGCAGCAAAAGGTCCCATGTGCGGCCGAGGTAGCCGTTCGCGAGGCGCTCGCCATTGAATCGTTGCAACCAATCGGGCAGTTCCTTCATGTACCACGTGCTGGTTCCGAATGCGCCATCGGCACCGCCGCCGAACCAGAACGCCGCATCACCGGTGCGACCGATGGGGAGTATGGCACCACGGTCCTTCATGGCGATGCCAATGGTCTTCGCCTTGCCGTCGAAGCGGCGCTCCAACTCATCGGCCATGGTGGTGGCCAGCAGGTTGCGCGGCGACCGGCGACCAAGCTCATCACTGAGGCCTACACCAACAATGCTGTCATGCGCAGACGCGCAATAGTCCTTCCCACCTGTCGCACGAACGAACATCTCATTGGCCACGACACCATGTCGCGCGGGCGAGGTGCCCGTGTACACGCTGGCATGGCCGGGACCGGTCTCGGTGGGCGTGTAATCGAAATGCGCATCGCGCAGGAATGCGCCCTTGGTGCAAAGCCGTTTGAAGCCGCCCTCGCCGAAGTTGTCCCAATAGCGGTAGATGTAATCGGTGCGCATCTGGTCCACCACGATGCCGACAACAAGCTTGGGAGGGTGCTGGTAGGCAGGGCCTTGGGCGTGAAGCGTAAGTCCAGCGAACGATGCCGCAATGGTGAACAAGAATCCAAGACCTCGGGTGCGAGTCACGCCGAAAGATCCGCAGCGCAGTCTATCCGGCGTTTCACCAATCATCCGCATCGATGTCATGGGTGAGACTCCGGATCTCGCTCGGAGAGCCTCGCATCGCCCGGAGTGACAAGAGCGCATGGTGAGCATGATCCTTGATTAGTTAGGCATTTCGGGCGATGAGGTAGAACACTGCCACGCACGCCACCACGCTGATGGCGATGTTGGCCGCCACGATGGCGGTCTGGCCTTCGCGCAGCAGGAGGAAATTCTCGTAGCTGAAGGTGCTGAAGGTGCTGAAGCCGCCGCAGAAGCCGATTGCGAGGAAGGCCTTGAGCGCATCGCGGCCCTCGAGCTGCGGCTGCATGCGCAGGATCAGCCACGCGAGGATGCCTGTGGCGATCACGTTAGCGAAGAGCGTGGCGAAAGGGAAGGCGCCCTTCGCACCGAAAGCGAGCACCGCGCGTGTGATGCCGAAGCGGGCCACGCTGCCGAGGCCACCCCCGAGGAATATCGCGAGCCAGGTGTTCATGCTGCCGAAGTTCGTGGCTTCATGATGAAGCGCCGAAAGATGAGCGCCGCAAGTGAACCCACTGTTGCGCCGTAGAGACCGCCCACGAGCACATCGCCGGGATAATGCACGCCGAGGTACACGCGGCTGTATGCGATGAGCACGGCCCACGCCAGCAGAGCGCCAACGGCCCAACGCGGCGTGGCGCGCAGCATGCCGATCATGAAGACCGCGATGCCGAAGTGATTGCTCGCGTGCGACGAGACGAAACCGAAGCGGCCGCCGCATTCCTTGTACACCAGATGCACCAAGCCCGTGAGCGATGGCTCGTGGCAGGGCCGCAAACGCTGAACCGTTTCCTTGAATAGCACAACCGAGCCCTTATCGCTGCAGAGGATCATGAGCGCGATCAGCGGCAAGGACCATAGGAGCGCCCTATCGCCGTGGCGCTTGAGGATGAGCCAGAGGAAGAAGGCGTAGAGCGGGAACCAGAGCACCATGCTGCTGGCGGCCTCCATGATCACATCGAAGCCACGCGCATGCGCGCCGTTGATCGCCAGGAAAGCCTCGCGGTCAATCGCGTCGAGGCGTTCCCAGATGCTCATGCGCTCCACTCGGGGAATTCAGGGCGCTTCTCCACCGGGCGGTGAAGCAGCTTCCACAGCTTGTCCTTCAGCTCATCGAGGCCGATGCGCGCCACGCTGCTGATGAGCACGGCATCCACGCCCTTGGGCAGTTCCTTGCGCAGCTGCTCCATCATCACCGTATCGAGCATGTCGCATTTGGTGATGGCGAGCAAGCGGTCCTTGTCGAGCAGCTCGGGGGAGTATTCCTTCAACTCGTTCACCAGCACCTGATAGTCGTGCTTGATGTCGTTGCTGTCGGCGGGCACCATGAAGAGCAGCACGCTGTTGCGCTCGATGTGGCGCAGGAAGCGGAGGCCAAGTCCCTTGCCCTCGTGCGCGCCCTCGATGATGCCCGGGATGTCGGCCATCACGAAGCTCTGGTGGTCGCGGTAAGGCACCATGCCCAGGTTGGGCGTGAGCGTGGTGAAAGCGTAGTCGGCGATCTTGGGCTTGGCGGCCGTTATCACGCTAAGCAAGGTGCTCTTACCCGCGTTGGGGAAACCCACGAGGCCCACGTCGGCCAGTACCTTCAGTTCCAGCTTGAACCACTTCTGTTGGCCGGGCTCGCCGGGCTGCGCGAACCGCGGTGTCTGGAAGGTGCTGCTGTGGAAATGCTGATTGCCCAATCCGCCGCGACCGCCTTTCAGCAGGACCACCTCCTGGCCGTGCTCAGTCACATCGCATATCGCCTCGCCGGTCTCATCGTCCTTCGCAATGGTGCCCAGCGGTACTTCCACGATCACGTCCTTGCCGCTCTTCCCGCTGCACTGGTTGCCCGCGCCCACCTCGCCATCGCCAGCGATCACGTGCTTGGTGTAGCGCAGGTGCAACAGCGTCCAAAGCTGGTTGTTCCCGCGCAGGATCACATCGCCGCCCTTGCCGCCATCACCGCCATCGGGACCGCCCTTGGGCATGTACTTCTCGCGGCGCAGATGCGCGCTGCCTTTGCCGCCCTTGCCGGAGCGCGCTTCGATGCGGATGTGGTCGATGAAGTTCATGGTGGATGAATGCCGGTTGGATGTTGAGGGATGGTGTTGAAGGTCACTTGCTCAACGGTCAGGAAAAAACCCTCAACCCACAGTGAGATCAACCCTTAACCAACCGCTTGAATCAGCCTTGCCGTGATCTCCTCCACGCTGCCCACGCCATTGATCGCTTTGAATTTGCCCTGGGCTGTATAGTAATCCTTCAGTGGCGCTGTCTTGGTCTCGTACTCGCGGATGCGCGTGCGGATCACGGACTCACTGCTATCATCGGCGCGGCCGCTGGTGGCGCCACGGCCCAAGAGGCGCTTCACGAGCTCTTCTTCGGGCACTTCGAGCGCGAGCATGGCCGTGATGGGTTCGTCCTTCAGACCGAGCATGGCGTCGAGCGCTTCGGCCTGGGCCTTGGTGCGCGGGAAGCCATCGAAGATGAAGCCCTTGGCGTCGAGGTGCGCCTCCATCTTGTTGCGGATCATGCCCACGACGATCTCATCGGCCACGAGCTCACCGGCATCCATCAGGACCTTCGCTTGGAGGCCAAGTTCACTTTCGGCCTTGATCTCGGCGCGCAGCAGATCGCCGGTGCTCAGGTGCACCAGGTTGTAGTGCTTGATGAGGAATTCGCTCTGCGTGCCCTTGCCAGCACCCGGGGGGCCGAAGAGGACGATGTTCAGTTTGGACATGCTCGTGATTTGGAGCCAATGGCTCAGGATTCAGTGATGGTGTAGATGCCAGGCAGATTCCTGCCAAGGCCGTCATGGTCAAGGCCGCTGCCCACCACGAAGGCGTTGGGGATCTCCTGCGCCACGTAGTCGATGGGGATGTCCTGCTTGTAGGCAGCAGGCTTGAAGAGGAGCGCCGCGATGCGCACGCTGGCCGGATGGTGGTCGTTGAGCGAGTCGAGGATGTGACGGATGGTGCTGCCGGTATCAACGATATCCTCGAGCACGATCACATGGCGCCCCTCGATCCGCTCGCTGAGGCCGATGAGCTCGCTCACCTTGCCCGTGCTGCGCGTGCCGTGGTAGCTGGCCACCTTCACGAAGGAGACCTCGCACTCGATGGTGAGGCGCTTCACCAGTTCGGCGGCGAAGAAGAAGGCGCCATTGAGCACGCCGATGAGCAAGGGGCGCTTTCCCGCGTAGTCGGTGTTGAGCCGCGCGGCTACCCGGTCAATGGCAGCGCCTACCTCCCCTTCCGAGATGAAGGGCACGAACTCCAGATCATGCAAACGCACTCGCGACATGGGCGGCGAAGGTAGGATTCGTGCGGAGGGCGCTCCGCAGCGAGGAATCACTGAAGCAGGACGCGGACTTTGAACGCCATGGGCGACATTCGTCGACCAAAATCAGTCTCCACGACAATCGCCCCACAGATGAGGATCCTGCGCCGAATCACGCTTGCACCTGCACTGCTCTTTCTGATCGCGTCGCAGGCCCAACCCTGCGCTGGAGGCATCGAACTCGGGGACGACATCACCCTGTGTGAGGGACAAACCGCACTGCTCACGCCGGGCACCGGATACCTGAGCTACTTGTGGACCGGCGGCACCACCGGCAGCTCGCTCATGGTGGGCACGGCCGGCGTGTACTACTGCACGGTGCAGGAGCTCGATGCCGGCTCGAACCTGGTTGTGAATGGCGATTTCTCAGCAGGCGCCACCGGATTCACCAGTGGCTACATCCCCGGCACGGGCGGCACTTGGGGGCTGCTATCGAACGAGGGCCAATACGCGGTTTCCAGCAACGCCAGCGCAACGCACAACAACTTCCCGGCTTGCACGGACCATACCGGTGGAGGCAACATGATGGTGGTGAACGGCGCGGCCACAGCCGGGGTGTCGGTCTGGTGCCAGACCATCAACGTGGCGCCGAACACGAGCTACGCGTTCTCGGCATGGCTGGCCTCCATGGTGGCCCAGAATCCGGCCGTGCTCCAATTCACGATCAACGGGCAGCCGCTGGGTAACACCTTCACTGCGGCCACCACCACCTGCCAATGGAACCAGTTCTACCAGATCTGGCCATCGGGCAGCAATTCCACGGCGCAGATCTGCATCACCAACCAGAACACCTTCGCCAGCGGCAACGACTTCGCCCTCGACGACATCTCCTTCACGCCCTTCTGCAATTACACCGACAGCATTACGGTGATCGTAAACCCCTATCCCGAACCGGACCTTGGCCCCAATCAGGTCATCTGCGGACCGGGCACGGTGGTGCTCGATGCCACCACGCCCATGGTGGACATCTACGTCTGGAATGATGGCTTGGCCACGGGCCCGCAGCTCACCGTGACCACCAGCGGAACCTATTGGGTGAATGTGCTCAATGGTGCCTGCTTCGGCCGCGATTCCGTCGATGTGACCTTCCTACCGCAACCCAGCGTTGACTTCGGGCCCGATCAAACGGCCTGCGTCGGCGATAGCGTGGTGCTCTTCGCTGGCGCGCTCGACGCGGACTACCTCTGGCATGATGGCTCTGCGCAGAACTCCTGGACGGGCTTCACGAGCGGCGAGGCCTGGGTGCAGATCGCTCAAGGCCCCTGCATCGCTTCGGATACGGTGATGGTCACGATCAATGTGTGCGACGTAGTGGTGGTGATTCCCAATGTGTTCACTCCGAACGGCGATGACCAGAACGCGCAGTTCCGGCCCGTCATGCTCGATGGCGTGGACAATCTGGAACTGATGGTCTTCAACCGTTGGGGCAGCATGGTGTACAAGGCCAAGGGCGCGGACTTCGCTTGGGACGGCCGTTCCACGGCGGGTGAAACCGTGCCCGACGGCACCTACTTCTGGACGCTCACCTACAACGGGGCGAAAGGACCGGGTCAGCAGCATGGCACCGTTGCACTACTGCGCTGATCGGCACGCTTCGGTCAGTGGAAGAACTGCATCACTTTGCTCCACAGCTTGCGCGTAACGAGCAGTGGCGGCGCCTTCAGCCCATTGAGGCCCCATGAGCGGCGCACCTCGCGATTGGCGCGCAGGATCAGCTTCAGGTTGCCATTGCTCATGCCGCCCAGCCTGAAGCGCACGAGCACTTCGCGCAGATGGATGGTGGGCACTTGGTGCTTGTACAGGAAGCGCAGCAGGATCTCGTAGTCGGCGCCGATGCGCAGATCGGTGTTGAAGTGGCCGAAGCGGTCATACACGCTCTTGCGGATGAAGGTGCCCACGTGCGGCGGCATCCAGCCCTTCCGGAAATTCTCACGGTGATAGGTGCCGCTGAGCCAGGTGCGATGCACGCGGTAGATGTCCTTCTCATCCACCATGATGATGTCGCCATAGACGGCCTCTGCATGGCTGCGTTGGAAAGCGGCCACCACGTTTGCAACAGTATCCGGCGTCATGAGCAGGTCACCGGCGTTCACGAAGCCGATCACATCACCGGTGGCGAGGCGCAGGCCTTTGTTCATGGCGTCGTAGATGCCTTTGTCGGGCTCGCTCACGAGGAGATCGATGCCGCGCTTACCCGGCGCGCTGCGATAACGCTCCATGATCTCAACCGTGCCGTCCGTGCTGGCGCCATCGATCACGATGAGCTCGATGTCCGGATGTGTTTGCGCGAGCACGCTATCGAGTGTCTCGGCGATTACCGAGGCGACGTTGCGGCAGACGGTGATCAACGTGACCTTCAATGCTCCTCGGCTTTGTACGGCAGGGCAAAGAACGCAATGCTGGCCGATGCGCTTCAATCCGAGCGCTCAATCCACATAGAAATAGCCGCGTATCTCAGCGACTACTCCATGACCCAGTACAACCTGCCGCAACCGGTAGTGGGTACTAGACGGACTTCGACTGTAGGTCAATCCTACAAAGTGGGCCTTCTCCGGGAACCGCTTGCGGGTACTGTGCGAACCATAGGGAGCCCAGCGGTTAAGTGGTTCACCAAGGCGAGCAAGCACCTCGGCTTCGGTCATGCCAACTTCAATGCTGTTGAATCCCCAATGAGAGTAGCCCACGGCATACTGCGTATCCGTGCAACGAAGCATATCGAATACCTCGCCCATGACCCCATCGACTGCAATGCGAGGCCAGGCGAATCCAAGGTAGCCCGAAAGCGAGATGAACAGAATACCTGCTAGAAGAGCTGAAGGACGCATGTCCTTTGAGGATTAAAGCGAGAACGGACTTCACTCAGCACTATTGCCAAGCAGTGCCACCGGGAATATCAACCGATCACCCGCTCTCTTACCGCCACCGCCGGATTCCCCCGATAGATCGTGTACGCCTCCAGATCCTTCGTGGCCACACTGCCCACCGCCAGCACGCTATGGCTCTTCAGCGTAACTCCGAGCGTGACGATGGCACCCGCTCCTACCCAACTGCCATCCTCAAGAACCACGGGCTTGCTGTAGGTCGGGTAGTCAATCTTTTTGTAATCGTGGCTGCCTTGGATAATCATGGCTCCTTGGCTGATGACCACGTTGCTCCCGATGGTGAGCGTGTCGAGGTTGTCCAGCCACACGCGCTGACCGATCCAACTATGATCACCGATCCGCAGCTTCCACGGGAACTTGATGTTCACCCCCGGATGGATCACCACGCCCTTCCCAACACGCGCACCGAACAAGCGCAGCAACGCTGGCTTCGGCGAACGGAACGGAAAGCAGGGGTTGAGGAAGAAGACGGCGTTGATGAAGTACCAGAGCGTGCGCTTCACGAATCCTGCACCGGGATTGAAGGTCTTCGAGTTGTCGAAGCGGGACAGGTCGATGGTGGGGCGCGCGTTCATCGGGAGAAGAGGGCAAGGCTCCGTTCTAGGCTCGATGTATCGGCCAAATATCGTTGACCCAGCGCTGTCGCGCCCTGCAGCCATGCATAGTAGCCCGTTTGGTCCAAGGCCAGCAGCTGGGCGACCACACGCTCGAAACGCTCCGGCGCTTCCAACGGAAGGTCCCATCCCGCGCCCTTTTCCTCCAGACCCTTCCATGGCGTGCGGTCACTGATGAGCAAGGGCCTGCCAGCCACCAACGCCTCGAGCATGGTGTGCCCGAAGTTCTCGCCCACGCTTGGCATGAAGACCGCATGCGCCTGCTCGATCACGCCGCGCACGTGATCCTCGCCGATGTGATCGTGCCAAACCACCTTCACGTTCTTGGGCAACTGCGCAATAGCGTCCTGGCAACGCTTCCAATAGGCTTGATCATACACGGTCCCGTAGAGATCGAAGCGGATATCACCTTCGGCCTTGCACAGCCGTTCGATGGCGAAGAGCGTGTTCTTCTCCGGTGCGATGCGGCCCACGCTCACCAAACGCAGCTCACCGGGCTTCTTGTCGATGGCAACTGGCTCCTTCGCTTCGAGCTTGCGGCCGAGATTAGGCACCAGATGCACCTTCGACTTCGGCCCGATCCAGCGTTTGATGTCCTCCACCTCTTCGTTGTTCGTGGCCTGGAACTCCACCCCCTTGTAGCAGCCGGTGGTCTTCATGGCCAGCAGGAAGGCGCGCTTCTTCGCGGCGCTCTGTTTCATGGGCCCTTTCGCGAGCATGCCGCGCACGGCCACGATGCGGCGCTGCTTCGAGCCGCGCAGCAACCACAAGGGGGCTATGGTGCTCCACTTGGAGTAGAGGCCATTGATATACACCGCGTCCCAATCGCGCTCTTTCAACAGCACGCGCCATTGCTTCAGTGTGCGCTGTGAAGGTGAGGCGTACCAAACGCGCTCGCCCTGGTCTCGCTCGATCCACTGATCCTTCGGAAGATCCCCGGGCGAAGCGTTCGCGGTGTAGTCCCGATCGCCGGTGACGATGTGGAAATCGACTAGGTCGTGCAGGTGATCAACGAGGTTCACCATGCTGCGCACCGGACCGCCCGCCTTGAAGAAGGGCTTGTACCAATCGATGAAAACGAGCACTTGGGGCTTCCTGCTCATCGGCGGCTGTTCATGAGTTCAGCAGCCGTTTCAGCCCACGATCCCGGACTCCACGACTTGCCCAGTTCCAAGCTGCGCTGGCCCATGGCGCGCATTTCATCGTCCGAACTGAGCATGAGCATGCGCAGGGCGGTCTTCATGGAAGCCTTGTCTCCCGAGACGAAACGGAAACCATTCTCGCCTTCGATCAGGAATCGTTCACCGGCCCCCACGGCCGAGCTCAGCACCAGCGGCAACGCGGAGCAGGCATGCTCATGCACCACCACGCCCCACGGCTCGTAGGTGCTGGGCAGCACGAAGGCGCCGCATTTTGCCACGATGGCCTCCATCTCCAGCGGCTGCTTGAATCCGAGGTGTGAAATGCGCGGATGCCGTCCAGAGCGCGAAGCCATCACCTGTTCATGCAATTCGCCGGTGCCCGCCAGCCAGAGCTCCCAATCGCCTGCATCACCGGCATCGTACAGCTCCGCGAAAGCATCGCACAGCAACTGCTGGCCCTTGGTGGGGATGTAGCGCGCGACACAAAGCAGGCGATGCGGCCATGCTTCGGATCGCGATGCGAGCAGGCGCTCGCCCAAGGGCAGAAAGAGCGCGGTGTCTGCGGTGTAGAATCCGGTGCGGATGCCTTGCTCATCGAAGCCCAGCCTGCGCGCATACGCTGCTTGCTGCGCACCTGTGACCCAGGCATGCGTGAACGCGCGATGCAGCCGATGGCGCGAAACGATGGCATTGGCCCATTGCTTCCAGTGGCCGCGCCATGCGGTGTCAAGGGCGATCACGGAAGCACCGCCCAAGCGCTTGGCTTCGGTAGCGGCACGCAGGTAAGCCTTATCAACCCAGCCGCTGGTGATGGTGAGGCTCGGACGCACGCGCGTGACCAGGTCCACCAAGCCATCAGCGGTGAGCGAGGCCCGTTCATGCACGGTGATCCGGGAATGGAACGCGAGCGCGAAGGGCGCTTCCTTGTTCACGGGCCAGCGCACCAGATGGATGCTGGCGCCGGTGCGCTCCACCAGTGCATTCAGTCCCGCCAGCACGTAAGGCGCCAGCTCGGTATAGAGCACGAGGATGGTGGATCCGCTCACGGCGGCCAAGGTATCCGGTCTAACGCCGTGCCTTGATGCGGATGTCGAAGAGGTCGCGGCTCTTGCGCCCCGCAGCGAAGCGCGCCTGATAGTGCCGCACCCAGAAGGTGATGAGCGGCACCCCGATAAGCGTGGGCCAGAGCCATTGCAGCCAGCGTGGCTGGATCACCTCCAGATTCACCGCGCTGAAAGCCGAGACGGTGGCGATGTAGCCGCCGAGGAAACCGGTGATGTGCGCATAGAGCCATGCGCGCTTATCGTTGTTCTGGCTGTAGAAGCGCTGGAAGTCGCGCCATACGAAGAGCAGGCCGATGATGCCGAATGCCGTGAATATGATGGGGCCGCTGGTGCGGTGGCCGAGCGCGAGGTTGACCGCGCCCCAGAGAAAGATGCCGCCGTTGACGATGCCGGCCGCGATCATGAGGATGCGGTCCATGAGCTGCGGGCGCTGGCCCTCATGCAGCTTCTTGAGGTAGAGCGCCCGGTAGCCGCTGGCGACCATATGAAAAGCGAACACCGCCACCATGGCCATGAGCCAGTTGTCCCGGACCACGCCCAACGCAACAGCCGTTACCGCAACGGCCGCCATGCTCCAGAAATAAGCCTTGCCCCAGCGCCGGTGCCAGTCGCCGCCCTTGCGCGACACCATGGCCAATGGCGCCACGATGAGCGCGACGAAGCCGAAGGTGGCGTGGAGGAGAGGGAGGGGGGGCATGGGGGGGTCACTCAATTACCAGGCGAGTACCTACCCGACGACCATCGCCGTAAGTGAAGACGAGATGATACAACCCGGGTTGGACTACTGGCACAGAAAGACGCGATTCTCCTGGCAAGAGACGGCGCTGTTGAACTAGAGAGCCATCACTTGCGAAAAGGCACCATTCCCGAGAAAAAGGTACGGCAGTGACCATGACAAGCTCTCCGCTCAGCACCGGGTTGGGTTGAACGATTTGTTCGCTCAACACAATAGCGTCCTCTACCCCAACCTCATCGAAAGTACCTGTCACAGTGTTTGTTGCTGTGAAGCAATCATCATTGGTCTTGACGACGAAAACCGCTCTTGGCCCTGGGCCAGAACCTTCAATCCAGCCTGCGACGACATAGCCACCGCCAGGTACAGTATCCAAACCGCAGCCTGTCGCCCTATTCCCGTCACCGTAATTCGAGCCAGTGATGAACCAGCCGAACTCATTCACCCGGGTTAGCAACATATCCACACCAGAGCTGATGGTGACATACCCTGTGACGACGAAGCCGCTTTCGTGGGCCCGTTTAATCGCCGTCGCGGCCGCATCGCCTTCATTACCGATGTATTGATCCCACAAGAACCCACCATCGACATCATAGCCGCAAAGCATGATCTTCTGTGGTTGGGAGCCAATGCGCGAACGCCCGCATATGACAAAGGGAATCTCATCACCAGTGGCGATGCCGCTGAATCCTACGTCTTCTTCACCAGACCACACCCTGTCCCATTGTGGCTGACCTGCGGCATCAAGCAGTACAAGCAAGCCATCATCGTCGCCTTCATCATTGTGCAGATGACCAACCAACGCCAAGCCGTCATTCGATCTAGCAGCACCGCTGAACTCAGAATAAACTGGCGCCTCGTAGAGATAGCTCCAAAACACCACGCCATCCATGGACATCCGGAATGCAATCCCTGCGCCCTGAGGAGCAGCATCATTGTAGGTGACTCCAAAGAGCAAAAGGCCATCATCCAATACTTCGACGCCTCGACAGATATCCCAATCTGGACCACCGAAATCAGCGGACCATTGCTGATTACCAGCCGCATCAGTACGAACCACGCGCATGTCATAGCTCCCATTGTCGCCATCGCCAACCGTGCATGCCAGGATAAAGCCACCATCCACCTCTGCGCAGGCGACAGCTTGGTCCACATCAGGACCACCAAGGAAGCGAGACCAAAGGATGCCTCCATCCTCATTCAACCTCAGCAGATACAGGTCACTCGACCCGTTACCGAAACTGCTTGTCCAACCTACGACCAAGAAGCCGCCGGAAGCGCAGGAAATAATGTTAGAGCCGTTGTCCGAACCACTGCCACCAAAGGACCGTCGCCACGTTGTCTGCGCGCTTGCATAATGCGAGAGCATCACTGCGAGTAGGACCAGGCCAAATACTTTAGGAGCTGTGTTGTTCATAGTGCAACGCAAAACTACAGTGCAGTGCCGAGCGGGACAGCTACAGCAAACAGTCTTCTACTTTCGCCCCATGCAGGAGGCCTCGGTGCCATCACTTGCTGAAGGCATTCAACCCGCACCTCGGACAATATGGATTCCGAGAGCAGGGCTGTTCATTTTACTCTGCGTGTTCGCCACATTCAAATCGAGTCATCTGGACCTGCCCTACTACTGGGATGAAGCCTGGGTGTATGCTCCAGCGGTGACGGCGATGCACGACGAGGGTATAAGCCTGATGCCCTGGGCAATCCCCCCTGAGCTATCGCGCGGCCATCCCCTATTCTTCCATGCTTTAGGCGCCGTTTGGATGAGCCTGTTCGGCCCTTCATTCGCTGCGATGCATGCCCTGCCGCTTCTCTTGGCCATTCTCTTGATCGGTGCGACATACCGGCTAAGTGCCTTGCTGAACGACGAAATCACGGGGTTCTTCGCTGCCTTGCTCGTGTGCCTTTCTGAGTCGGTGCTGGCACAAAGCAGTCTATTGCTACCAGAGATTCTCCTGGCTGCTCGTCCTTTCCATCACCGCATACCTGCGGCGGAAGCCATGGATTTTCATGGTTTCGCTCACGGCAGCTCTATGGACGAAAGAAACCGCTATCGTGGTCTTCATTGCGCTGCTCATCACCCATGCATGGAGCTTTCGAGACGAACGCTCATGGGCCGACCACAAGGCGTGGCGCCAGTGGCTCCTCCTCCTTATCGCACCCGTGATCCTGGCGTCCTCCTATTTCATCTTGCAGCGCTGGTCGCTGGGCTGGTTCCTTTTCCCGGAGCATGTGGGCATGATCACATGGTCGAAGGAGGACATCGCATACAAAGCCCGTGAAACATTCGTGATGGCCTTCGAAACAGAGGGCTTGCAATGGATAACGCTGACCGGCACCATCGCCGCTCCATTCCTTATGCTGAGAAAGCGCCCGGCAATGGCTCTCCTGACAGCATTCTGCTTCACCGCCTCGATAAAGATCCTCTGGGGGCGCTGGCCCGTGCCTGCAAGCCTGCAACTCATTGCAGTGGCCATAGCAGTTGCAGCAGGCATCTGGCTCTTGACAAGACTTGCCCTCAATCAAGCACCAAACATTGCTGCCCCCATCCTGTTGATCGGATTATGCTGCGTCGGACTTTGGGCTTTCAGCGCGCTGAACTTCTACACACCGCGATATTTGCTTCCCATCCATCCATTCCTGGTGGTTGGGACATTGGCGGCATTGAAGTCCACTGGTCTCGGCAGCCGTTCCTGGGTTGTGCCTGCCTCATCTTTGGCAACAGCTCTGGTCATGATTTACTCCGTGGGGAAAGATGGTCATGTGGGTGACATCCGACTCAACTATCGCGATGCCATTTCAGTCCATCGCGACCGAATCCAGTACTGCGCTGATTCGGGTCTGCACAACGCTCACATCATGGCCTCGTTCATCGATGTCCATTACATGACTCATCCTGAATCGGGTTACTTGCTCGACTCTCCAGTCTTCACGGAACTAGCCACAGAGCTCCACACCGATACTGAATACGCCTTCGTTGATTATCAATCTAGGAAAGAGCTACC
>DAORNP010000009.1:8906-17043 GCA_035441065.1 Flavobacteriales bacterium | reverse complement strand
CCTTCGCCCCCATGTCGCCTGCTGCGCTCCGCAACTTCTTCATCTTCCTGTTGGTGCTCATCGCCATTGACCTGTATGCCTACAAAGGTGTGAATACCGCGCTCGCCCAGCACAGCATCGTGCTGCGGCGCATCGTCCGTTTCCTCTATTGGGTGATCAGCATCGGATTGCTGGGCATGGTGCTGTACGTGGGCTTCAACTTCCGCGACCCCGAGGCGCGCCGCGACCACAGCTTCGCCTTCAGCATGGTGGCGCTCTTCCTGCTCTTCTTCCTGCCCAAACTGGTGATGGTGGTCTTCCATGGCCTCGATGACCTGCTGCACCTGGTGCGCTGGGGCTGGGACAAGCTCACGCCGGCGCCATTGGATGACAGCGGCGAGGGCATCGACCGCGCGCGCTTCCTGAGCCAATTGGGCCTGATCATTTCGGTGGTGCCCTTCGCCGGCGTGCTCTACGGCGTGACGAAGGGGCGGCGCAACTTCAACCTGGCGCGCGTACCGGTGCGCAGCGACAAGCTGCCCGAGGCCTTCAACGGCCTGCGCATCGTGCAGATCAGCGACATGCACCTGGGCAGCTACGGCGGAGACCTGAGCATCGTGCGCCACGGCGTGGACCTGATCATGGCCGAGAAGCCGGACGTGATCGTCTTCACCGGTGATCTTGTGAACGACTTCGCGGAAGAGGCGGAGCCCTTCATCGAAGAACTCGCGCGGTTGCACGCACCGCTGGGCAAGTTCTCGATCCTGGGCAACCACGACTACAGCGATTACCCCAAGTGGGACAGCCCGGCGCTGAAGGCCGCGAACCTGGTGAAGCTCAAGCGGATCCACGCCCAGATGGGCTTCCGCTTGCTGCTCGATGAGCATGCGCTGATCGAGCGCAGTGGCGCGCAGCTAGGACTCTTGGGCGTACAGAACTGGGGGCATCGCTTCCAGCAGTACGGCGACCTGTCGAAGACGATCAGCGGGACCGAGGCCCTGCCCTATCGCATCCTGCTCAGCCATGACCCCACGCATTGGGAGCATCAGGTTCTGGGCACAGGCATCGACCTCATGCTGAGCGGCCACACGCATGGCGCACAGCTCGGTGTGAAGCTCGGCGGCAACCATTACAGCCCAGCGCAATGGGTGTACAAGCATTGGGCGGGGCTATATGCCGATGATCGCGGTCAGCAGCTTTATGTGAACCGCGGATTCGGCTTCATCGGATTCCCCGGGCGCGTGGGCATGCCGCCGGAGATCACGGTGCTGGAGCTGGTGAGGGCTTAACGAACCGAAGAACCGCGGAACAGCGAAGGCTGAACCGAAGAAATCCCCAGTAGAGCTCGCCTCACCCTTGAACGGAATAGCACTATTGCCGGAAAAGGTCTTTGTTGCTTCGCAGAAGAAACAAGCCATGAACGTTAAAGCCAGCTTCGACCTTCAAGAGCGCCTCATCGACTTTGCAGTGCTCGTCATTCAAGTAACCGACGAGTTACCAAACTCCCCAGCGGGAAAGCTCTTGGCGGACCAACTCTTGCGATCTGGTATTTCACCGGCGTTGCACTATGGAGAGGCACAAGCCGCTGAATCGCGACGCGATTTCATCCACAAGATGAAGGTGGGACTGAAAGAACTGCGGGAGAGCCACGCATGCCTGCGGATTATTCAGAAAGCGAAGCTCCACAAGGATGCGAATGGCCTGGAGAGGTGCCGACAGGAATGCTCTGAGCTTGTGGCAATCTTCCAAGCCAGCGTGAACACCGCCGAGGGCAAGGAGAAATAGGACTTCCCGGCAGCGCAGATCTCGGGGCTTCGAGGCCACGCAGGTGAGCCTCCTTCTGCTGTTCGCTGTTCTGCGGTTCTTCTGTTCCTTGTCAGGGAAACACCCGCGCCGCCTCCGCCACGCATCGATCCAGCTGTTCAAGGTCGAGCCCAGTGCTCACACCGCGCTCATCAAGGCTGCGCGCGAAGAGTTCCATCTGCAGGTTCCCCACCAGCTCATCCTCGGCCATGGGGCAGCCGCCATAGCCCTTGATGGCACCATCGAAGCGGCGGCAACCGGCGTTCCATGCGGCATCGGTCTTCGCTTTCCAGTTGTCGGGGGTGCAGTGCAGGTGCGCACCGAACTCGACATGCGGCAATGCCGGGATGAGCGCTGAGAACATGGATGCGATGTCCTCGGGTCGTGCCACGCCCACCGTATCGCTGAGCGCGATGATGCGCACGCCCAATTCACGCGTGAGCCGATCCACCCAGTGCAGCGCCACCTCCGCGCTCCATGGATCGCCGTAAGGATTGCCGAAGGCCATGCTGATGTACACCACAAGCTCCTTCCCGGCGGTGCGCGTGATGTCGGCGATGCGCGCGATGCGGTTCCAGGAACCCTCGATGCTCGTGTTGGTGTTGCGCTGCTGGAAGGTCTCGCTGATGCTGAACGGATAGCCGAGATAGGTGACGCTCGCTTGCTTCACCGCCTCTTCCGCGCCGCGCTCGTTGGCCACGATCACGAGCAACTTGCTCTTCGACCCGCTCGTGTCGATGCGGGTGAGCACCTCTGCTGTATCGGCCAGTTGCGGTATCGCCTTCGGGCTCACGAAGCTGCCGATGTCGATCGTGTCGAAGCCGACTTTGAGAAGCTCGTTCAAGTAGCTCACCTTCAGCTCGGTAGGGATGAACTGGGCGATTCCTTGCATGGCATCGCGCGGGCATTCGATGAGCTTCACCTGTTCCATGCCGCGAAAGATTGATTGATCCGCTTCACCAGCGACGGCCCCTCATACACGAGGCCTGTGTACACCTGCACCAGATCAGCACCCGCCTCCAATTTCTCCTTCGCCGCTTCCCACGAGTCGATGCCTCCCACGCCGATGATGACCACCGGTCTTGGCAAGCGTTGCCGCAGGTAGTTGATCACCTCCGTGCTGCGCGAACGCACCGGGGCGCCGCTCAAGCCGCCTGCACCGATGGCTTCCAATTCAGCGTTCGGTGTCTTCAGCCCTTCACGTGCAATGGTGGTGTTCGTCGCGATCACGCCGGCGATGCCGCTCTCCTTCACCACGGCCACGATGTCGTCGAGCTGCTCATGGGTGAGGTCGGGTGCGATCTTGAGGAGGATCGGCTTCTCGGAATCCCGTGATGCTCGCTGTTTCAACGCGAACAGGATCTCCAGCAGCGGGCCTTTCTCCTGCAAGGCGCGCAAGCCGGGCGTGTTGGGGCTGCTCACGTTCACCACGAAGTAGTCCACCACCGGATGCAGGGCATCGAAGCAGGCGATGTAGTCATCGATGGCGCGTTCGTTCGGCGTGTCCTTGTTCTTGCCGATGTTGCCGCCAACGATGATGCCGGGTGTACGATGGCGAAGACGTTCAACCGCCGCCGCCACTCCCCCATTGTTGAAGCCCATGCGGTTGATGAGCGCGTGATCCGCTTTCAACCTGAACAAGCGCGGCTGCGGATTGCCCGGCTGCGGCTTGGGCGTGAGCGTGCCCACCTCGATGAAACCGAAGCCGATGCGCGCGAGGGCATCCACATGCCTGGCGTCCTTGTCCATGCCGGCGGCCAGTCCCACTGGCGAAGGGAAGCGCAGGCCCATGACCTCAACCGATGCCTGCTTCGGTGGCGCTGCGCCACCCACGAGCGCCAAGAGCCCGGGAACGCGCGAGGCCAGTTCCAGCAAGTTGAACGTGAGGTGATGCGCGCGCTCCGGCGGCAGCAGGAAGAGCAGAGGGCGGAGCAGCGCGTACATGGGTGCGTTGTGGATCAGGGCTGAGTTTCCAGATGCTCCAGCTCGAAGGTCTCCCAGGCCCCGGCCTCGGTGCGATCGGAGAGAATGCACAGCGGGCATGCGGCGCCTTCGGATAGATCTGCGCCGAGGTAGCGGCCTTCGGTGGTGCGGAATGCGAACCGGCCCGAATCCAATCGGACGATCTCGAGCAACTCCCAATCCCCCACCCATTCGCGGTCGGCTACTGCTTGGAAGGCGCCTTCGCGCTCGGCGCTCACGTACCTGCCCGTGCTGGAGCGAAGCGCGTAGTGCGAGCTGTCCTGCTTGATCAGCTCGAAGCGCTCCCAATCGCCGATGCTTTCACGGTTGGCGATGAGCGCGCCTGCACGCGGGATGCCCTCGGCCTGATCGGCGCAGACATAGCGGCCGTTGCTCGCACGCAGGGCGATGGCCCCCGCGAATTCGTCCTTGGGCTTGCTGGGATCAGCGGCGGGCGCTGATCCTGGGCGCGATCGGCCGCAGCCCGCAGTGATCATGAGGGTGCCAACAACGATGGCGATGGTGATTCGGTCCGGTCTGAATCGCATGGCCGCGAAGATGGCGCACACCCGGCATCCGTGCCGGTACCTTCGCGGCCCTTTCATGCCCTTCCAACTCATCTCCGAATTCACGCCCACTGGCGATCAGCCCGAGGCCATCCGCCAATTGGTGGAAGGCCTGCGCGATGGTGTGCGTGCCCAAACGCTGCTGGGCGTGACCGGGTCGGGCAAGACCTTCACCGTGGCCAATGTGATCGCGCAGGTCGACCGGCCCACGCTGATCCTGAGCCATAACAAGACGCTGGCGGCACAGCTCTACGGCGAGTTCAAGCACTTCTTCCCCAACGACCGGGTGGAGTACTTCGTGAGCTACTACGACTACTACCAGCCGGAGGCCTACCTGCCCACCACCAACACCTACATCGAGAAGGACCTCTCGGTGAACGATGAGATCGAGAAGCTGCGGCTGAGCGCCAGCAGCGCCCTGCTGAGCGGACGGCGCAACGTGATCGTGGTGGCCAGCGTGAGCTGCATCTACGGCATCGGCAATCCCGCCGAATTCAAGCACAGCGTGGTGGAGCTGCACCGCGGCATGAAGGTGAGCCGCAATGCGCTGCTGCACCGCTTCGTGAGCGCGCTCTACAGCCGCAAGGACATCGATCCGGCCCGGGGCAACTTCCGCGTGAAGGGCGATGTGGTCGAGGTCTTCCTGGCCTACGCCGATGAAGGCATCCGCATCCACTTCTGGGGCGATGAGCTGGAGCGCATCGAGCGCTTCGACATCGGCACCACCAAGACGATGGAGACGGTGGAGCAGGTGACGATCTACCCCGCCAACATCTTCGTGACGAGCCGCGAGACCTTGAATGCCGCCATCAGCAGCATACAGGCCGATATGGTGAAGCAGGTGGCCTTCTTCCAGGAGATCGGCAAGCACCTGGAGGCGAAACGGCTCGAGGAGCGCGTGAGCCACGACCTGGAGATGATGCGCGAGCTGGGCTATTGCAGCGGCATCGAGAACTACAGCCGCTACTTCGACCGCCGCGATACAGGCCAGCGCCCCTTCTGCCTCATCGACTACTTCCCGGACGATTTCCTGATGGTGATCGACGAGAGCCACGTGACCGTGAGCCAGGTGACCGCGATGTACGGCGGCGACCGCAGCCGCAAGCGCAACCTGGTCGAGTACGGCTTCCGCCTGCCCAGCGCCATGGACAACAGGCCCTTGAAGTTCGAGGAGTTCGAGGGCATGATGGGCCAGGTGATCTATGTGAGCGCAACACCAGCCGACTACGAATTGATGCAGAGCGAAGGCGTGGTGGTGGAGCAAGTGGTGCGACCCACCGGCCTCCTCGATCCGCCGATCCAGGTGCGCCCCAGCCACAACCAGATCGACGACCTGCTCGACGAGATCCGTCACCGCAGCAAGCGCGATGAGCGCGTGCTGGTGACCACCCTCACCAAGCGCATGGCCGAGGAGCTCGATGAGTTCCTCAAGCGCAACGGCGTGAAGTGCAAATACATCCACAGCGATGTGGAGACCCTGGAGCGGATCGAGATCCTGCGCCAGCTGCGCCTCGGCATGATCGATGTGCTCGTGGGCGTGAACCTGCTGCGCGAAGGATTGGACCTGCCGGAAGTATCGCTCGTGGCCATCCTCGATGCCGACAAGGAAGGCTTCCTGCGCAGCAACCGATCGCTCACGCAGACCGCTGGCCGCGCCGCGCGGAACGTGAACGGCCTGGTGATCTTTTACGCCGACAAGGTGACCGACAGCATGCAGCGCACGATCGATGAGACCGACCGGCGCCGTGCCAAGCAGATGGCCTACAACGAGGAGCACGGCATCACGCCCACGCAGATCAAGCGCGACCGCGCCGATGTGCTGAAGCAGACCTCGGTGCTCGAGATACAAGGCCCCACACCGAAGGCCTACCTGGAGCCGGAGCCGGAACTCAGCCTCGCCGCCGATCCCGTGATGCGCTACATGAGCGTGGAGCAACTGGAGAAGAACGCCGAGCTGCTCGAAGCGCAGATGCGCAAAGCCGCGAAGGAGCTCGACTTCATCGCTGCGGCGCAGTTGCGCGACGAGCTCTTCGCCACGCGCAAGCTCATCGAAGAGCGATCACGCACGTAGCCGGTGGTGCCCCTGCGCGCATTCCACCGGTGAATTCATCTTGCTGGTCGACACGGGTGCGTGCAGAGAGAGCACCCCGATACATTGCCCACGGAACCAAACTTACTGGGGAGATGGTGCTGAGGAAGAGCGTGCCGCTGTACGCAGTGGCTCTGGCATGGCTTGTTGGGGTGGGGGGAGCTTTGCTCTTCATGGGACATCGGTCCCGTGAGAAGACGAAGGCCGCGAAGCCGATGGCGAGCGCGGCACCGCGCGGACCCTTCTGCGATTACAGCGTGAAGCATGTGGGCGGCTACGTGTTCACCAACCCGGTCCTTTCGGCCGAGCCGGATTGCGAAGCGCCGCGCTTCGCCTCTGTGAAGGCCGAGGTGCAAGCGGTGCTGGATAGCGCCCAGCGCAGCGGCAGCCTCAGCAGCGCCTCCGTGTATGCGTGCGATCTCGCGCGATCCGAATGGTTCGCCATCAACCCGCACGAGCGCTTCGAGCCGGGCAGCCTGATGAAGGTGCCCACCTTGCTCACGGTGCTCATGCTCGCCGAATCGGACCCGGCCTGGGCCTCGCGCCGCTATACACTCGACTTCCAGATCGACTATCCGGTGCAGTCCTATCCACCAGCTGCTGAGCCCTTGCCCGGCGGCAACTACAGCTTCTCGGAGCTGTTGGACTTCTCCATCGTGAAATCGAGCAATCGCGCTGAAGCCATCCTGCTCAAGCATGCCGGCACGGAGGCCTTCCGGAAGCTCCTGATGAACCTGGGGCTGCCCGACATCGAGGACAGGAACAGCTACCCGATCTCGTCGTTCGAGTATGCGCGGTTCTTCAAGGCCCTGTACAATGGCTCCTTGCTCAGTCCGCGCAACTCCGAGGCGGCCTTGGAGCTCCTCACGCGATCGGAGTTCCAGGATGGCTTCCGGAAAGCCATCCCCAAGGGCATCGCGGTGGCGAGCAAATTCGGGGAAACAGGCAACGGGAATAGCAAGCAGCTCCACGAAGCCGCCATCGTGTATCCGGCCGGTCGGCCTTACCTGATCGTGTGCATGACCAAGGGTCAGCGCACCGAGGATCTGGCCGTGCTGTTGGGAAAGGTCGCCGCCAAGGTGCATTCATCGATGGCCGCGAGGCCGAACGTGTAGCGCTGCTCGCGATTCCGAGCTTGACCGGAAGTGTGCCGGGATCATTCGTCGAAGTGGAACCGTTGGCCTCCGCGCGAACCGTTCGTGTCACTTAATTCGCGTCTCAACCCCTCGAACCAGAACAATGAACATTCGCTACGCCAGTTTCCTCATCGCCAGCCTCGGTCTTGCGCATGCTAACGCGCAGGTGTCCTTTGGCGGACAACCCCTTGGCCTCGGCCAAGCCCATCTGCCCCAGCCCCAGCTCTTCATGATGCCCGAGGTGGATGCCGCCGCATTGATGGCCGAAGACGAACAGCGCATCGCCGAGGGTATCAAAGGCCCCTATCGCTTCGGCTTCAACCACGCCACCGACATCAGCACCGCCAACAGCGGCACCTGGACCACCCTGCCCAATGGCGATGCCGTATGGCGCGTGGCCATCGAATGCCCTGGGGCCTTCAGCATCAACTTCGAGTTCAACGATTACGTGGTGCCCGAAGGCGCACAGGTGTTCGTTTACAACGACATGGACGAAGTGCTTGGCGCCTTCACGGCGGAAAGCAATCCAGGTCATCAGGAACTCGGTGTGACGCAGTTGCAGGGCGACCGCATCACCATCGAGTACATCGAACCATTCGCCG
>DAORNP010000009.1:2616-8719 GCA_035441065.1 Flavobacteriales bacterium | reverse complement strand
AGCTCATCAATAATTGCCAGAACAATGGGACGCCCTACTTCCTCACGGCGAACCACTGCCTCGGCGGCAACAACAGCTGGGTCTTCCGCTTCAACTGGAACAGCCCGGTGTGCACGCCCACGACCAATGCCCCCACCAACCAAACGGTGTCCGGCTCGCAATTGCGCGCCAACAATGCGGCGAGCGATGTGGCCCTGCTCCAGCTCAACAGCACCCCGCCGGCCAGCTACAATGTGTTCTACACCGGCTGGGACAAGAGCGGCACCGCTCCCACCGCCAGCACCTGCATACACCACCCCGATGGCGACATCAAGAAGATCAGCTTCGATACCAACCCCGCCACTTCGGTGAGCTGGGGCGGCGCGGCCTGCTGGCGCATCGCCAATTGGGAGGATGGCACCACCGAGCCCGGCAGCAGCGGCAGCGGCCTGTGGAATCAGAACGGCCTGCTCATCGGCCAGCTCTACGGCGGAACCGCCTCGTGCAGCAACAACATCAACGACTACTTCGGCCGCTTCAGCACCAGCTACCCGTTCCTCCAGACCTGGCTGGGAGATTGCGGGAACACCCTGCAGGGATACCCGCTGATCACCTCCGTGAACGACCTGGAGAATGAGGCCGCCCTCACCATCGCCCCCAATCCCACCAATGGCCAGGTGACCGTGGGCCTTCCCGCCGCCATGCGCCAAGGCGGAAGCCTCACTGTGTTCGACGCCGTGGGCAAGCAGGTGGCGCGCCGCACCATCGCCCAAGGCATGGAGCGCATCACCTTCGACCTGGCAGCCCAGCCCGAAGGACTCTACTTCGTAGAGGCCACTTCGGAAGGCACGCATCTGGTGCAGCGCCTGGTGATCGCCCGCTAACGCATTCCCTGAACGAGCGAAGGACCGTTGGGCAGCCCGGCGGTCCTTCGTGCTTCAGGCCACGTCTATCTTCACGCGGCCAAAACAGTGCGCATGGCAACAACGCTACGATCCCTCGCCTTCCTGCTCACCCTCCTTGTCATCGCGCCGGTCTTGGGGCAGATCTCGCAGGGCGGCATGCCCATCGGCCTCATGCCCAAAGGGCCATCGCTGCCAACGCCTGCGCAGGTCACGCTGCCACCTGTTGATGCCGCAGCGCTCATCGCCGAGGATGAGGCGCGGTACTCCGATGGCGTTGTCGGTCCGTGGCGCTTCGGCTTCAACCACGATGTGGCCTTCAGCAACGAAACGCACGGCACCTGGAGCATCTTGCGCAACGGCGATCGCGTTTGGCGCTTGGCCATCGAGTGCCCCGGTGCCTATGCCATCAACTTCCGCTTCTCGCGGTACGAGCTTCCGGAGCGCACGCGCGTGTTCGTGTACAACGACCAAGGCGAGCACCTCGGCGCCTTCACCCGTGCCAATGCCAGCACCCGCAACAGCTTGGGCGTGGGCCAGCTGCCGGGCGAGCGCATCACCATCGAATACCACGAGCCCGCGAGCGCTGCTGGCCAAGGCCGTTTGGAGATTGATCGCGTGACGCACGCCTACCGCGACCCGCTCGGCTTCTCGCGTGGCCTGGGCGATAGCGGTGATTGCAACATCAACGTGATCTGCCCCGAAGGCGACGATTGGCGCGACCAGATCCGCAGCGTGGCCATCATCACCACCGGCGGCAACGGCTTCTGCACGGGTACCATGCTGAACAATTGCGCGGAGGACAGCATCCCCTACTTCCTCACCGCCTCGCACTGCCTCAGCCCCGATGTGGAGGAATGGGTGTTCCGCTTCAATTGGGACAGCCCCGATTGCGACCCCACCGCCGATTGGCCCACCCTGCAGACCGTGAGCGGCTGCGTGCTCCTGGCGAGCAGCACCAACACCGACATGGCCTTCCTCGAGCTCAACGACATCCCACCCGCCGACTACAACGTGTTCTATGCCGGCTGGGACAAGAGCGGCGCCACCCCCACCAGCGTCTGCGGCATCCATCACCCCAGCGGTGACATCAAGAAGATCAGCCTGAGCAATAGCCCCATCCTGCAGGACAACGTGGACCTGGGCACCGGCGCCGCCGATTGCTGGCACGTGACCGTGTGGGACGCCGGCACCACCGAGCCGGGCAGCAGCGGCAGCGCGCTCTTCGACCAGAACAAGCGCGTGGTGGGGCAGCTCTACGGCGGCGCTGCCGATTGCAGCAACAGCGTTGACGACTACTACGGCCGCCTGGATGTGAGCTGGCCCTTGCTCGAAGCCTTCCTCGGTGGTTGCGGCGATACGCTCAACGGCCTGGGCGAGAATGTGGTGCCCACCGTGTACGATGCCGCCATCACCAGCATCGTCAACATCCCAGCGCTCATCTGCGGCGACAGCATCATCAGTCCCATCGTCACGCTGAAGAACAACGGCCTGGTGGTGATGACCAGCTGCGAGATCACCTATGGCTTCGTGGGCGGCACGCCCAACACCTACAACTGGACCGGCTCGCTGCAGGTGCTGCAGAACTTCCACCTGGCCCTGCCCCCGCTGGTGGCCAGCTCCGGATCCAATACCCTCTATGTCACCGTGGCCTGGCCCAACGCCAACGCCGATCAAGTGCCCGAGAACGACACGTGGTTCTATTCATTCAACGTGAGCAATCCCGGCGGCACCGTGGAACTGCAGCTCACGCTCGACAATTGGGGCAGCGACATCACCTGGCAACTGGCCACGCAGCTCGGCGCTGTGCTCTACACCGGCGGCCCCTACGCCGATCTGCAGGCCGGGGAAGTGATCACCGCCTCGTTCTGCCTCACCAACGATTGCTACGTGTTCACCATCGACGATGCCTTCGGCGATGGTATCTGCTGCGAGGAGGGCGAAGGCAGCTACGTGATCATGAATGCCGATTCAACGGTGCTGGTGGAGAGCGATGGCCAGTACGGCGAGCAGGATGTACAGACTTTTTGCGTGGAAGTGGTGGGCGTTGATGAACTCGCCGCGCGGCCCGATGCCAGCGTATTCCCCAACCCCGCACGCGACCAGGTGATCGTGCGCTCCACCATGGCCATGAACCGCCTGCGCGTGCACGATGCCACCGGCCGCGTGATGCTCGATGTGCAACCCGCATCAACGCAGCACGCCTTCGATACCGGCGGCTTCGCGGCAGGCAGCTACCTCGTGATCACCGAGATGCCTGAGGGCCACAGCGTGAAACGCCTGGTGGTGCAGTAGCGCCGCAGGTCCAATTGACGTTCGGCACGTTCCCACCCGCAGGGACGATTCATCTTTATCACTGACGTTTCCAAATGCCGTGCGATGCATCCCGTCCCGTAGGGACGGCATATGGGTAGCATTCGCGTTCCAAACACCGTACGTCGCATCCCGTCCCGTAGGGACGATATACGGGTAGTAGCATTCACGTCTCCGCACGCCGCGCCACACCATCCGTCCCGTAGGGACGGCATATGGGTAGCATTCACGTCTCTGCATGCCATGCCACACAATCCGTCCCGTAGGGACGGCATATGGGTAGCATTCGCATTCCAAACACCGTGCGTCGCATCCCGTCCCGCAGGGACGATATATGCGTTGCTCACAGAATGCAACAGAGACCACGTGCAGACAAGAACATCATGCGTGATCAGACCGGCTTGAAGATGTACCGTTCATCATGTTCGACCTCGAACTCCCTCAAGAACCTCACGTACTCTTCGTAGAAGGTCCGTTCGCGGTGATGCTCTTCTTGGTTCTTGATGTACTCGATCACATCAGGAACATCCCGCTTGGAATACGAGAACGCACCGTAGCCTTCCTGCCAAGAGAACCTCCCGCGCACGAAGCCCTTCTGGTTGATCCAAGCGGAAGAATCCTGCTTTACCTGCTGCATCAAGACAGATAACGCTTGCGTAGGCCGCATGCCGAACAGGATATGAAGGTGATCGGGCATGCCATTGATCTGCAAGAGCTTGTGACCGTGATTCTGGATGATGCCTGTGATGTACCGGTAAAGCTCATCTTTCCATGCCGTTGCGATCAGGTTTGCTCTGTCCTGCACGGCAAACACGGTCTGGATGTGGATCTGGGTGTAGGTATTGGCCATGGTTGGTAATGTGGGTGCAGGAACGAAGATGCGCTTTGGCAGCGATCCCCAACTACCGATATCGCGTCCCTACGGGACGCCACCAATCATTGCGCGTCATTCTGTGTAACAGGTATCGCGTCTGTATCGGACGCCACCGATCATTGCGCATCATTCTGTGTAACGGGTATCGCGTCCCTACGGGACGCCACCTATAACCATGCATTGCGTGCTACCGGTATCGCGTCCCTACGGGACGCCAACGATCATCATGCCTTGCGTCCTACCAATATCGCGTGGCTGCGGGACGCCAACGATCATCATGCCTTGTGTGCTACCGGTATCGCGTCTCTACTTGAGCCCTGATGCACTATCGCGGCATGGACTCAGTGCTTCACCGCGTAGTACAGCGTCTTCATGCACTCGTTGTTCACCATGATCATGCCCGCCTCGCGCTCCCACCAGCGCTTGGGGTCATAGTCGGTGCCAGGCGCGGCGCGCACCAGCACGGTGATGCCCGCCGGTTCCAAGGCCTTGCGGAACACCTTGCCCGCCCTGCGCGTGTGGAACTCGGTGGTGACCACGATGATGCGGCTCAAGCTGTTCTCAAGCGCGAAGTCCCGGATGGCCATGGCTTCTTCCTGCGTGCTGGTGCCCATTTCCAGCAACCGGACGCGGCTGCGCTCCGTGCTGTCGAGCCCGGCGGCATCGAGGCCCACCGAGGCTTCGGTGCGCGCGATGCCATAGAGCGCGAGCTTCTCATCGGGGAGCTCGCCCGTGAAGATCAAATGCGGGGCCCATCCTTCGCGCAGCAATCGCGCTCCTACGGGCGCACGTTCCAAGGGCGCACCGCCCAGTACCACGATCGCATCGGCATGCTCCAATCCATCCTCCGCGATGAGCCAATCGCCAAGGGCGCTGAGGAACTGGATGCGCAAGAGCCAGCAGCACAGCAGCACCGCGAGCAGCACCCCGACGCGCCGCATCCACCGCACGGCGCGTGATCGTTCACGGGGTTGAGCCGCTTCCATCTCAATAGGCTCCGCTCCTGCGCCGCAAGGTCCATTCCGCGGCGAGCAGCAGCAGGATGGCGAAGAAGATCCAGCGCAGCTCGATCAGATCGGTGAAGCGCGGCTGCGTGTACGAGCGCGATGCCGACCGCTGATCCGCATCCAGGGCCTCCATGATCCGCTTGGTCTCGTTGGGGCGCAGCAACAAGCCGCCGGTGCGCGCCGCGATGTCGGCCAGCAAGGCATGGTCGGCAACGGTGCTCACCTGCTCCAAGGTCACCGCGCTCACGAAGAGCTCGCCCTGCGCGGTCATGCGCTCGCCCTTGTGCTGGGCCTCGGCCTTCCAGCTGTAGCGCCCCACGGGCAGCATGCCTGCGCTGGCGCGGTAGCCATTGCCCGCAGGTGTGAACGCGAAGGGATAGTCGCGGCCCTCTTCATCCTTCAGTGTGATGGCGACCTCGGCATCGTTCACCGCTTCGTAGGCCGCGTTGTACACCTCGGCGGTGAAGAGCACGGGCTCGTTGGCCGCTACCACGGGCGCATGGTCCACGCGGAACCGCTTCTTGTCGGCCTTGAGCGCGAGGAACTGCGCCAGCTTCCGGATCAAGCGGTCGAAGCGCTCATGCGAGCCGTGCATCTGGTAATCCGCCAGGCGCCAGCGCCAGAGGCCCTCGCCGCAGATGGTGGCGCTGCGCTGTCCATCCTGCTGCGCCACCGCGATCAGCGGCGCTTGCGTGCGCACCACGCCCACGCGCTGCCACGCCAGGGCCGATGCGGAACGCCCCAAGGTGTATTGCCCGAAGGGCACTTGCAGCGGCGGGAATCGCTCCAGCGCCTGCACCAGGTCGGCTTCCAAGATGAACAGCGCGAAATCGGGCGCCGCCACCGCTTGCGCATCGGTGATCGCCGGCCGCGGGTCGGTGACGCGCACGCCGGCCAGCAAGGCGTTGTACGCATCCATGCGCGTGTTCTGCCCCAGCACATGCAGCAGGGGGATGCCTTTCGCTTTGGCGCTCTCGATGAAGGCACTCGTTTCGGCCTTGTTCCCGGGCAACTGATGCAGCACGATC
>DAORNP010000009.1:2228-2604 GCA_035441065.1 Flavobacteriales bacterium | reverse complement strand
AGCCGCCGGGCGTGCCGTTGAAACCGCCGGCGAAGGCCAGCTCCACCTCATAGCCCACCACGCCGCTGAGGGCCGTTCGGAGCGCGCCCAGATCGGGGTGCGGCGCGGCGGCCAGCAGGAGCACTTTCTGCCGGGCATCGAGCACCTCGATGAAGAAATCCATGCTGTTATTGGCCGCTCCGCTCTCGGGCTGCACCGCCACGGCCTCCACCGTGTAGCGCTGCGTGCCGGGCGCATCGGCCTTCACGCTGAAGGCCACTTCCTGCATGAAGGGATCGGCGCCGATGACCA
Organism: Flavobacteriales bacterium; assembly: GCA_035441065.1. Lineage (GTDB taxonomy): Bacteria > Bacteroidota > Bacteroidia > Flavobacteriales_F > PHOS-HE28 > PHOS-HE28. The sequence continues at coordinate 2,313 of DAORNP010000009.1, read as the reverse complement.
GTTCCTGGCTCGCCACCACTTCGGCGCCGCGCTTCAGTTGCACGCGCGTGCGCTGCCCCTTCAAGAACCTGGCAGCGCTGCGCGC
>DAORNP010000009.1:1916-2164 GCA_035441065.1 Flavobacteriales bacterium | reverse complement strand
CGGGCCGCACCACGGTATCGCCCAAGGCGATGGTGAATACGGGCACGTTGAGCCGGTCGGCATCGAAGCGCGGGTCGCGGCCACGGTTCACGATGCCATCGCCATCGAGGATCACGGCGGCGAGGTCGGGACCGCTGAAACGGTCGTGCATCTCGCGCAATGCGGTGCTCAGGTCGGTGGCCACGGCATCTTGCGCGAAGCCGATGCCCTCGCGCAGCGCATCGCCATAGGTGAAGGCGCGCACCACG
>DAORNP010000009.1:1359-1775 GCA_035441065.1 Flavobacteriales bacterium | reverse complement strand
GGGCTCCAGCAGGAAGAAGGCGATGATGGCCACGGCCTGCGCCCGCAGCGCCGCCAGCAACAGGTTCAGGCGCGGCTCGAAGCCCTCCTTGCCCTGCTGCCCGCGGTAAAGCCACCACGCCAGGGCCACGCCCAGCAGCAGGCACAGCGGCGCGAGCCAGAGGGAATGGGCGGTGGTGAGGTGCACGGGGCGCGAAGATGGTTGGAGATGTGTCCGGTTGGCTGGTGTTCAGTTGAGAACTGTATTGCACCCGCTCGTAATCCGATTCCCATCCTCCATTCTACGGTCTGTATTCTAAGGACGATTCCAGCCACCCTGCTGCACGCACGATTGCATTTGGGTTGATGCGCATTGGACTGGCGCATTCACACCGAAACTGATACAATGCCCCATGCCCCCTACGTCGTCATCCCCCC
>DAORNP010000009.1:1034-1268 GCA_035441065.1 Flavobacteriales bacterium | reverse complement strand
CAGGGGGATGCCCTCGCGCCATTGCTCCACCACCTTGGGGTCGAGGGCGCCGGTCATCTCGGTCTCGATGAAGCCGGGGGCGATGGCGTTGCTGCGGATGCTGCGGCTGCCCAGCTCCAGGGCCACGCTCTTGGTGAAGCCGATGATGCCGGCCTTGCTGGCGGCGTAGTTGGCCTGTCCGGCGTTGCCCTTCACGCCCACCACGCTGCTCATGTTGATGATGCTTCCGCTGCG
>DAORNP010000009.1:370-1018 GCA_035441065.1 Flavobacteriales bacterium | reverse complement strand
TCAGCATGGTGCGCATCACGGCCTTGGTCATGTTGAAGACACTCTTGAGGTTGGTGGCGATCACCGCGTCGAAGTCGGCCTCGCTCATGCGCATGAGCAATTGGTCCTTTGTGATGCCCGCGTTGTTCACCAGCACATCGAGCTTGCCCCAGGCGGCCACCACCTGGTCCACGGCGGCTTGTGCGCTGTTGAAGTCGGCGGCGTCGCTCTGGATGGCCAGCACCTTGCGGCCGCTCTTCGCCATGAGCTCTTCGGCCGTGGCGTTGGCTTTCTCGGGGCTGCTCACATAGGTGAAGGCCACGTCGGCGCCTTCTTCGAGGAAGCGTTCAACGATGCCGCGACCGATGCCGCGCGATCCGCCGGTGATGAGGGCGGTTTTTCCGGTGAGTAGTGCCATGCGTTGCGCGCCGCAGCTGGTTGTGCTGGCGCAGCGGCGAATGTAGCTGCGGGGATTCGGCGGGTAGTAACTCGGTCTGCTCAGAAAGAGTGCAAGAGCATTTCCACCTTTAGTTGGCAGTGTCCCGGTTCGCGTTGAGTCAGTCTGCCTTCAACGCAGCATAGCTGTTGGGCATTCAACCAATGCACTGCGTTGTTGATCGTGGTTGTGCTTTCAGGTTAGCTCCACGATATCAGGTTCAGCGTGCGGTG
>DAORNP010000009.1:0-265 GCA_035441065.1 Flavobacteriales bacterium | reverse complement strand
GGCGAAGGGATGGCTCCACCTTTTGGCGAAGCAAAAGGTGGAAAATGAATTTCGTGGCGACACCCCGAACCGAAGGCACGGGGATGGCTCCTAATTCTATGACATGTACAATTTGGGGCGTGGCAGGCTACCTGAGAAGCATGCACAGAATAGTGGCAAGCGAGAATGAAGAGGTCGAACTAGGTTCAGCTCCGGCCTTGCTCCTGCGCGAACACATGCCGCAGGATGGCCTCGGCCGGCGCGGTGAGCACCTGGTCGCGGCGCG
>DAORNP010000008.1:28849-51579 GCA_035441065.1 Flavobacteriales bacterium | reverse complement strand
GGTGGATACCGTGGGGCCGAAGAGGTCCTTCACATCATCCAGGGTGAGGTCGGTATCCTCCACGGTGTCGTGCAGCAAGGCAGCCACTACGCTGGTGGAACCCAGCCCGATCTCTTCAGCGCAGATGCGCGCTACGGCAATGGGGTGGTAGATGTACGGCTCGCCGCTCTTGCGCCGTTGATCCTTGTGCGCCTCTACCGCGATGTTGAAGGCCTTGCGGATCAACCGGGTGTCCTCAGCGGTGCGTTCGCCTTTGATCGCGCGCAAGAGCGTGCGGTACCGGCGCAGTATCTCGGCGCGCTCGGCCACCAGGTCGATAGCGGGAGGCTTCGGCGCTTCGGCTGCCTTTGATCCTGCGCTGCTCATGGCTCCGAAATTAGGCAGCGTCGAAAGGCAGTGCCGGAAGCACCGTGCTGCGCACCTCGCCGAATCCGATGCGCAGGCCATCTTTCTCCGCATAGCCGCGCATGATCACCGTATCGCCGTCCTCAATGAATCTGCGCTCAGTACCATCGTTCAGCTTCACGGGTTTGGTGCCTTTCCAGGCCAGTTCAAGCATGCTGCCGAAGCTGTCCGGTGCTTCACCGCTGATGGTGCCGCTGGCCATGAGGTCGCCTGCGCGAACATTGCAGCCGTTCACCGTGTGGTGCGCCAACTGCTGGGCCATGTTCCAGTACTGATGCTTGAAGTTGCTGCGGCAGATCACGGTCTCACTTCCGCCGGCGGTGAGGATGGCAACTTCCAGCTTGATGTCATAGTGCTTCAGGCCATCATATTGCAGATAGGGCAGCACTACCGGATCCTGCACCGGCCCTGCCACGCGAAAGGGCTCCAGCGCATCGAGCGTGACCACCCAAGGTGATATGGACGAAGCGAAATTCTTCCCGAGGAAGGGGCCGAGCGGTACATACTCCCAAGCTTGCAGGTCGCGCGCGCTCCAATCATTGAAGAGCGCCAGTCCGAAGATGTGATCCTCTGCTTCCGCGGTGCTGATGCGCTGGCCCAACGGCTTGCCTTCGTAGGTGAAGAAGCCCACCTCCAACTCGAAATCGAGTTGGCGAGTGGGGCCGAAGATCGGTGCGGCATCGGGGCTGGGCTTGTATTGGCCACAGGGCCGAAGGATGCTCTGCCCGCTAGGAATGCTGCTGGCGCGGCCGTGATAGCCCACTGGCAAGTGCAGCCAGTTCGGGAGCAGCGCGTTCGCGGGATCGCGGAACATGCAGCCCACGTTGTAAGCGTGCTGACGGCTGCTGTAGAAATCGGTGTAATCGCCGATGATGCAAGGGAGCAGCACGTCGGCTTGCTCCAAAGGACAGGTGGCTAACCACACCTTCTCCCGCACATCGTCCGGTGCATCGTCGCGGAAGAGCTCGCTTAACCGGTTCCGCAACGAGTGCACGGTGCCTGGACCGGCCAAGAGCAGCTCATCCACGCTGCCAGTGATCAGCAGCCGATTGCCATCCACATCCTTCAGCAGGCCTTGGTTCTCCAGTTCCGGCACACTAACCACATGATCACCGATGCGCGTGCAGAGCACGGGCACGTCACCCTCCACCACTGCGGTTCCGAAGGGGATGTTCTGGATCGGGAAATCGCTGCCAGCGGGGACAGGCAACCAGGAGCGGAGGGAGGGGGAGTTGGGGGTATGCATCGCACGCATGGGCCAAAGATGCCTACTTGACTTACTCCTTCACCCAACGACCCGCAGAGATTAGTGAGCCATCATCCGCAATGACCCTGTAGGCGTAAATGCCCGCAGGCTCGTCATGAGTAGTGATGCGTGCTTGCCAGAAGTGGAAGCGCGCTTGGCCCACCACGCGGCCTTGCACATCGAGCAGCTCCGCATAGGCAGCGCGCTCAGGTCCGTTCAGGCTGAAGTTGACTTCGTGCGAGCCGGGATTCGGAAACACACGGACCTGATTTGGTGCTGCATGCTCATCCACCGCCGTGAAGCATGCGCCTGAGGGGTACTTCTGTGCCCAGTACCGCCATCGAGGAGGTTGCTCATCGAAATCCATTTTCCCGCCAATCAGAATGAAACCGCCATCAGATGTCTCCAAGGTTCTATTAACCCAATGAAAGGCGTTTTCAATACTGCCATCGAGCGTGAGCGCACACTCCTCGTTGAGCAATGTATCTAAAAGATACACCTTGACGACATTCGGCTGGAACGGCGCCCACAGGTCATTGAAGTTCTGACCGAAGTTCTCGTGGAACGTGAATAGGATCTTGTTACTCGCAAGCAAAGTCACCCCTCCGAGCACAGCCGGATAATTGGAGTATGGAGCCGGCTCTGGCAAGAAGACGCTTTGCAGTTGGCCTTGTCGATTAGTGCGAGCCACGGCGCCGTGCGAAGCATATCGACCACTCAGAATTAAGTCGCCGCTGGGCAGCGAATGCACAGTGTGCGCAGACCAAATCGAATTGGAAAAAAGAGGGTCTGGAGCACCTGAAACGATGACCTGCCCGAAGCCCGATATTGGGGTCAGGCTAGTGCTGAACTCAGTGAAAGCTCCCCAATCGCCCCACTGGTTCAACTCGGTGAAGCCAGCGTCTGTGGCTAGCATGAATGTGTCCGGCGCTATCTCCGCAATACCACGGGAGAGCATCATGTTGAACGGATTCAAGTAATCCATTGAAGCATAGAAACTGCCGTCGTCTTCGAGCAAGGCAAGTGTCATTCGTGAGAATGGGGGCTCGCCTGCGCCAGTTCGTGCCGCTGGCACAACCAGCTTGCCCGATGAAAGGCGAAGGACATTGTCGAACGAAATCCACGATGTACTCGGCAGCGTTAGCAGAAGCGAGTCGATCGCATTCCCGGCAAAATCAACCCTATATCGTATGATGCTCCAGCTATTCATTGAGTCCTCAGCCACTCCCATCAAGTCAATAGCTTGCCCACCAAGAACAGCAGCGGCATCAAACAACCCAATGCGTTTTAAGCTGGGCCATATGCGGCGACTGTTAAGCAGTTCACCTGATGGTGATAATCTCAATAGACTGGTCTGTGATGAATCGTCGCTGAACGAAAAGCAGGAGAGCAGCATTCCTGCAGGACTCTCTATCACCTGCTGTGCATGTGCTATTCGGCCTGATCCATCAACCACGATGGACCAGTCTGGATCCTGGCTGGCCGCAGGCAATGCGGCCAGCCAGAAAACAAGAGCATGAACTCGTTTCACGGTTGCAGGCAAGACTTCTTCCCATAACGGTAAACAACCTGGTGGTGACGCACGGAGCAACCACCGCATAGCGTGTATTGGGAATCGAAGGTGCAAGAGATTGCCTGACGGTCACTTGGCTTGAGCTGCACAAGCACGTCCCAGGCATATTGGGTGTATGTGCCCATCAACGCAGGGCTCCAGCAATCCACACAGTGCGATTGAGGTTGCTGGCATCGGAAAATCTTCCAAGGGGCCGCCGGGTTTCCTGATGGGAAATTGTCATAATTCCAATTTGCAAATAGACCTTGCTCCCAAGACATAACTCCAATCGAGCGGATGCTATGCCAGAAGCAATCTTTGTGAATCAAGGGGATGTTCTGGTTAACGCGCGCTTGGATTTGCTTGTAGGCGCAACGACCTGAACCCGGGTTCAACTCGTGATTGGGTTGAACGAGTCATCCCCCCAAGTCCAACTGTTCGAGAAGGTAGTGTTCAGCTTCTCATACCCACTCCCAATCTGCAGGTACACTTTGAGTGTCGTGGCTGGTCCGCTTCCAATAACAACGACATCGGCAAGAACCAAATGGTTCACATCGGCGATAAGCATGTTCGTGACATGAGAAACTAAGGAGTTATAGGCAGCTTGCACATCTCCAAGCCCATAACCATCTGCGCTCCCAGACAGCGCAACTTCAGCACTATCCATCATGATGGTGTGGCATTCCACCCAGGCGGTGGCAATCGCGAAGTTCAATCCAGCTTCCACATACCACTCCGCGCTGTCAGCGGAAAAAAGAGCATTCTCTTTCGTTTGGGCCTCGCTTCGGGCAGCATCGACAAAGGCGCGAACCCTTGGCGTTACATCAACCTCGGGTGCGGCAACCGGTCCTTGTGGTCCAGCCTCTTCCTTGTTGCATGATATCAAGGTGCCTAAGAGCAAGGCGGCAGAGGCAATTGCGCTAAGCGCTAAGAGCGTTGGGCGTTGGGCGTTGGGCGTTTCATGGGTTTGAATCTCCTCAAACATAAGGTCCTTTTCACTCAATTAGATCAGTTTTTTGAACATGTTGCCAACCGCTGGACAGCGGACATTTGCCTGACATGAGACATCAGCGCATCCTCATCGGTATCGTGCTCACGCACATGCTCCTGCTCGCGCTGTACACCTTCCCGCACCAACTCGTGCCCGAGCGCCTGCGCATCATCGGCCAGCTTTATGCACGTCCGCTCTTCCATCAGCAATGGCGGCTCTTCGCACCGGATCCGCCGTTGTGCGCGTGCCAGATCGAGAGCAGCTCCGGCGGTGCGTGGTCCAATATCGATCGGGGCCCTGACCATTACCTCGAGCGCCGCACCGTGCAATCCATCGCCCGCCATGTGCAGGCTGAGGTGCAGGACGGAAGGACCGCACCCGCGCCGGAATTGGTACGCGCCATGCGCAGCATGTGTTTGCACAACGATGAGTGGCGCGCTGGGTATCCGGTGCCTGAATTCCGCTTCCGGCTGGTGGAGCACTGCGTTGCGGATGCGCAGCAGCCGGGGCTTCGTGATGTGCGCATCACCGAATTGCTCGTGCCATGAATCTTCAGGAGGCAACCGCCCACCTGTTCCGCAGGGCGCTCCTGCTATGGGTGCTGCTGTTCACCTTCTTCAGCTGGACCGGATTCGAGGCGGCGAACATTCTGTCGCAATCACCGCAATGGCTGCCACCCGGACCGCTGAAGCACATCACGCATGCATTGCCGCAGCTGCCCGATACATGGCAGGCCATCCTGCTGCTCGTCCTGCCATGGGTGATCATCGTGCTTGCAGCGGTGGAGCTGTGGCGTCCAACGCGGTGGTGGATTGCGGCACTCATCTGGTGGCTTTATGTGAATGTGATGAATACCGGATGGCTCTCGGGAAGCGGCGGGCAGCAACTCATGGCAAATGTGCTGTTCTGGAGCATCTTCCTCCCGCTGCACCGAAATGACGGGGAACCGCGCGTCATGGCTGTCGCCTCCTTCTGGATCATCCGTCTGCAATTGCTGCTGGCCTATGCGGCTACCGGCTTGCACAAGCTCACCGGCGCGCATTGGCTCGATGGTACGGCCATGGGCATCGTGGCTACGGACCAAGCCTTCGGACCAGCATGGCTCGCATCGTGGCCTGGCCTTTCGGGCATCATCACATGGAGCGTACTGCTGTTCCAGTTGAGCTTCCCCATAGCCGTCTGGTTCCGAAAGCTGCGCTTGCCATGGATGCTCTTCGGTGTGGCCTTCCACTTGGGCACGACCATTTGGATGGACATCCCCGAGATGGGGCTGGCCTTCGTGGTTTGCTACGTCAACTGGCTCGACGACCACCAGGTCAAGCGCAGGCCATGGCTGACCCACAACGCCACGAAGTCTTAATCCGCCTTTGTGCCCTTCTTCGCAATGCGGAACTGGCCGCCCACCACCACATTGTGCTGCACAAACCAGAAATGCTGGCTGGCCCGGTCTTCGGCCGTGCCAGTGGTGAGTATCCACGGCAGGTCGATATAGCCCGCCCGCAGCGTGTTGCGGATGAAGAAGTGCCGGAAGAAGTTGAAGTGCAGGCCCACTTGCGCGCCCACGCCGTATCCGGCCAAGTTGAACCGGTTGTTGATGCCTTCGCCGAATAGGCGCACATCGCTGCGCGGAATCACTGGGCCGGCATGCACGCCTTCATACGCTCGCAACCGGAATCGCCCCGTGGCACTGCTCCAGAGCAAGTCGTGGTGGTCGGCATCGATGGAGAGCAGGTTGAGGCCGTCGGTGTGCTCGAACTGCAGGAAATCCTCGGTGAGGGCGACATCACGTGAACCCTCGTTGGTGGTGTATTCAACGCTGCGCGTGCCGCGCACATAACCATCCATGCGCACCTGTTGGCCGCCGCGCATCACGTATTTCATGTGGTCCATGCCGAGCGAGAGGCTCCACTGGTCGCGGAGGTGATAGCCCAACCGGTAGTTGTATTGCGGAATCCACATCGAGGTGGGCGAGCAATAGGTCGTGAGTGAGAATTCCGATGGCCGGTCATCGGCGCGGATGTGCCGTAAGGTGATGTCGTAGTCGGGTCCGCTCAGATGCAGGTCGCTCCAACTGTACCAAGCGCGATTGTAGCCCCAATAGACGAACCAGGAGCCACGATCGCCTTGCGCAGAAACCGACTCAGCAAGAAAAGCCGGGAAAACGGCAAGCACGCATGCCAGGAGTGAGGTCGATTGCGCTGGTTTCTGCTTCGCTGAGCTGAACGTTTGCCGCAAGATGAGGTAGAAGTCGCCGAAAGCCATTGTTTGGATTTGCTTGCGTTCTACTGAAGGGAGGACCAAGGCTTGCTTAACGGCGGCCGAAGTAATGCAATTCGCTCCTAGCCGTCTGGCCTGCGGTGATCCTCGTCAAGGCCTTTGAACCAAACGGCGAAGCTCATGGAGCGATCCTCTGCGTGGTGCTGACCTTATCGCCTGTTACGGGCCGGTGGCTCGCTGGACATCTCATCATTGTTGCTTGGGCCTAATTCCATGATTCGCCCAGCAGGGTCTCCGCGATAATCGCATACTCTAACCTGCCGCCCAACCTGTCCTCAGCCTTGCATCTCAACATCGCTACCTCACGCAATGCGCCTTAAGCTTGTTCAGGTACATGTCCTCGACGGTCTTTTGGCCCATGTCCACCACCTTGTCGTGGAACTCCCATGCCTTGGGGCAATTGAGAGTGAGCGTGTAGCACTCGAACAGGCGGTACGTCACATCGGCATCGTTGCCCATGCGGCGGTATGCGCGCTTGTACAGGTCCAGCGCCTTCAGCGTGAACTCTTCGGCCTTCTTGTCGCGACCCTCTTGCTGCATGTGGTAGCGCTGTTCCATGTACACATCGGCCTCTTCCTTCAGCAAAGGCGCGTACGTGCTATCCACGGCGATACCGTTGCGGTAGTTGTCGTGCGCCTCCAAGGGTCTCTTCATGCTTCGGAAGAAGGCACCGAACGAGCGATGCACCTCGGGGTTGATTGGCATGGCCATCCACGCTTCATTGAAGCGGCGCATCGCTCCGACATGGTCGTTTTTCCTCAGCCGTTCATGGCCCAGCTTGCATAGGCTGTCGCTCACCGCGCGCTGGCGGTTGCGGTTGTTCATGATCACCGTGAAGGTGCCCTCGTCTATGGTGTTGTTCATCACCTCGGGGCCGTAATCGCCGAAGCGCGGCTTCAGGTAAGGGTCCTTGTCAGCGCGCTCGTACCACTCATCGAAGCTGAGCAGCTGAGCGGAGAGGGAGGTGGCAAGGAGGGCGAGGGCAGTGAGGGTCAGGCTTCTCATCATGGTGTTGCGGTGCGGCGAAGTTGGCAATGTTCGGGCCAATGGATCAAAGCATACTGTTAGTGAGGATGCCTGCACGAAAGTGCATGATGTCTGTGGTTCGGAATGCGAGGATTGCCGACGATGGCGCAAAGTACTTGTTCAACTAGGGGCGGCTCTTTACGGGCATTCCCGGCGCAACCGCTCCATAAAGCCGGACTCCATGGGGCAGGAGGGAAGCATTTTGCATCGTTTGCTGAACCGCAATGCCTCATCGCATTCGCCTCGAAGCAAGTGGCAAATGCTCAAGCGATAGACCACGGCCCCATTATCCGGATCGATGGCGTTTGCCCGCTGCGCAAGGGAAAGCGCTGCCGAGGCCAGGTCATTGCGGCGATCAGTCGAGGCGGCGTCTGTGCCATGGTGCTCGGCAAGTAGGGCAACGGCCATGGCGTCGAGCAGCTGCACGTTGGCGCTATCCAGGTCAAGGCCCCGCTTGTACCATTGAAAAGCCACCGCCGGTCTGTCGAGCAGCATGAAGAAGGTGCCAAATCCCCAGAAAGGCCGCGAACTGGAGCTGTCAACGAGCCAAGCCTGGTTGAAGCGCATCATAGCAGCGGGGAACTCGCCATTCTTTAGGAGCTGGGCGCCATGATCAACCAGTTTGTCCGAAACGGATCGCGGCACGCTGTCCTCGGCCATTGCCAGAGCGAGGAACTCGGCATCGCTCTGCTGCTGCTCTGCGGTCTTTTCCTGCTCGCCATAACAGGGCTGCAGACGTTTATCCGCCATGGCACGAAGCAGCCACTCATTGTAGGTGAGGTGCTGCGCGCACAGGCTAGCCGCCCAGACGCTGAAGACGATGGAGAGGTATCGCATGACGCTGCGAAGTTGCGATCGTTCGCTTCCTATCCACCTTTGCCCCGTGCATTCAACCCGGCCGATACGCTATTTCACCCACGGCACCACACTGGCCTACCGGGTATTCGGCCAGGGCCATACGCCTTTGATCGCGCTGCACGGATTCGGTCGCACTGGCGACGATTTCCACATCCTCGAGCGAGCCCTGGGCCCGCACTTTACCATTTACGCCTTCGACCTGCATTTCCACGGGCACAGCCCCGGGTATCCCGAGCGTGCCGATTCCCCCTTTCCGCCCAGCGAGATCGCAGGGTTCTTCTCGGCTTTCATCGACTCTGTAGGCGCTGAACGAGCGGCCCTCTTGGGCTACAGTTTGGGAGGCCGATTGAGTCTGTGCCTGCTGGAGCAGATCCCAGAGCGCCTGAGCCACGCCTTCCTAGCAGCCCCCGATGGCCTGAAGACCCGCCCATGGTACCGTGGATTGGCAGCCTCGCGCCTCGGGAGATGGGCATACAAGCGGTTCGTGAAGCATCCGCAGCGGGTGCATTTCATCATGGATGCCTTGCGGGCCATGCGCTTGATGAACGACCGCATGCACCGTTTCCTGAAGGGCCAAACCGACAGCCGGGCGAAACGCCAGCTGGTGCACGATGTCTGGCTCAGCTACCGGATGATTGAGCCCGACTTGGCCCAAGTGGCCCGGAAAGCCCAAGAGCACGGCCTGCCCATCGACCTGTATTTCGGCAAGCACGATCGGGTGATACCGCCCAGTTTGGGGAACCGGCTTGCCAGCCATGCACCGGAAATCATTACACAGCGTCAATTGCCCTTCGGCCATGTGCTGCTCACCTCGGAACTGGCCGAAGCCATGGCGGAAAGCCTAACCGATGCCCCTGAATGAAAAAGGGCCGCCAAACGGCAGCCCTTCAGGGGACGCTTTGGGTGGTGCTACTTGGCGCCGATTCGCTCATCGCTGGTGGTGAGCTTATGACGGCCCTGCCTGCGGCGACTGGCCAAAACGGCCCGACCCGCTGCGGTGCTCATGCGCTTCCGGAAACCATGCTTGTTGGTCCGCTTGCGTTTGCTGGGCTGGTAAGTACGCTTCATGGCCTGCTCGATTTCGTTTAAGGGCGGCAAATGTAGCCCTTTCGTTCACCCGTGCAAGCCGGGAGTTCGGGGGGCGAAACGAAGTCGGTCCAGGCCATAGGCCGAAACGGAGCCGTCCTCGGTTTCAATGAGCAGTCGGCCCAACTCATCCACATCCAGTGCCCGCGCGGTTATTGGCGCGTCATCGAGCAGCATCGGCGCCCATCGGCCGCGCGTCCACAGGCGGTCCGTGTAGCTCACCAAGCCTTCATCGGGCGCTTGCTCCCATTTCTGCCACCAATGGCCGAAACGCTCCAGAAAAGCGAGCAGCACAGCTCGCCGGTCCAACTCCTGGCCGCACTCCCGCAGGAGGCTCGTGGCCACCAATTCATCTGGGAATCCGGTGCTGTTCACATTCAGGCCGATGCCGATGATGCTGGTGGCCACGCGGTCACCCGAGAGCTCGTTCTGGATCAGGATGCCGGCCACCTTCTTCCCGGCAACCAGGACATCGTTGGGCCATTTGATCCGGACATCGGCCTGCACATGGGGGCGCACGGCATCGAAAACAGCCAGTGCGGCCACCTTGCTTAGGCAGAATTGGCGATCGGCCCGCAGAGCGGCGGGCTTGCACACCACGCTGAAGGTTAGGTCGAGGCCCGGTTGGGAGTGCCACACGCGCCCGCGCTGGCCCTGACCTTGGCTCTGGGCATGCGCCAGCACCACGGTGCTGTGGACGGCTTCGCCCGCCGAAACCAATGCAGCGGCTTCCGCATTGGTGCTGGCAAGTTCGTCGTATTCGAGAAGGGGATGTCCGAACGGCATGCTGACCGCTTGTGTAAGCGCATGGCGGCCTCCGGGATACGGGCGGGCCAACACCTACCTTTGGGCGCTCCCAAAGCTATCCGGATGAAGCAAAAGAAGGGCGCGAGCGATTCGCGCTTGGTGGAAGCCGTGGTCAACGGCATGCAAGAGGTCAAGGGCCGGGAGCTCGTTCACATGGACCTGCGCGGGATGCCCAATGCGGTGTGCGACCACATGGTGGTTTGCCACGGCGACTCCAACACGCAGGTGGAAGCGATCACGCGCTCGGTGCTGGAGACCGTTCGGAAGCAAACCGGCGAGAAGCCCTGGCACACCGAGGGTGAGCGCAACGCCGAATGGGTGCTGATCGATTATGTGGATGTGGTGGTGCATGTCTTCCACCGGGACAAGCGCGGCTATTACGCCTTGGAGGAACTTTGGGGCGACGCCGTGCGCACCTCGTATGAGAATGTAGCCTGAGCTAACCAGAAGAACCATCGTGGAGAACACCCCCGAACGCAACGAGAAGCCCAAGAGCGAGCGCCCCAAGCGTTCCTTCAACTTCTATTGGATCTACGGCATCATCATCGTGCTGATCCTGAGCATCCAGCTCTTCCAGTACGGCGGCAGCATGCACAAGACCACCGTCACCAAGTACATGGAGATGGCCGAGCGTGGCCATGTGGAGCGTATCGTGATCCTCAACGATCAGATGGTGAAGGTCTTCATCCGGAAGGACAGCCTGAAGGTGGAGCCGCACAAGACCAACCTGAAGGACAGCAAGCTCTTGGGTGAAGGCGCCACGGGCCCCCAATACGTCTTCAACATCGGCAACAGCGATGTGGCGAAGAACGACCTGGTGCTCGATGCCAAGCGCTACGGCATCCCTTACGAATACGAGACGCAGGACAATTGGGGACGCGAGGCCATCTACTACATCGTGCTCTTCGGCGCCATGATCCTGATCTGGATCTTCGTGATGCGGCGCATCGGCGGTGGAGGCGGCCCTGGAGGCCAGATCTTCAACATCGGCAAGAGCCGTGCGCAGGTGTTCGAGGGCGGCAAGACCACCAATGTCACCTTCAACGATGTGGCTGGTCTTTCCGAAGCGAAGGAGGAGCTGCAGGAGATCGTCGATTTCCTGAAGACACCCAAGCGCTACACTGACCTCGGTGCAAAGATCCCCAAGGGTGCATTGCTGGTAGGTCCGCCGGGCACGGGCAAGACACTGCTCGCCAAGGCCATCGCCGGGGAGGCCAGTGTGCCTTTCTTCAGCCTGAGCGGTTCGGATTTCGTGGAAATGTTCGTGGGCGTGGGCGCCAGCCGCGTGCGCGACCTATTCAAGCAGGCCAAGGAGAAAGCACCCAGCATCATCTTCATCGATGAGATTGATGCCATTGGACGCGCACGCGGACGCAGCGTGAGCATGGGCGCCAACGATGAGCGTGAGAACACCCTGAACCAGCTTCTTACCGAGCTCGATGGCTTCGGCACCAACAGCGGCGTGATCCTGATCGGAGCCACCAACCGCGCCGATGTGCTGGACCGTGCGCTCATGCGCCCCGGCCGTTTCGACCGCCAGATATTCGTGGATATGCCCGACCTCGTGGAGCGGGAAGAGATCCTCAAGGTCCACCTGAAGCCCTTGAAGCTCGATAAGACCGTTGATGTGAGCTTCCTGGCGCGGCAGACCCCTGGCTTCAGTGGCGCCGACCTGGCCAACATCTGCAACGAGGCCGCGCTGATCGCCGCGCGCAAGAAGAAGAGCGAGGTGACCAAGCAGGACTTCCTCGATGCCGTTGACCGCGTGATCGGCGGTTTGGAGAAGAAGAACAAGATCATCACCGACGAGGAGAAGCGCGCCATCGCCTACCACGAGGCCGGCCACGCCACCGTGAGTTGGCTGGTGGAGCACGCATCGCCTTTGGTGAAGGTCACCATCGTGCCGCGCGGCCGTTCGCTTGGTGCTGCATGGTACCTGCCCGACGAGCGCCACCTCACCACCGCTGAGCAGATGCTCGATGAAATGTGCGCTGCGCTCGGTGGCCGCGCTGCGGAGGATGTGATGTACGGCAAGGTGAGCACCGGCGCGCTCAGTGATCTGGAGAAGGTGACGAAGCAAGCCTACGCCATGGTGACCATTTACGGCCTGAACGACCGCGTGGGCAACATCAGCTTCTACGATAGCAGCGGACAGAGCGAGTACAGCTTCGGCAAGCCATACAGCGAGAAGACCGCTCAGACGATTGATGAGGAAGTGAGCAGGATCATTGAGGGCCAGTACCAGCGCGCCAAGCGGATACTCACCGAGAACAAGGACAAGCTAACGGCACTGGCCACGCAGTTGCTCGAGAAGGAGGTGATCTTCAAGGAGGACCTGGAGAAGATTTTCGGCGACCGACCCTTCCAGATCGCTGCACCTGCAGTCAGCAGCAAAACCAACGGCACGCCTCCATCACCTGCCGTCGATGCACCGGTGGTGAGCGCTCCCGAATCCCCCGAACAACAGGCCAGCTGATGCAACCTGCCCCCGATTGGGCCCCGGTGTACCAGGCGGCATCGCGTGCCGAGGCCGAATTGGTTCGCGGCCGATTGGAGGAGCACGGCATCGATGCCATCGTGATCGATACGGGTTCGAGCGCCTATCCGCCGCTGGCACAAGCAGCCGTGCATGTGCGCCGCGCCGATGTGATGCGCGCCTTGCATGAGGTGGGCAAATCCGACGACGCGTGAAGGAGATCGCCATCCGTGCCGCGAGCGGAGCCGTGTACGCCGGGCTGGTGATCGGCGCAGCATGCATCGGGCATTGGGCCACTGCGCTGCTCTTCTTGCCCATTGCGGCATTAGCCGCGCGCGAATGGCACCGCTTGCAATGGCGCACTGCCGCACCAGCCCCATCGATGCTCTTCGGGGTGCTGGTGACCGTGGTGGCTTACGTGGCGATCGCATGGTTGCCGCTTTTCCCCGAACCGCATTTCCCGGTTGCACTGGCCATCGTGGTTGGTGCTGTGCTGATCACTGTGCTGGCCTTGCTGCGATCCGGGTTCCCATCGCCGGCAGGAGCCATCGGCTACTTCGCTGCACTCGTTCTCTTCATCGCGTTGCCCATGGCATGCGCGCCTATCATGGCCTTGGAAGGCAATATCCTTATCGGCTTCATGCTCCTGCTCTGGGCGAACGATACCGGCGCCTATCTCGTGGGCCGTGCCATCGGACGCACCAAGCTCATGCCCAAGGTGAGTCCGGGCAAAACCGTGGAGGGCCTGCTCGGGGGGCTGATCCTCGCTCTCGTGAGCGCATGGGTTGTGGCGCGTTGGGTGGATGCTGAACTCGATGCTGAAGCTTGGCTCATCGCAGCGCCCTTCATTACACTGAGCGCCACCATCGGTGATCTGCTGGAAAGCGCCATGAAACGTGCGGCAGGGGTGAAGGACAGCGGCACCCTCATGCCTGGCCACGGTGGCGTGCTCGACCGCTTCGATGGCTACTTGCTCGCTGCTCCGGTGATGGTGGTTCTGGCGCAGTTGCTGAAGTGAGGTCAGATCGGGGCAAGCTTCCCGAAAGCCGCTTCCATATTTCGGTGGAAAGCCCCGAGCGTGAAGCGCTCGGCGAATACCTCGCGCGCCGCAAGGCTCATGCGTTGGCGCAATTGCGGGTCGCGGGACAATTGCTCCAAGCGGTCGGCGACCAATGCCGGGCTCTGTATGGGCACGAGGAATCCGTTGCGCCCTTCGTCAACCATGAGCGGTATGCCGCGCCAGTTGGTGGCCACCACCGGCAGCCCGAATTGCGTTGCTTCCATGAGCACCACCGGGAAGCTCTCGGCCTCGAAGTGCGAGGGGAAGCAGAACACGTCGGCGGCGCGGAAGTCGTTCAGCTTATCGTTGCCGGTGCGCACGCCGAGGATGCGAACCCGCTCGCTGCAACCATGCTCAGCGATCAGAGCGAGCATGCGCTGCTCGAATGCGGCATCGCCCCAGCGGCCCATGATCATCAACTCGGCAGGCACGCCGCGCTGCACCAAATCGATGAAAGCCTGTACGAGCACCTCCACGCCTTTGCTTGGAATGAGCAGCGCGGTGAAGAGGATGCGCATGGGGCGCTGCGGGTCCGGATCGCGGGGCACGGGGCCGCCGGCGAGGTCCTCGATCCCATTGAAAACGGAGATGATGCGCTTGGCCTTGAAATACTCGGCATCGGGTGGTGCCATGTCGCTGGTGCGGATGGCGAGATCGGGTCTGCGATAGGCCAGCCAGGCCAGCCAGCGTAAAGGCGCGGGCAAGCGGCCCATGAAGGTGGATACGCCCCCAGCATGGAAATGGAACACCGTGCGTTGGAAACACCAGCGCACAGCGAGTAGGAAGATGATGTCGCGCAGGATTGGCACTAGGTTGGGGCCACTGGGCGGGTAGTAGAGCACTTGCGAGCGGTGCTTGATGCGCGCGCGCCATACAGCGCCGATGGTGCTGAAGAGCACCCGCACCTTGCGCAGGCTGAAGCGGCCCACCTCGCTCATCTCTTCCGAGTAGCTCAGCCGCACGTGGGCCAATTCAAGCGTGGCGAAACGGCCTTCGAGGAATTTCTCGATCATCACTGCCTGTCCGCCGAAGGGTGGTGGGGTCTGGCCCACCACGAGCACGCGCATCCGCTCCGATTGCATGGCGGCGAAACTAGAAGGCACCACTTCCGGCAATCGGCACTTCAAGGCCGCTCGTTCCATGCCCTGTTGTTGACAGCGATTGGTGCTACTTGCTGGATTGGCCCGGAACCCGCCGCCTATATTCGCCGCGCTCACATGCGCCTGCACCGCGAAGGCACCCCGACCATTCTGCTCATCACCGCCTTGGCGTGCTTCGGCCTTTTCGCGCTGATGCAATGGCCGGTGCTGCCGCAACCCATTGCGATCGTGATCGCAGCAGCGCTCGTGCTGGTCTGGGCCATCGTGATCTGGTTCTTCCGCGTGCCCAGTCGAAGCATTCCGGCGAACGATGCCCATGTGCTCTCACCGGCCGATGGAAAGGTGGTGGCCATTGAGGAGGTACAGGACCCCGAGTACTTCAACGACAAGCGGGTTCAGGTGAGCATCTTCATGAGCCCGCTGAACGTGCACGTGAACTATTATCCGCTGAGCGGCACCACGAGCTATGCGCGCTACCACCCCGGCAAGTACCTGGTGGCCTGGCATCCGAAGAGCAGCACCGAGAACGAGCGCAGCACGGTGGTCGTGAAGCATCCGAAGCATGGCGAAGTGCTCTTCCGCCAGATCGCAGGTGCCTTGGCGCGTCGCATCTGCACCTATAGCAAACCGGGCGAGGCCGCGCAGCAGGGCAAGGAGTTCGGCTTCATCAAGTTCGGTTCGCGGGTCGATGTGCTCTTGCCCCGCGATGCCCGCATCACGGTTGAACTGGGCCAGCGCGTGGTGGGCTCGGTCTCCGTCATCGCCAAATTCGAAGATTGAACATGAATAGCTCCATCAAGACGGTGCTTCTCGTGATCGTGGTGGTACTGGCCCTTGCCGTGGCAGCGCTCATGGTGCTGAAGCGGACCGATGCACCTGAATCGGATTCCATCACCAAGGTTGAATCGGAATATTCCGGCCCGAGTCCCTTCGATGGCCTCGGGCTCCGCTACGACGGCCATTACCGCTGTGAGCGCGGTTCGTTGCGCTACCTGCTGCGCTTCTTCCCCGAGGGGCGCGTGGTGCTTGTGAACGGAACCAAGGAGGTCGAAGAGACACTGCCCGATTTCCTGATCCGTGACACCAAGGGCAATCCGAGCATCGGCCTGCACAACGTGATGGCCAACGTGAAGGGCGATAGCATCTTCTTCGTGACCAAGCCCATGCGCGGCGAGATCAGCTACCGGGGCAAAGCCACCGGGCCAGGGCGCGTGCGGTTCTTCCGTCACAGCCATATCACGGGCGCCGACTTCGACATGGACTACATCTTCGTTTCCGACGAGGAGCGGAAGTCAGGCCAGCAGCCTTCGTAGATCATCGTGGTGCGCGGCCCGATGCGTGGCCATGGGATCCGGCTCTGTCTCGGCGTGGTAGTGCGCATGATCCCAGCCCGCGTTTCGCGCGCCCAGCATGTCGGCCTCGGCGTTGTCGCCGATCATGAGGCTCTGCTCCGCGGAAGCGCCTGCCCTGCGCAGGGCCAAAGCGAAGATCTCGGAGCTGGGCTTGGCCGCTCCGGCGCGCTCGCTGGTGAGCACCACATCGAACCGATCCGCGATGCCGCTGTGCTGGAGCTTCACGTGCTGCACCTCCTCGAAACCGTTGGTGATGATGTGCAGGCGATAGTTGTCGGCGACGGCATCGAGCAACTCCATCGCGCCTGGCATCAGCGCCGGTTTCAGCGGGCATTGCGCGAGGTATTCCTCTGAGAGCCTGCCCGGCAAACGCCCATCGATCACGCCGAAATGCTGCAAGGTTGAGCGGAAGCGCAGCACGCGCATCACCTCCTTCGGCATGCGACCCGCGCCGTGCTCGGCCCAGAGCCGGTGGTTGATCTCCTCATACACAGCAATGAACGCCTCGGCATCCGGCACGCCGCGCGCCACGAGGCCATGCGCGCTCACCAGTTCGCGCAGGGTCTCGCGTGAGTTGGTGCGGAAATCCCACAAGGTGTGGTCCAGGTCGAAGAAGAGATGCCGGTAGCGTTTCATCGGAGGAAGCCCCACGCCACGCTCAGCACCACCGACCAGCACGCGATGGCAACGAGCATCAATGGCAGGGTGCGGCGATCGTGCCGGAAGTACTTGGCCGCGATCAACGCGGTGATGGGGACGGATAGGATAGGGGGCATGATGGCGAGGCCGATGAGGCCATAGCCGCGCTTGCTGCGCACGATGAAGCGATTGGTGCGCGTGATGCTCCGCTTGGGCCTCAGTCCCTTCGCTTCGCGGTCGAGTCGGCGCCGCAGATTGCGCAAGCGCAACAGGTCGAGCAAGCGCGCGCCGAGCACATAGAACGCAGTTGTGCCGATGCCTCCGCCAATGGCCAGCAGCACCACGGTTTCCCAGAAGGAGTGCCCCATGCCATAAGAGACGCCAGCGGCTAGCACGAACTTCACCACGCTTGTGCCCAGCACGGCCAGGATGCCTGCAGCGTCCATGACTCAGGCTTTCTTCCCGTAAGCCAGATCGCCGGCATCGCCCAAACCCGGCACGATGTAGGCCTGTGCGGTCATTTCTTCATCCACCGCGCCGATCCAGAAGCGTGTGCCAGCGGGAAGATGCAGCTTGGCATGCTCCAGGCCCTCGCTGCTGGCAATGGCGCTCACCACATGCAGTTGCTTCGGTATCCCTAGGCGCAGCAGCGCGCGGTACACCAGCACCATGCTCTGTCCGGTGGCCAGCATGGGGTCGCAGAGCACGAGTATGCGGTCGTCGAGGCGCGGGCTGCTCATGTATTCCACTTCAATGTCGAAGCCCTCTTCACCCTTGCGGTGCTTCCGGTAGGCACTGATGAAGGCGTTATCGGCGTGATCGAAGTAGTTGAGCAGGCCTTGGTGCATGGGCAGCCCGGCGCGCAGGATCGTGGCCAGCACGGGTTGCTCCTTCAGCAGGTGCGCATGGGCGATGCCCAAGGGCGTGGTCACCTCGCGCTCTACGTACTCCAGCGTGCGGCTCAGTTCAAGGGCGAGCACTTCACCGATGCGTTCCAGGTTCCGGCGGAAGCGCATGGGGTCCTGCTGCACTTGCGCATCGCGCAGCTCGGCGATGAAATGCCCGGCCACGCTGCGCTGTTTCTCCAATTCCATCACCATGCTGTTATCGCTTTAGCCACCTGAGCGGGGTTGGGAGCCTGTTCTGTCGCAGGCGAAAATAGGTCGTGGCCTCGGCACCGAATCCCGCATTGAACCGCGCAACGCTCGCGGTGTTCGATCCGGCGAAGTCGAGGAGCGCGCCCCTGCCCGCATGCCGCGCGATCCAGGCATCAACCAGCAGGAACATGGCCTTCGCCTCTTGCCCGGCTTCCGTGTTCGCCGATTTCAGCAGGATGCTGCGCCCTTGCCATGCAGCGAAGCAGATCGCGGCCACCGGCTCACCGCCGCTAGCCATCGCCCTGATCTCGCATTGGCCCCGCGCGATCCCCTCGCTGATCACTTGCATGAACGCCTCTAGGCCTTTAACGGCCGATGGACCGTAACGCTTCCCAGTGGTGCGGCGGAACAGTTCCTCGAATTCAACCGGTGAGAGAGCAGCTTCTTCCAAAGGCGCGGCATCCTTCAAGTTCCGCCGGTGCCCCTTGGCATAGCGTGCGCGCAGCTCGTCAATCGAGTCGTTCGTTCGCAGCACCTGATTCTGGCAACCGGTCAAACCGCCGATCTCATCCTCGGCGAAGCGCATCCCTTCATTCAGGAGGATGTCGATGTAGCGGATCTCTTCTGGCAGCGCAGCGATGAAATCCATGTGCAGTGCGTGATCCGGCTTTGACGCGAAGACGCCCAATTGCTGCAGACCCAAGGGCTGATAGAGGTAACTGATTCCCCACTTCCGGCGCGAAGTGAGCGGCATCATGGCATCAGCCGATTCGTCAACGAGCGCTTCCCATCCCGGGCAGGCGGCATCGAGCACCCAGCTCTGGGCGTACCAATTCCGGTTGCCGCAACGCAACAGGCGCGCATCCCATGCAGCCTTGTCCACTGCATCGTGGCGCAGGTGCTTGATCATGGCTGCGCGTCACGGATAATGCGGAGGATGGCCCCGCGCCAAGCAGTTTGTTTCCCGGTTGAAGCCAGGAAGCTCTCGTGCCAGAGTCCAGTGAAAGTGCCTCGCACGCGTTTCACCGCGTCGATCACGCGGCTCGCATCGCGCACCGCATCTTCCGGCGAAAGCTCGAGTTTCTCGCGCAGCGTGTTGTCCATCACGGCGAATGGATGGATCGTAAGCGAAGTGGGCTCATCGCGCTCCAGGTCATACCAGGTGTAAGGCGTGCAGGTGCCGGCGCGGAACCCCAATTGGTCGTGGCAGCCCATGCTGTGCTCCTCACGGAAGCCGAGCGCGATGGCCGTGCGAAAGGTCTCCGGCGTGTTGAAGCGCAAGAAATGCTGCCGCGATTGCGTAATGGTCTGACCAATCGCGAGCGACAGGCGATTGCGCTCGTGTTGGGTGACGCCGTCTTGCTCGATCGATCGATAGGAGGGGTGAAGCCCGATCTCCATCCGGCTCTTCAACGCGCGTAGGTCGAATAGCGTTCGTCCTCCACAGGAACGGCGTGATCGTGCGCGCTGCGGTCCGCCGCGAGAACGAAGGCGATGCTTCGTGAAGCACAGGTATTGAAAGCCTGCAGCACTTCTTCGTCCAAAAGGAACGGGTCCGGTCGCAACCCGCTGAGCACGGTGAGGCGTTCATGCACTGCTTGCCAATCGCCTCGCACCGCATCGCGCGCCCATGCTCCAGCGCTTCGCCACGCCTCGCGGCCGAGGTACTTGAAGCCATTGTCCAGGTCGATGGTGGCCACTTGCGCATACGAGCGGTTGGATTCAGCAATGCGCGGATCGATCGTGCGCCAGCATTCCACGAGGAGCAAGGCCCATTCGTCAATGACGGGGCGGTGCATGTAGCCGTGCTTGGCCGCGTGCATGGCGCTGGTGCGCGGTCTGCCGTGCTCGTCTTGCGGCAACCCCTGCCATTCCTCCACTCGGGCCAGGTGGAAGAAGGCAGCCGCGAACGGATCGAAAGGCAGGTCGGCACCCGCCGTTGGAAAGAGAATTGGGAGACCGCCCAATAGCCGAACCTCGGGATCGGAGATGGCCTTTGATGCAAAGGCCCAGTCTCCTGCGGGATGAATGTGCAAGGCCCCTGGCAGCTTGGCTTCGGCGTAGGCCAGGCGAGGAAAATCGCTCGTGCTGAGCTCGCTTGCGTCTGTTGCCCAACGAATCTTGAAGCCCAGAAGATTGCCGACTAGCTGATCAACAGCATAGCGAGCGCGGGGACTCGGCGATTCGATCCAGATGGCGACTTCTTGCACGGGCGGCACGCTGGCAAGGTAGGAGCGCGTGCGCAGCCCCGATCAGGTGAGCAGTTGCGCGATGCGATCTGCGGCATGCCCATCGCCGTATAGCGGCGGGCATCCCGGTGTACCCATGGCCATGAACCGGCTCACTGCGGATTGAATGCGATCAGGATCAGCATCGGTGAGGATCGCCTGGCCGCGCTCCACCAATTCGGTCCATTCCGTCTCGGGCCGAAGCACGATGCAGGGCTTCCTGAAGAAATAAGCCTCCTTCTGCACGCCGCCGCTGTCGGTGAGCACCATTCGTGCGTTGCGCTCCAGCGCGATCATCTCCAAGTAGCCCACCGGTTCAATGATGCGCAGATGCCCCGATGGAGTGGGTTTCGCATCTGCAAGCTGCAATCGCTGGCCCGTGCGTGGATGCAGCGGCAGGACCATCGGCATCCGGTGCGCTTCGGCACAGGCGTGCAGTGCATCCAACAAGGTCAGCAGCCTATTCGGATCATCCGTGTTGAAGTCACGGTGGATGGTGGCTAGGAAGTAGCCATTCTCATGCAATCCGAGTTCCTTCAAGAGGCTCGAACGCTCTTCAGCCAGCGCAGCGAAGTGCAAGGCGCTGTCGAGCATCACATCTCCTGTGAGCGCCACCAACGGCCGGTCCTGCGTGGGCGATTCACTCGCGGTGGCGCCGATCCCTTCGGCAAGCAGATTCGAGACGGCCTTGTCAGTGGGACAGAAGAGCCATGTTGAGCAATGGTCGCAGAGGATGCGATTGACCTCTTCCGGCATGGCCTTGTTGAAGGAGCGCAATCCGGCCTCGACATGAGCGATGGGCACCTTCATTTTCGCTGCGGCGATGGCACCGGCAAGCGTGCTGTTGGTGTCGCCGTAGAGTATCACGGCGTCCGGTCGGTTCGATAGCAGTGCTTGTTCGATGCCTTCGATCATGCGCGCCGTCTGCGCACCGTGGGTGCCGGCTCCAATGCCCAGGTTCGTTTCCGCCTTCGGAATCGACAGATCGTCGAAGAACACACGGCTCATGGCATCGTCGTAATGCTGGCCGGTGTGCAGGATGGCATGTATGCCTGCACTATTCTGCTTGAGGGCGCGGTCAATGGCTGCGGCCTTCACGAATTGCGGGCGGGCGCCAACGATGCTCAGCAATCGCTTCATGTCAGCATGCCGTTATCGGCGAAACTGTAATAGGCAGTGGCACCCACGATCAAGTGGTCCTGCACGGTGAGGTCGAGGAGGCGCGCGCCGTCCACGAGCTTGCGCGTGAGTCTGATGTCCTCTTCGCTTGGCCGTAATTGGCCGCTTGGATGGTTATGGCAGAGCAACAATGAAGAGGCACGCCGCTCCAAGGCAGCCTTGAAGATGAGCTTGGGGTCTGCTACGGTGCCATGCAAACCGCCGCTGCTGATGTGGTGCAGATCGAGCAGGCGGTTGCCGCGATCGAGCAGGATGAGCCAGAATTCCTCGTGCGGCAAATCGGCCAGCTTGCTGCGGATGAGTTCGTAGGCCGAGACGCTACTGGTCACTGAAGGACGTTCAGAGGCTTCGGTCAACCGGCGTCGGCGCCCGAGTTCCAATGCGGCTGCAATGGCGAGCGCCTTGGCTTCGCCCATCCCCTTGTAGCGCATCAGATCCGTGGCGTCGAGGGTGCCCAGGCGGTGCAAGTCGTTCCCCGCTGAGGCTAGGATTCGTTTAGCAAGGTCGAGCGCGCTCTCGTTACGTGAGCCGGATCGGATCAGGATGGCGAGCAACTCGGCATCGGAAAGCGCCCGGGCGCCAGAGCGCAGCAGTTTCTCGCGCGGCCGGTCGTCCACCGCCCAATCGCGTATCGGCATCCGGCTGAGGTCACTCTCTTCCATAATTGTCCGAAAAAACGAACAGGCCCTCGTTGTGCGAGGACCTGTCCACTTGGGTTCAACGGCTCACTTCAGGGCCGTAACATGCTTCTTGGCGGACGACTTCAGGTTGGCCGCTTTGTTCTTGTGGATGATATTGCGCTTGGCCAGCTTGTCGAGCATGGAGGTCACCTCGGGCAGCAGCTTCTCAGCGGCGGCTTTGTCCTTGGTGGCGCGCAGGTCGCGCAAGGCATTGCGCGTAGTCTTGTGCTGGTAGCGGTTGCGTTCGTTGCGGGTCTCGGTCTGCCGGACGCGCTTCAATGCGGACTTGTGATTGGCCATTGCGTTCTCCCTCCGATTAGGGGCGGCAAATATAGACGGCTTCCGCAAGTGGCGAAGCCTTAGCAAGAAAAAGGGCCGGAAGACCGGCCCTTCAGGTGGTTGCTAGCGGCCTCAGTAGGCCATTTTGTCCTTGCCGAACATGTTGGTCACCGTTTTAACCACGATGCGCAAGTCAAGCCAGAACGACCAATTTTCCAGGTACCATACATCCAATTCCACCCGGCGTTCCATCAGTTCCGGGGTGCGGGTCTCGCCGCGCAGACCGTTCACCTGGGCCCACCCGGTGATTCCGGGCCGCACGAAGTGGCGCACCATGTACTTGTCGATGATGTCCCGGTACTGTTCGTTCAAGCGGATGGGGTGGGGACGAG
>DAORNP010000008.1:22826-28817 GCA_035441065.1 Flavobacteriales bacterium | reverse complement strand
AACTGGGGCATCTCATCCAGATTGCTCTTGCGGAGGAAGCGGCCCACTGCGGTCACCCGTGGATCATCCTTGGTGGCCTGCTTCACGTCGGCCTCCTTGTTCATGCGCATGCTGCGGAACTTCCAGCAAACGAATTCCTTGTTGTCGCGGCCCAAGCGCATCTGCTTGAAGAACACCGGCCCGCGGCTGGATAGCTTGACAAGCAGGGCCAGCACAGGAATCAGCCACGAAAGCACGAATATCATCACGCTCAGCGAGAAAGCAATGTCGAATGCGCGCTTGGCCCTGCGGTTCCATGCACGGTCCAATGGCTCTTTGCGCAGTTTGCTCACGGGCACGTTGCCGAGGAACTCCAAGTCGCTCGTCTTCACTACAGGAATGAAGCTCTCTGCACTGGGAATCACCCGGAAACGAATGGTATTCCGCTCACAGAACTCCATCAGGTCGGTGATTTCCTGCTTGCGTGTTCCTGGCAGCGCGCAATACACAATGTCGATGCGATTTTGCACCGTGAAAGCCTTCAGGGCGGAAACATCACCCACCCGTTTGTTCGCCAATATGCCGGTGATTGGCGCATCCGTGAATATCCCGCGAAAGCGATAGCCGCGAACCGTTTGGTCTTCGCAATAGCGGAAAATCTCCTCGGCTGCTGGGCTCTCACCAACAATGACCAGATCCTTAACTGATGTGAGCGGCTCGAAGGACAGCACCCGGTTGAGCCCGGTTTGCACATTCTGGAGCGAAAGCCTCCTCGAACGCAATGCGGCAGCCAACTCCTGGGCCACATCGCCAGTTCCAGTGACTTTGGTCTTGGGAGGTGTTATGATCCGCTCCATATTCCTCAGGTAATTTGGCGATTGATTAGGGCGGGTCGGTTTCGGGACGGGCAAATCTATTCGAGTCGGAGCGTGATAGTCAAGTTGGTCGTGCAAAAAACTTGTTTCGTCGATATTAAGCAGATGCGCGCTTGGATCAAATAGTCTGTAAGTGTTAGAAGATCAGTTATTTAACGAATAGTCGTCGCTGTTGTCGCTAGTCGCGTCATCACGATTTTCGTCGAAAACGCTCGCGCAGGTAAAGACCGATGAAGCGTGCATTGGTCACCAAATAGCGCTTCCACAATCGGCCGGGTTCGAGCCATAGGCGGTAGGCCCATTCCAATGCCAGGTCGCGCATCCACTTCGGAGCGCGTTTATCGACGCCTGCGTACAAGAGGAACGCACCGCCCAATCCAACCATTGCCGCGTCAAGCCTTCCCTTCATGGCAGCCATGAAGCGCTCTTGCTTAGGGCAGCCCAATGACACGAGCACAAGCCCTGCGCCGGAAGCTTGGATTCGCGCCGCTTCCGCATCAAGGTTTATCTTCTCAAGTGGTGCAAAAGGAGGTGAATACACGCCGCAGACCCGCAACTCCGGGAATTCCTTGCGCGCACGGTCCACAATGCGACCAAGGGTCTCTTCCGATCCGCCGAACAGGAATACACCAACGCCCGCGGCGGCGGCTTTTCCAAGCAAGGTTGGCATCAGGTCGTTTCCTGCGACGCGCTCTTGATGCAATCGATGGAAGCGATTCAGTGCATGCAAAACGGGAACGCCATCGGGCGTAGCCAGGTCCGCTTGATTCACCACGGCTGCGAATCCCGGTTCGGTCGCCTCTACCGTCATGTGTGCGTTCACGCAGCACACATAAGCCGATCGCCGTTCTCTGGCGTAAGCAATGATGGCATCGGCTTGCTCCTCGAAGCTGCCAACGGTTATGCCCACCGTAAGCACCCTGCGCTTGGAGAGGAGCGCTGCTGTGGCGGGGTTCAATGTCATCGAATGCGGATCGACTGGAAAAGATGCGCGTTTACGCTGAAACGGCCGCGATGTTGTCCCGCACGAAAGACCCACGGCGCCAAAGGCAATCAGTGGCTTCAACTTCAGTGACCCCGGCAGGATTCGAACCTGCAACCAACAGAACCGGAATCTGTCATTCTATCCAATTGAACTACGGGGCCAAGCGGCCGCGAAGATAGTCGCGACAATGAAGCGCTTTTCCGATCGCATCAGCGATTGGCGTTTGTCCGCAGCGATAGCGCGTGGCGCAGGTCGTCCGTTTGCAAGCGATCAGGTTGCTTGCCAAGGGCGGAACGGTGGGCCCAAGCCCCACTCGTGCCGAACAGCGTTACCACAAGGCCTTGGCGCTGAGCAGCGAGAATTTCGTCCTGTGAGACTCGATCATGCGCCAAGGTTATGCCTTTGCATCCAAGCTGAATGGCCTTGTCCACTGCCCCGTCGAAGGAACTCGCGTAATAGAACGTGCCGAACCCCGGACGCTTTTCATGCAGCAGGCGCAGGAAGTCCTCGGTCTGGCAATCGACGAGCACACGGCCATTCATGAGTGAATCATCATCGAGGTGCGTGATGGCATCGCTGAAGGCGTGCAGGTAGGGCCACCATTCGCCGTGGGCGAACAGCTTGCAATCGAGGGTGAAGTCCGCGTGCGGGTATAGTCGAGCAGCTTCGAGTAGCAGGCTGTCCAAACGGAAGAATGCCGCTGAGCGTTGGCCTTCCTGGTAGGCGCAGTTTCTCAACTGCTGGTAGGTGAGCGCATTCACCTTGCCCATGCACGCCGTTAGCTCGGCGAGGTCCGCAGGGTGATAGGCCACCAGTACGCTATCGGCCGTGAGTTGCGCATCCACTTCAATTCCATCGGCCCCGAGCGCCAATGCTTCCAGCAGGCTACCCCGGCTGTTCATGGCGTGCTCACCGTCAGGGCCCATGCCGGCGTGGCCTATGACCCGTGTGTTGCCAAGATCGGGCCGTGAGCAGGATGCGAGGAGTAAGACCGCGATTAGGAGGCGCCCCATGCGCCGAAGTAATTCATCGTTTGCCAACGAAGGTCAGTAGGGGACAGTCAATCAACGAAGAAGGGGCGACCATCAACTCGCCGAGGGGAGGTGTGGCGCCGTATCGATCGCGCATGATGCGCTGAACCAGCGGGTCGCTTAAGTCGAAGGTGCGCATCGGCATGGGTTCGCACAAGCGTACGTCAAGAGCCTTCTCGTACACTTTCCAAACGAGCTCCGAGCAATAGATCAGCTCATCGCTCCAGCGGAACTCGAAGTCGTAACCCAGGCCCATGTACGGCTTCAGCGCATTGCGAAGATGCTCAATGTCCTTCGCGCCGAGCGGTGCGCCCTCTTTCAAATAGCGCTTCACCACGAACTCGCCATCGCCTTGCTCAACCCATTCCTGCAAGGGTGTCCGTTTCACTGGGCCAACAGCTTCAACCACCACCCAGCTGCCCCGCTCAAGCATGGCCATGCCCACGTGGGTCCATGGACTCCCCGTGGCCAGCCGTAGCGCTGCACCTTGTTCACCGCCGATGTGCTGGAATAGCAGGTCGCCCTCGTGCAAGGGAATCGCCTGCTGACCCAAGAGATGGATTGAACCCGAAGCAAATGCTAAGAGGGCCAGGGCGCGGGCAGGATTCATGACAGAGGGTTTTGCCCTTCCTAATGCGTGAACTCCGATTTGTAACTGGTCGAGTTGCCTCGCTCATCCGTTACGACCAGCTTGAATTCCTTCCTCCCCGGTGCTTTGCTGTGCTTGTCGAAGGTGTGCGTGAGCGTCTTGTTCTTGGGCTCATACTCCAGGAGTATCCAGTCTCCGTTGAGGGTGCCGCGATAGGTGCCGATGCCACTCAGGTTGTCAGCGATTTTCAGCGTGAAGCTCTTGCGTCCTTTCATATCGGCGCGCAGATCCACGTTGGTGATCACGGGTGGCGTGGAGTCGATCATCACCGTGTATTGTCCAAGGGTCTTCACCTGGGCAGTGATCCAGCCATCGTTATGCTTGCCCCCAACGGCCGAGGCAACGGAACCGTCGGGATCCAACCGCACGATGAGGGCTTTCGAGGGTTTCGTGGTGCTTGCGGCAATGCTCAGGTCGGCTGGCGTGTGCAAGGGCACCATGGGGTCTCCGATGACGTGCGTTGGACTGAGCGCTCGCGCCGGACCTGGCTTGCGGCTGTAGGCGATGAAAGCATCGTCGTACAGCGCATTGGCAGGTAGGCTGAAGCGGAGGCCCTCTTCTTCGATCCGGTTGGACGCATCGTATCGGAAGAGGCTGCCTTCGGGTGCGCTAGCAGGCCACTTGCTTGCCTCATCGGGCGTGGCTCCCTTCACACTGAAGCGCAATTCGCTCTTGTTTCCGTTGGCGTCAGTGGCGATCACCAGCACCTTCCGTTCCTGTCCAGCAGTAAGGGTGATGTGCCCTTGGGCGGCTTCCTTGCCATAGATCCGCAGCTTGTTGTTGGGCAGCTTGAAGCATCGGTGGTAGTCCATCTTCCTACCCTTGAACAGCTCATAATCCACGTGTGCATTGCAGTAGCGGTTGTGGCTGAAGTCCACATGGTCGAGCAAGGCACTGAAATGAGGCACGCTGTCAACGAAGACCTCGATTCGCCGCACGCCGCATTTAGCCGAGCCGCTGTCATAGCGGTCGATGGTATTCACGGCGATGCCAATGGTGCCATAGGCCGTGGGTTGCCATTTGAGCGTGTAGCGCCCGGCTCCGCCCTGAGCAGTGTAGCCTATAGCCTTCTCAGGATAGGGTGGAACCTTAGAGCTGTCGGTAAGCGGGTAGAGGCGTACTCCAAGGATTTCCGGTGGCACGCGGTCGGATACCTTGAAGCCATGAGCTTCTGGATCCAATGCACGCTGGCTGCCTGTGCTGCGCACCTCGAAATGCAGGTGCGGGCCTCCGCTGCCTCCGGTGTTGCCGCTCAGGGCGAACACCTCGCCTTGTTTCAGCGGCAGTGCGCCTTTCTCGGGTGTCCAGTCGATGCTGAAGTCCTTATTACGGTAATGCTGATCTAAGCACGCTTCGCCGACCTTGCCAGTGAGCTGTTGCAGGTGGCCATAAACCGTGGTGTGCCCGCCGGGGTGATCGATGTAAACGGCCTTGCCATAGCCGAAGGGGCTGATTTTGATCCGGCTCACCCAACCATCGGCCACCGCGCGAACGGGGATGCCCTCGCGACCTTGGGTGCGCATATCGAGCCCCGAATGGAAATGGTCTGAGCGCGGCTCCATGAAATTGCCGGATAGCTCAATAGGGATATCCATTGGCGAGATGTACTTCCTTGGGATGGAATCGGATTGTGCGAGAACCAATATTGGATTTAGTCCGCAGATAGTCAGGCATTTGAATATGTTCTGTTGAAGTTTCAAGGGAAGCTGCATGCGGACACTGGTTTGCCGGATTCGATTGGGTTGCAAGATTATCCGGGTGGGCCGGTGGACTCGACCGAACCGAATTAGGATAGAGCTAACACCGTGAGGTTCAAACAACATGCCTTCAGCGTAAAGGGGTGGGCCTATCTTCGGCCCGGACCGCAAACGTTCAACCCGATGCAAGCCATGCAAACGCTGATGGACCGCCTGGAGCACCTGAAAGGCCGTGTGAACTCCTTGTTGAAGGAGCACAAGACGGTGCAGGCCCGTGTGGCGGAATTGGAGCACGGCATCCGTGAGCACCAGCGCACGGAAGAAGTGCTGCAGCAGCGCGTAGCAGAGTTGGAGAAGGAGAACGAGGTCCTCCGGAACACGAAAGCCGCCCATGAAGCGGCTGTTCCGGGAGCGAAGGAGCGTATCGACGAACTGGTGCAAGAGATTGACCGCTGCCTGGAACTGATCCAGAACTAGCGTAACCCAGCCATGGAGGAACGTTCCATCAATGTCGAGGTCGCCGGACGGGCCTATCCCCTGACCATTCAGCAGGCGGAGGAGGCGAACGTGCGGCGCGCCGTGGACGAGATCAACGAGAGCATGGCCCGCTTCAAATCGGGCTTCCCCCTCACCGATAAGCAGGACCTGCTGGCCATGGCTGCCTTGGAGGTAGCCGTGCGCGCACTTAACAGCAACACGGCAAGGCAAGAAGCCGAGGCCGCATCTGCGTTGGTGGAGGAGATTGACCGGATGCTCGGCGATCTGCGGTCCTGAC
>DAORNP010000008.1:11520-22816 GCA_035441065.1 Flavobacteriales bacterium | reverse complement strand
AAAGCGGAGGCCCAGTGCGGTCCATGTAAAACGCATGGACACATGGAAACAATCGACATCATCAGCATTTTGATCGGAGCGCTGGCTGGCCTGGTGGTCGGCGGCATCATCGTCTTCATCGCACTCAATAGCTTGATGAAGAAGCGGAGGGACGGCATCCTCAAAGAAGCCGAAGTTGAAGGGGAGGCCCTCAAGAAGGACAAGATCCTGCAAGCCAAGGAGAAATTCCTTCAACTGAAAGAGCAGCACGAAAAGGAGGTGCGTGAGCGCGAGCGGAATGTGACGCAGGCACAAGAGAAGGCTAAGCAGCGGGAGCAGCAGCTCAGCCGGCAGCAGCAGGAATTGGCCAATAAGGAGAAGAACGTGGATCGCCTGAAGAGCGAGTTGGAACAGAAGCTTTCAGGGGTGGAGCGCAGGCGCGAGGAGAGCGAGAAATTGCACGCCAAGCAGGTGGCCTTATTGGAGAACATCAGCGGGTTGAACGCGGAGGAGGCCAAGAAGCAACTGGTCAACAGCTTGCAGGACGAGGCCCGCACCGCCGCCATGGCCCACATCAAGGAGGTGCAGGAAGAGGCCAAGGTGAACGCGAACAAGGAGGCCAAGCGCATCGTGATCCAGACCATCCAGCGCGTAGCTACCGAGCATGCCATCGAGAACAGCGTGAGCGTCTTCCACATCGATAACGATGATGTGAAGGGCCGCGTGATCGGCCGCGAGGGCAGGAACATCCGGACTTTGGAGGAGCTCACCGGTGTTGAGGTGATCGTTGACGATACCCCAGGAGCGATCATCCTGAGCTGCTTCGACTCCGTGCGGCGTGAGGTGGCGCGGTTGGCGCTGCATCAACTCGTGAAGGATGGCCGCATCCATCCGGCGCGCATCGAAGAGGTCGTGGCCAAGACCAAGAAGCACCTCGAAGAAGAAATCATGGAGGTGGGCAAACGGACCTGCATCGACCTTGGGATCCATGGTCTGCACAACGAGCTCATCCGCATGGTGGGCCGTATGAAGTACCGCAGCAGTTACGGGCAGAACCTGCTCATGCACAGCCGCGAGACCGCGAACCTCAGCGCCATCATGGCCGCCGAACTGGGCCTGAACCCGAAGGCCGCCAAACGCGCCGGTCTCCTGCACGACATCGGGAAAGTGCCCGACGAGGAGCCCGAACTGCCGCACGCCTTGTTAGGCATGAAGCTCGCCGAGAAATATGGCGAGAAGCCGGATGTGTGCAACGCAATCGGTGCGCACCACGACGAAATCGAGATGACCACCATGCTCTCGCCCATCATTCAGGCTTGCGATGCCATCAGTGGCGCAAGGCCCGGAGCGCGCCGCGAAGCTGTTGAAGCCTACATCCAGCGCCTCAAGGATCTTGAAAGCCTGGCCATGAGCTACCAAGGCGTCACCAAGGCCTTCGCAATCCAAGCCGGACGGGAGCTGCGGGTCATGGTGGAGAGCGACAGGATCACTGATCAGCAGAGCGACGAGATCAGCATGAGCATCGCTGACCGGATCATGAAGGAGATGACCTATCCCGGTCAGGTGAAGATCACCGTGATCCGCGAGAAGCGCTCCGTTGCAGTAGCGAAGTGAACACGACGCTTGACGAGACCAAGGCAATACTCACGTAAAGAGTTGGCGAGCGTCTCCTTCCGCACTGGCGACTAGGGCTGTTTCCAAAGGGGGCATCCACTTCTTCATCGTTCGGCGCGATGAGTAGGGGAGGCTGAACGGCTTCCGCATCGAGCTTGGCGTCATCGCTGCGCGTGCTGGCACCCCCTGGCATGGCCGAGTCCATCGCTGTGCCGCTCACCGGGGCATTGCCGTTAAGCGCCTCGCCGTATAGGTGCGGTCCGCGCCGGAACCGATGAGCATGCCTTGCTTGCCGCCTTACACGAGCGCATGGAGCGCGGGCTTCTGTCCTACCAGGTGCCAGCCGTCCTCATGCTGATTGAGGCGTCCCTGGTGAGCAGCAGCTAATAGACCGACCGCAAGGCCTTGGGCGATCTTTTCATGAAGCGGCCCTTTAGCTGAAGGGAGTTCGTCGCTGTTCCAGCAGATGTCATCAGCGCCTCCATCCATCTACCAACCAGCAGCTAACAAGGTCACCAACTCGGGTGAGTTGCTCACTAGCGTAGCCGCGCGATTCGCCGATTCAAGGTTCTTGCTCAAGGTCACTTTGCCGGTCGCATTGGCCACGCTCTGGTTCACCGCCATTTCATTCATGGTGACCACATGCGAACCCGTTGCCGCAGGCGCGGCAGCGGCGTTATCCAAATTGTGTGTTGGAGCCACCGTAACCGGAGAAGCCCCAGAGCGCGTCATGGCCACGTCCTCCGTTTCTTTAACAGCCTGGGCGTCGTCAGCAGCTGCTGCGTATTCGGCTTCAGCGAACTTGAACGATTCACTTGGGGCCGGAGCCTCTTCGCGCTTCTGCGCAAGAACTGAATTCTCGATCACCTCCGCTTGCTCAGCTTCCGTTTCGGTTTTATTGAATCCACGCTGCTTCTCGGCTTCAACGATGGTCTCATCGTTCGCTTCAGGCTTCACGGGTGCCTCCGCCTTGGCTTTCTCCGGCTTCAGCTCCGCGAGTTGCTGTTCCTGAACATCGGATTGGCGCAACACCCACACCCCAGCGGTTATCAGCACCGCCAGTGATGCGAGGGCCAAGGCGGGCCTCCAGAGGTCGCTGGTTTCCTTGGGCCAGATGAAGGTGCCCACGCTGTTGAGCCAGATCTGCCACTGCGGCTTCTGCTGTGCGCGGAAAAGGCCCATGAGGTCGGTGCGCAGTTGCGGATCGGCGGTGATGGGCGCACGGCGGCGGTCGTCATCGCGCACGTTGTTCAGGAGGGCGCGCATGGCCTCGTATTCCTCGCGCCCGCTGAGGTGGCGCAGCACATAGGCGCGCTCCTCTTCCAACAGGTCATCGAATCCGCGCTCTTGCAGCAGGCTCTCGATGTCCTCGGGGTCGTAATGCTCACGCCTTTCCATGGTGAAGGGCATTAGGGTCGAACTCTTTCATGCGCTCGGCCAGTTTTTTCAGGGTGTAGAACAAGCGGCTCTTCACCGTGCCCTCGGAGCAACCGAAAGCGGCGGCGATCTCCTTGATGGCCATGTCCTCGTGGTACCGCATCACGAAGGTGGCCTTGTGGTCGGGGTCGATGCGATCCAGTTCAACGCTCAAGCGGTCGCGGAACAGCTCATGGTCAACGCCGATGCCATCCAAGGCATCAACCCGATCGGGCTCATGGCGCATGTGATTGGCAGCGGCGCGCACCACTTCGTGATGACGATAGGCGTTCTTGCACATGTTGTTGGCCACGCTGAACACCCAGGTGCTGAAGGGCCGAGAGGCGTCGTAGCTCTGCGGCTTGCGCGCCAGCTTGGCGAAGAGGTCCTGCAGCATGTCGCGCGCGCGCTCGCGGTCGTGCCAGAGCATGCGGTGGAAGTAGTTGAGCAGCCGGTGCTGGTAGCGGTCGTATATGGCACCGAAGGCCCGCTCGTCGCCGCGCGCAATCAGCTCCATGAGGCGCTCATCGCTCAATCGCTCATAGTCCTTGCCGAACAGCGCCATGCTCAGTGGGGTAGGATGCCGTTGGCTTGAAGTTCTCGTGTGATGCCCAAGCGCTTGGCCATCGCGCGGACCTGGTGCTCCAACAGCGAGGCCTGCTCCTCATTGCCCTGGGCGCGATAGTGCTTCAGCAGCACTGCAGCCGGGATCACGTAGTTGCGGCTCAGCGGCCCGGCGTCCGTGGTGTGCTGCATCGCTACCCATGTGGCCTCAAGCTTGCGCACATCGCAGCAGGGTGAATCGCTCAGGCGCATGGCCAAACCTGTGATGTGCAGGCTCGTTGCGTATCGCTCGGCCCATTGGCGTCCCAGGGCCAGCGAAAGGAATACGGGCCTGTTGCTCGACTTCATCAACCGATCCGGGAAAGAGGCCGCATCGTTGGCAACGGCCCCGCGCGCCTTCGCCCGTGACCAGATGCGTGCCCGGTAGCTGGGGTCGTCGAGCATGCGTTGATCCACGATGAGCACATCGGGCCGGCGTCCTTCGGCGTATTGCCGCACCAGCAACGGGAAGCCATCCATCTCACCCGCAACGATCAGGACCGCATCGGGATCAACCGATAGCAGGATGTCGTCGGCCATGGCGTAAAGGCCCTGGGCCACGCCCCCGCGCAGTTTCATCTCACGGGCCGCCGGCACCAGCTGCGCGCGATCGTCGTGGCGCAACGCCCGGGTGAGCAGTGGGCCGAGCAATTCATCGCGCGCAGGTTGCAGCCGTGCAGCAGCGTCGAGGTGCTGATAGGCAGCTGGGGCCGGGAACTCGGCGTAGAAGGCGGTGAGCTCGCCCTCGAAGCTGCCGGGGTGCATGGTATTCAGCTCGGCGGATTGCTTCTTCAGCCTGGCGCGATCGGCAGAAGGCAGCTGCCCTTCGTTGCGGATCAAGGCGCTGTTGCGCTCGGCCCGGAAACGGTTGAGGCCGTCGGCAGCCGAGAGCGATGTGATGGTGCTGGTGAAGAGGCCCACATCAAGGAGAACGGTATCAGCCTTGTCCTTGGAGCGATAGGAGGGGCTTTCGGCCCAAGCGCCCTGGTAGGCATCGCGCACCGACGCGGGTTGACGCTTTTCCTCGGTGGTCTGCCCGGCACATTGGCCTGCAATGAGGAGAGCCATTGCGATTGCGGCGTAGGGGAGGATGCGAGGACTCATGGTTCGGAGATGCTGTACACGGCAGGGCGCGTCAGGTTCATCAGCGGGCTACCTTTGGCCAAAGTTGCGCCATGCTCAGCGACGAAGCGAAGGAACGGTTGCGGGATAGCCTGGGAAAGATCCACGATTGGCCTTCGGTTTACATGTTCATCCTGGAGCCGGAAGAAGCGCGCTTGAAGGCCGTCCTTGACCTGTTCGACAGCGAGAGCGAGATTCTGCGCCGGTACTCGGCCGGGGGCAAGTACCTCGCCATCACCGTGAAGGAAGTGATGCTAAGCTCCGATGAAGTGGTGGCACGCTACGATCGGGCCTCCGAGATCCAGGGCCTCATCACGCTTTGAGCCATGGACCTGATCACGCTCCGTACCGCGCTGCTCATTACGCTGACCATCCTGCTGGTAGTGGTGCTTTTCCAGCGCTTCCGCCGCAAGGTGATGGCCAACGATCTGCCCGCGCCCCAGCATGCCGAGTTGCGCTCGCTGGATGTTGCCTACCATCCGGAGCGGCTCTGTGCCGAGGTTTTCCTGCCGATGGACCAAGTCCTGCACACCGCGCTCAGCGACGAGCAGCACGCACCGCTGCACCAATGGCCCGATGAATCCGCCACCAGCGGCACCAAGCGCATCGAGCGGACGCTTCCGCCCCTCGCTTCCGGCACTTACCACTTCGAGATAGCCACCTCCACGCAACGCACGGTGCGGCGCTTCCGTCTTCAAACCTGATGCACCGGTCCGTCACGCTCCTCGTCGCCTTTGTGATCATCGCGCAAACGATGGCGCAGAAGGGCAGATTGCCTGAGGTGAGCAGCACCATCAAGGGCGATTTGAACCTGCCTATCCCTTGGAAGAACCCGCTGTTCACCAACTACACAGAGAACATCGGGCAGGCGGGCCTTGCTTTCCAGTACCCGGTTTATCACGGCCTGGGAATCGGCGTTGGCGGTGCCATGTGGTGGACCACCTTGAAGGAGCGCACCTTGCAGCCCTTCGTGCCCAACGGCGATGTGCGGCGCACCATCGCGTATGGCAAAGTGGCCTACGAGCGCTACACGGGTCCCGTCACGTTCTATGAGGCCAGTCTCCGGGCTGGCATGGCATGGTACGATTTCGATTGCGGCACCTGCGCCGGCGCGCGTGATGGCGTGGCCTATTGGGGCATCGGCGTGGGCTATTTCTTGCAAGCCACCGAGAACCTCGCCTTCGGCCTAACCCTGGGCTACGATCAAGCCTCCCGCAATTTCACGGCTGATGACCTTGGCGAGCAGCAGTTCCCCGGCACCTCGGAGAGCACTGAGCGCAGGCCCATGCGCAATGTGCTCGTCGGCCTCGGCTTCAGCACACGACTGCGCAGGAGCGAACGCGAGGCCGTGACGTGGTAGGGGGGGGCGTACTGATTCAGTCGAAGCAAATCCGGTCAGGTTACTAACGCGAACGGCCCCCTTTCGGAGGCCGTTCAGGTTCAATAAAAGGGAAAGTGCTCACTCCGCAGGCGGCAACTCCTTGGTCTCGTCGCCCTCACCCTTGGCGATCTTCTTCTTGCCCTTGGTCACTTTGATGCTCACATCGGTCTTCTCCTTGTTCAGGCCGATCGAGATCTTGTCGCCTTCCTCAATGCCCTGATTGATGATCTCCTCCGCCATCGGGTCTTCGATGAACTTCTGGATGGCGCGCTTGAGCGGACGAGCGCCGAACTTCTCATCGTAGCCCTTTTCAGCGAGGAAATCCTTGGCTTCTTCGGTGAGCTTGAGGTCGTAGCCCAACTCGCCGACGCGCTTGTACAGGTGGCCCAGCTCGATGTCTATGATCTTGCGGATGTCCTCGCGCTTGAGGGCGTTGCACATGATGATGTCATCGATGCGGTTGAGGAACTCCGGCGCGAAGGCCTTGCGCAGCGCTTTCTCGATGATGCCGCGGTTAGCGTCGTCCTGACCGGCGGACTTGGCGGTGGTGCCGAAGCCCACACCCTTGCCGTAGTCGCTCAGGTCGCGCGCGCCGATGTTCGAGGTCATGATGATGATGGCGTTCTTGAAGTCGATGTGACGGCCGAGGCTGTCGGGCATCTTGCCATCGTCAAGCGCCTGGAGCAACAGGTTGAACACGTCGGGGTGCGCTTTCTCGATCTCGTCGAGCAGGATGATGGAGTAGGGGCGACGTCGCACCTTCTCAGTGAGCTGTCCGCCTTCCTCGTAGCCCACGTAGCCCGGAGGCGCACCGATCAGGCGGCTCACGGAGAATTTCTCCATGTACTCGCTCATGTCGATCCGGATCATGGCATCGTCGGTATCGAAGAGGTAGCGAGCCAGCTCTTTCGCCAATTGCGTCTTTCCCACCCCCGTAGGGCCGAGGAAGATGAATGAACCGATGGGCCGGTTGGGGTCCTTCAGGCCTGCTCGATTTCGCTGAATGGCCTTCACCACCTTGGCCACGGCCTCGTCCTGCCCGATCACCTTGCCCTGCATCTCTTCCTTCATCCGGCGCAGCTTGCCGCTCTCTTTCTCAGCGATGCGCGTCACGGGGATGCCGCTCATCATGGCCACCACTTCGGCCACGTTCTCTTCGGTAACGGTGGTGCGATTGCTCTTGCTCTCTTCCTCCCAGGCCTTCTTGGCCTTGTCGAGCTCTTCTAACAATTGGCGCTCGCGGTCGCGGAGCTTGGCAGCCTCTTCATAGCGCTGACTGCGCACCACCTTGTTCTTCTCTTCCTTGATGTCCTCGATCTTCTGCTCCACATCGAGGATGCTCTTGGGCACCACGATGTTGCTGATATGCACCCGGCTGCCGGCTTCATCGAGCGCATCGATGGCCTTGTCGGGCAGGTGGCGATCAGTGATGTAGCGGGCGGTGAGCTTCACGCAGGCCTCCACGGCCTCCGGAGTGAAGTTCACATTGTGGTGCTCCTCGTACTTCTCCTTGATGTTGTTGAGGATCTGGATGGTCTCGTCAACGCTGGTGGGCTCAACCAGCACCTTTTGGAAGCGGCGCTCCAAGGCACCGTCCTTCTCGATGTACTGGCGGAACTCATCCAGGGTGGTGGCGCCGATGCATTGGATCTCGCCGCGCGCGAGGGCGGGCTTGAACATGTTGCTGGCGTCGAGCGAACCTGAAGCGCCGCCTGCGCCAACGATGGTGTGAATCTCGTCGATGAAGAGGATCACGTCCGGGCTGTTCTCCAGCTCGTTCATCACCGCCTTCATGCGCTCCTCGAACTGGCCGCGGTACTTCGTGCCCGCCACCAGGCTGGCGATGTCCAAGGCTACGATGCGCTTGTTGAAGAGCACACGGCTCACTTTGCGCTGGATGATGCGCAAAGCCAAGCCCTGGGCAATGGCGCTCTTGCCCACACCGGGTTCGCCGATGAGCACGGGGTTGTTCTTCTTCCGGCGCGAGAGCACTTGGCTCACCCGCTCGATCTCCTTCTCACGGCCCACGATGGGGTCCAGCTTGCCGTCCTCGGCCAATTTGGTCAGGTCGCGGCCGAAGTTGTCGAGCACAGGGGTCTTGCTCTTGCTATCGCCCTGCTTGCGCTGGCCGCCGCCTCCGCCTTGGAAACTGCCGCTCTCCTCGTCATCGTCATCGGCGCTCTGCGGGCCTTGGGCGCGTGGGCCGCTGGTGCGTGTGGGCTTATTGCCCTTGCTGGTGTATGTGCCGCCGCCGTCGGCCAGGATCACATCAAGCTCGTGCTTCACGGTCTCGTAGTCCACATTGAACTTGCGGAGGGTGCGCGTGGCCAGGTTGTCCTCATCCTTCAGGATGCTGAGCAGCAGGTGCTCGGTATCGATGCTCTGGCTCTTGAAGAGCTTCGCCTCGAGGTAGGTGATCTTCAGCATCTTCTCAACCTGCTTCAGCAGATTGATGCTCTCCTTGTCCTTGGGGCGCGTGGCGCTGGGCGGCTCCATGCCGCGCTCCACGGATTTGCGGAGCTCGTCCACGTCAACCTCCAAGCGTTGAAGGATGCGCAGGGCGTTGCCCTCATTATGCCGCAGCAAGCCGAGCAGCACATGCTCGATGCCGATGAAGTTGTGTCCGAGGCGGAGGGCCTCCTCGCGGCTATAGCCGATGATGTCTCGGACTCGGGGGGTGAAGCGGGCGTCCATGGGTTGAGGGCGCTAAGTTGTATGGATCAGGGGCAATTGCCGACGACACCTGCAAGGTAGGTTGACCAGCGGCGCGGGCAAGCTATCCCCACAGGCAACGGCGCTTCGGAAACAAGCAAATCCAATTTTCCACAAGAGGCTGTGGCGATGTGGAAAAGTGGGGTCGGCGGTATCCCCTTGTCAGGGTACCTTCGGGCGCCGAAAAAATGAGGGGGGCTTGGGCCCCGGCACGAAGCACCATGAACGAGCAAGGAGGAGAAAAGATCATCCCGATCAACATCGAGAACGAGATGCGCACGGCCTACATCGATTACTCGATGTCGGTGATCGTGAGCCGGGCACTGCCCGATGTGCGCGACGGACTGAAGCCTGTGCATCGCCGCGTGCTCTACGGCATGCAGGATCTGGGCGTGCTCAGCAACCGGCCTTACAAGAAGAGCGCTCGTATCGTGGGCGAAGTGCTGGGCAAGTACCACCCGCATGGCGACGGCAGCGTTTACGATGCCATGGTGCGCATGGCCCAGAGCTGGAGCCTGCGCTACCCGCTGGTCGATGGCCAAGGGAACTTCGGCAGCATCGATGGCGACCCGCCGGCGGCCATGCGTTACACCGAGGCCCGCATGCGCAAGATCGCCGAGGAGGTGCTCGCCGACCTGGACAAGGAGACGGTGGACATGCGCCCCAACTTCGACGATACCTTGGAAGAGCCGAGCGTGATGCCCACCAAGATACCCCAGCTCCTGGTGAATGGGGCGGCGGGAATCGCCGTGGGCATGGCCACCAACATGCCGCCGCATAACCTCAGCGAGGTGTGCGATGGCATCTGCGCCTATATCGACAACAAGGACATCGACACCGAGGGCCTGATGGAGCACATCAAGGGCCCCGACTTCCCCACGGGAGGCGTGATTTACGGCACGCAGGGCATCCGCGAGGCCTATGAGACCGGTCGGGGGCGGATCATCCTTCGCGGGAAGACCTTCGTGGAGGAGGATCCGAAGACCGGCCGCGAGACCATCGTATGCACCGAGATTCCGTACCAGGTGAACAAAGCCGACAAGCTCCACAAGGGCGTGGCCGACCTGGTAACGGAGAAGCGCGTGGAGGGCATCAGCGACGTGAACGATTATAGCGATCGCAACGGCATCCGCCTCGAATACGAAGTGAAGCGCGATGCCATGTCGAGCGTGGTTCTGAACCAGCTCTTCAAGCACAGCGAGCTGCAGACCTCGTTCAGCGTGAACAACATCGCGCTGGTGCATGGACGCCCGGTGCTGCTGGCGCTGAAGCCCATGATCCAGCACTTCGTGGATCACCGGATGGATGTGATCATCCGCCGCACCAAGTTCGACCTGCGCAAGGCCGAGGAGCGCGCCCACATCCTCGAGGGCCTGCTCATCGCCCTTGACCACCTCGATGCGGTGATCGCCCTGATCCGCGCCAGCCAAACGCCCGATGAGGCCCGCGAAGGACTCATGGGCCAGTTCGGCCTCAGTGAGATCCAGGCCCGCGCCATCCTCGACATGCGCCTGCAGCGCCTCACCGGCCTGGAACGCGATAAGATCCGCGAGGAGCATGCCGAGCTGATGAAGACCATCGCCTACTTGAAGGAAGTGCTCGCCGACGAGGGTCTTCGCATGAAGATCATCAAGGAGGAGACCCTTGAGGTGAAGGAGAAGTACGGCGACAAGCGGCGCACCGAGATCATGCACGCCAGCGGCGATGTGCGCATCGAGGACCTCATCGCCGACGAGGCCGTCGTGGTCACCATCAGCCACTTGGGCTACATCAAGCGCACCAGCCTGAACGAGTTCCGCACGCAGAGCAGGGGAGGCGTGGGCAGCCGAGGCAGCACCACGCGCGACGAGGATTTCCTCGAGCATCTCTTCGTGGCCACCAACCACAACTATCTGTTGGTGTTCACCCAGAAGGGCCGTTGCTATTGGATGCGCGTGTTCGACATTCCAGAGGGCAACCGTCAGAGCAAGGGCCGTGCGATCCAGAACCTGGTCCAGATCGAAGGCGACGACAAGGTGGTGGCCTATCTGAACGTCACGGACCTCAACAGCAAGGATTACATCAATAACCACTTCGTCGTGCTTTGCACCAAGCAGGGCATCATCAAGAAGACCACGCTCGAGGCCTACAGCCGTCCGCGCGCCAATGGCATCATCGCCGTGGGCATCCGCGAGGGCGATGAACTGCTCGAGGCTCGCCTCACCACCGGCAAGAGCCATATCATCCTGGCCAGCAAGGATGGCCGTGCGGTTCACTTCGAGGAAGGTGACGTTCGTCCGATGGGCCGCAATGCCAGCGGTGTGCGCGGCATGAACCTCGAGGGAGGATCGGAGGGCAATGAGGTGATCGGCATGATCGCCGTCGATAGCGCCGACCTCACTTCGCGCCAGGTGCTCGTTGTGAGCGAGAATGGCTATGGCAAGCGATCGGCCATCGCTGAAGAAGTGGATGGCAAGATCGAGTATGAGT
>DAORNP010000008.1:11238-11510 GCA_035441065.1 Flavobacteriales bacterium | reverse complement strand
GGGGGCAAGGGCGTCAAGACCATCCAAGTCACAGAGAAGACCGGGAATCTCGTTGCCATCAAGGATGTACATGCCGATGACCAGCTCATGATCATCACGCGGAACGGCATCACCATCCGCATGGACCTGAGCGAAATGCGCGTGTTGGGCCGTGCCACCCAAGGCGTGCGCCTGATCGAGCTACGGAACAACGATCAGATCGCGGCAGTGGCCAAGGTCGATAGCGGCCTCAAGGAGGACGAGGAAGCCACGGCCCCTGACTCGCCAGCGCC
>DAORNP010000008.1:6511-11140 GCA_035441065.1 Flavobacteriales bacterium | reverse complement strand
ATCCTTAGCGCCACCGGCATTGCAATA
Source organism: Flavobacteriales bacterium (assembly GCA_035441065.1). Classification (GTDB taxonomy): domain Bacteria; phylum Bacteroidota; class Bacteroidia; order Flavobacteriales_F; family PHOS-HE28; genus PHOS-HE28. The sequence goes on along the minus strand of DAORNP010000008.1, from coordinate 11,113 downwards.
GCCGCGATGGTGAATGCCCAGAACGCCAACGTGGTGAATGCCTTCAACTACATGAAGGACGGCCAGTTCGCCAAGGCCGTGGAATACATCGAGCCCGCCACGCAGGATGCCAAGACCGGCTTGAGTGAGAAGACCTGGCGCTACCGCGGCGACATCTACCGTTCCATCGCATTGGGCGACGATGAGGCCGTGAAGGCTCAATTCCCCGATGCCATTGAGAAAGCCGCCGAGAGCTACTTGAAGGCCAATGAGCTCGATGCCAAAGGCAGTTACAAGCGCGAGAACGGTCAGGCGCTGGCCGCACTCCAAGGCGCTTCGCTCAACGCGGGAAACGATGCATTCGGGAAGAAGGACTATCAGGGTGCCGTGGCGCGCTATCGCACGAGTGAGAAGATCGCCAAAAGCTTCGGCCAGGTGGATACCAACGCCATCTTCAACCGCGCCTTGGCTTACGAGAGCGCTGGAGATGCTGCCAATGCCATGAGCAGCTATCGCGAAGCCATCGCCGCCGGATACAACAAGCCCGAGGTGTACCGCTACATCGCCAGCCTTCAGCGCAAAGGCGACGACATGAACGGAGCGATCGCGACCGTCCGCGAAGGACTGACCCGCTTTCCCGGCGATAAGGACCTGATGCTCGATGAGATGCAATTCCTGCTGGCTGCCGATCGCAGCGATGAAGCAGAGGCGAGCGTGAAGGCCGCGTTGGGCAAGGACGGTAGCAATGCCGTACTCTGGAGCGTGCTCGGTGGCCTCTACGACAAGAAGGCGGGCTTGGCCGGTGAAGCAAAGGACCTGAAGGCGATGGGTGAGTGGTACATCAAGTCAGAGGAGGCGTACAAGAAGGCCATCGAGATCGATTCCAAGCTATTCGATGCGCACTTCAACATCGGTGTGCTCTACAACAACCGCGCGGCAGCTGAGTACGACAAGTGCAATTCCATCAAGGATGATGCGCAGTACATGAAGTGCAAGAAGGTGGCCGATGATACCTATCTGCAGGCGGTGCCTTACTTCGAAAAGGCACATGAGCTAAACCCGACCGATGCGCAGACCATCCAGCAATTGGTCAAGCTCTACGGCAAGACCAATGATCAAGCGAAATACGCTGCGATGAAAGAGAAGCTCGCGAAGCTTCAATAGCCCTCATTGACCGCTACGATGAAGGCCGGGGTGACCCGGCCTTCGTCTTTACGGATGGCAAAGATTACGAGGCCAAATCATCGACGGCGATGGAATCCAGGCTTGTGGCCAGCGCATCCATGCTGTCACACCAGCCGCCGATGTGGCTGTCGCGTGAAGGTCCGGAAACAAGGCCGGTCTGGCGGAACTCAAGGCGTGTCTTCGCACCCTCTTCGTGCAGGTCAATGGCAACCAGTGTGCGGTGGTGCGCGGGGTTCACCTCAACAGGTGCCATCTCCCACTGGTGCGTGAAGGCCAGGTGATCGATGGGGCGAACGGCGGCGTAAGTGCCGTAGCTGGGGATATCCTCGCCATTGGGTGTGCGTAGCACCACGCGCCATTGGCCGCCTTCGCGAAGGTCCACGTGCGCGGAGATGGTGCTGAAGGCCGCGCAGCCGAACCAGTGCACAAGCATCGCAGGGGTGGTCCATGCCTTCCTAATCAACTCGCGCGGCGCGTCGAACACACGCCTGATGCGAATCTCGTGCGGCGCGGGAGTGAAGACGTTGTTGCGGGTGCGTTGCGCAGTGGCATCCATGTCACGAAAGTAGCCGCCTCACACAAGTCACACTGCTGCGTTCACCGCCAGCCGCTTGTGGTGCAGCACATGCGCCCACATAAGCACCGAGACGAACAGGAACATGGGCGCCCAACTCGCGATCGGATCGCCTACGGCTGCAGAGGAGACGATGGCAGCCATCAGGTCGATGAAGAAGCCGAAGTAGGCCCACTCCTTCACACGCGCCGGCACCATGGGCAGCAGGATGGCGATGGCCCCGAGCACTTTGGCGTACGAGATCAATTTGATGAAGTAGATCGGGTAGCCCAGGTGGTCGTGCAGCATGGCCACGGCTTCGGGCATCAGCGTGATGCCGCCGTAGCTGCTGAAGAGCATGAAGGCGCTGAACAGCGCGGTGATGATCCAGTAGGTGAGGTTGAGGCGGTTCATGGATGATGGTGAGAATGGTGTGGGCGGCGTGGGTGATGACGGTGGGCTACTTTCTCACTTTCTCACCAACCTTGCCACTCTTTCCCGCATTACCCCAACGCACCTCGATCTCCGCGGCCTTCGCCCTGAGCAGTGCCTTCAGCACATCGGCCGGTATCGGCTTCACCGGCGTGAACTGGATGGAACCTTTGCCCATCTTGAAGCCCTTGAGCGCCTCCTTGAAATCGGGCGGCACCGAACCGTACAACCCACAATGGTTCCTCGAGGCGCCCATGTAAACCAGTGGATGGCCGTTGTACCGGAACGCGGGAACCCCGTAGGCGAAGTCTTCCTGGGTGCCGGGCACGGCCGCGAGGATCTGCTTGCGCACGCGCTGCAAGGCGTTGCGTTGTTCCTTTGGAAGTTGCCTGAGGTACTCGTCCGTGCTTGTCGTTGTTTTCGGAAGGTCGCGCATGCTCTTGGCGGGTGTTGTGAATTGAAGCCCGACGGCATTTAACACCTTGCGCAGGACCGGCAGCGTGGCCGGACCGAAACCATGCAAGGCGAGCAGGTCCTTCTCGGTCCGAGCGGCCAATTGCTCCAGTGAACGGATGCCCACACCTTCCAAAGCCCTTCGCGCAGGAGCGCCAAGCTTCGCCATCCAGCCGTCCACCGGGGCCCGGTCGGCTTCGCATTGCGGACAGGTCGGGCAGTCGCTGGTCTTGGTGAAGACATGGCCATTGGGGCAGGTGCGTTGGGGGCTCAAGTCGCTTGTGTGCTTGGCTAATGCATGATATGCCTCGCCACGCTCCATCATCGCGATGAACAGCGAGAGCCGTTTCGCGCGGGTCTCTTCCTTCTTGGCGGTGTGCAGGCGATGCAGGAAGGCGAAACGACTGCTTCCTTTCAGGGTGTCGAAGAACGCTTTGGCCTTCCTGTTCTTCTTCAATGCAGCGGCCAGGTCCAGCGGCATTTGAATGGTGCTCGCAGGTGCGTACGCCTTGTCCCATTGGCCGTTGGCTTTGGCCCGTTTCACGGCGGCTAGCCCGGCAGGCCGCATCAGCTTGGCCTTGGCCAATTGCTGCACCTTCTTCTTGTTGATCTCACTCCAGATGCTACGTGGGCCGCGCGGTGTGAAGCGTTGCAGGAAGGTCTTGTCATCATAGGCGTTGCGCACACCATCGATCCAGCCATGGCAGATCGCGGTGTCCACGGCCTCGGCGTAGGTGACCGATGGGATGCCACTGTCCTTCTTCGCGATGCGGATCCGAATAGCCTTCACGCTTGCTCCGTTGCGCTCCAGCCAAGCGTCCCATTGCTGAGCGCTCTCGAAGGCCAGGATCGGCTCTTCTTCCTTGATCGGCTTGGTTCGCTTGTTCATTGTTGCTGATCAGTGCTGGTACTACTCGATCACCCAGTTCAGCTCGGTCAAGTACTCCTTCGGGTCCTTCACCTCATTGGGGTTGTTCAGGTAGCGCTCGAAGAAACGGCCGGTCTCGGGCAGCTGTTGCTGGCGCACCCATTCCTGCAAGGCGGGCCAGGCTTTCGAGAGGCCTTCATAGGGCCCCTGGTACACAGCCTGCGCCACGCGCTCGGCAGGCAAGGTGTTGTTCTTCACACGGCCGCTCTCCGTGATCGCCTTTGCCACCGGGAAGCCGATCTCGAAGTCGAACGTGTCGCTGGGTCGGCGGTGATGGTAAGTGAACATGGGTCCAACGGGCTGAAGGCCTTGGTCCGCCAGCACCCTCAGGATCTCCTGGATCGCAGGGTCCATGTGCTTGGGCATGTCCATGCCGGGGATCACGAGGTGGATGGTAGCGGTGGGGACCTCAAAGGTGTTTATGATCTCAGGGGGATTGATCATTGGAGCGAGATTCAGTCTTGGCGCTGCAAGATGGGTAACGGCAGTTGCAAAGCACTATCCCACCGGCTTCTTGGACTGTCACTACACCTGTCGTAGGTGCGGCGGCCCATGTTCACAGTGTCGCTGGTGGCCATGACAGCGGCGTAGCCGTAGTCCTGCCCTTCCGCGGTCACGGCGTTGAGGAAGGAGAGTCCTCGTCGGGCGGGGCGATGAATCCATCAAGGCTCTGGGGGATTGAGGACGAGTTCGCGGGGCATGTCTCCACTTGGTCTTGGAAGTGGAACTCTTCTCCCCCAAATAGAAGTGACTCTCAATCCCCACGTCCTTCATCAACGCGATGCCGTACTGCTTCAAGGTCTCGATCACCGGTATCGCACGTTCGCCGCGTTTCGTCAGTCCGTACTCGGTGCGCGGCGGCACCACGGGGTACATCGTACGGGTCATCAGGCCTTGCTTCTCCAACTCGCGCAATGTGGCCGCCAGCTGCCGGTCGCTGATGTCCGGCATGCCCATCTTCGGCGCTGGAGATGACGTCGTAAAAGTCTTCAACTGCACCGGCTGGGAGAACCTCGCCGACCCGCGCTACGGCAATGATGCGGCTGACATGTTCATGGCCGGTGGCAGTGCC
>DAORNP010000008.1:3462-6501 GCA_035441065.1 Flavobacteriales bacterium | reverse complement strand
GGGGCCAAGGCGACGGTGGCCGCGCTGGTCAAGGACGTGGGATTTGCCGCGTGCCACGACATGGGCGGCGACGACAAGGTGCCTATCCTCGAAGGCTTCGCGCTAGTGTGGATCGACCTGGCCATGTTCCAGAAAATGGGGCGCGGCATCGCATTCAAGCTGATGCGGCGGTGAGCATTTCCTTCGGCACGGGCATGGAGCTACCGATGCGCATGTCGAAAAGTGCCGCACAGATCTGGGATGAAGGCCAGGTCATGGTCCGCGAAGGATAGGCCGGGCAGATCGTAACCGCATGCTCGGGTGCCGCGTCCGATGGATGCCTGAAATAGTTCACCAGCATCCGCCAAGAGGACATGAAACATCTGCTCGCCAGCTGTCTTTCCATCCTGCTCACTCCCATAGCAGCACAGGATACCGCCTCATTCGATCAACTGCTCCACGAGGCCGTTCAACCCGACGCTCCGGGTGCCGCTGTGCTGGTCGCGAAAGGTGACCGTGTGCTCTACCGCGCAGCGCGTGGCATGGCGAACGTTGAACTGGGAGTGGTGATGGCACCAGAGTTCGTTTTCCGCATCGGCTCCATCACCAAGCAATTCACTGCCGTGGCCGTGTTGCGTTTTGGTGGAGCAGGGGAAAGTGAAGCTTGATGACGACATCACGAAGCATATCCCGGAGTTCAATGCGCAAGGGAAGCGGGTCACCGTGGAGATGCTGCTCAACCACACCTCGGGCATCAAGAGCTACACCGACATGGAGGAGTTCCATTCCGGAATGCAGAGAAAGGACATGAAGCCAGAGGAGATCATGGCCTTCTTCCAGGACCAGCCCTTCGATTTCGAGCCAGGCACCGCGTGGCGTTACAACAACTCGGGCTACGTGCTGTTGGGCATACTCATCGAGCGGGTAACCGGGTGGAGCTACGCGGAATATGTGGAGCAGGAGTTCTTCATGCAACTGGGAATGAAGCACAGTCGCTACGGCAGCGACGAGGCCATTGTGGCGGGCCGGGTGAGCGGATACATCCCTGACGGCACGGACTTCCAGAACGCCGCGTACTTAAGCCTTTCGTGGCCATACGCTGCAGGTTCGCTCTTCAGCAATGTGGACGACCTGCACACTTGGACCCGCGCAGTCCATGCCGGCAAGCTCGTCAGGGCTGAAACGCTGGAGCGCGCACACATCTCGGCCAAGCTCCCCAACGGGAAGGACACGCGCTATGGCTTTGGCTGGTCGATCGGTGCGGTGCAGGGTGTGCCCAGCGTGGAGCACGGCGGCGGCATCAACGGCTTCGTCACGCATGCGCTTTACCTGCCGCTGGAGGAGCTATTCGTGGCGGTGCTCACCAACCTGGAGAGCGGAGTGGCGCCAGACCTCTGCGCCAAGCTCGCGGCCACGGCTATCGGCAAGCCTTATTCAATGTCACCTATCGCGGTTGATGCGAAGACGCTGGCCTCGTTCGAGGGTGTCTATGCGGACGATGGTGAAGGAGAGCGTTACCTGCGTGTGGTGAATGGCAAGCTCATCAGTCAGCGCAAGGGTGGGAGCGTCTACACGTTGGTGCCGATCGGGAAGGATCTTTTCGCCTTCGAAAGCTCACTCACCCGCATGACGTTCCGCCGCGACAAGAAGGGCAGGGTCGCGGGGCTCACTATGCACGACCGTTCTTTCGGAGATAGTGAATGGACGAGGACCAGCAAACCATTGCCGGAACCGCCCAAGGAAGTGACCGTCACGGAGCAGCAGTTGAATCTGTTGTTGGGCGAATACGAACTGGCGCCGGGCTTCATCATGAGCGTCACGCGGGAGGGCTCGCAGGTTTTCATCCAGGCCACGGGACAGCAGCGCATCCAGGCTTATCCGAAGAGCCCTGAGGAGTTCTTCCTCAAGGTGGTGGATGCCAGGATTGTGTTCAACCTCGCAGCAGATGGCAAGGCCGAAAGCTTGGTACTTCACCAAGGCGGGCAAGAAATGCGGGGTCCGCGGGTGAAGTGACGGCGACCCGAGCACCAAGATGGAAGGTTTGCCGGGCATAGCTCCAACCCTCGAGCCATTGAAGAGGGCTTGCGTTGAAGGCCTTCAGCTTAAGGTTCCGTCTCAATCAGCACTTCATCTGCGAACACCCATGTCTTGCCGCCCTTACCAGGGTGCCAATCAGGGCAAGGGCCGGCGTTCTTGGCGGTGACGGCGATGTAGCGCGCCTTGCGGCCGCCGAGCTCCCGCCACAGTTCCCGCGTGATGGCCCCATCCTGCTGGCGGTCCACGTCGTGCGTCACCGTGGCGCTGCTCCATTGCCGCTGGTTGGTGCTCACGCTGAAGGTGACCTCGCTTGGCAGCCAGATCCAGCTCTTCTGATCTTGCAGCAGGCTCAGGCCCACCCGCTTCAGCCTCTGCACGCGCCCCAGGTCGATCATCAGCACCACATCCTGGCCCTCATAGCCCTGCCATTCGCCGGTGCGGAAATCCTTGCCGCCGCGCACGCCGTCGATGAGGGCGTTCTTGCCGCCCGCTGAGTACTGGTTGGCGTAGGTGCTCTCCATGGTGATGGTGCGACCGCCTTCGTACTTCTTGAAATTCGCCGTCGCCGGCTTGGATGCGATGAGGTTCTTCCGTCCTTGTGTGCCCGGCACCAATGCCGTTGCCGTGATGGTGCAGCTGTGCTGAATCCAGAACGGTGACTCGTATCGGCGGGGTTCTCCCTCGTCGATGCGGTACTCGATGCGCGCTCGGTCATCACTGCTGCTAATGATGATGAGCAGGCTGTCCGTGAAGCTCATACCAGCCGCTTGGATGATGGGCACGGGCGTCCAGTCGTCGTTGAACTCCGGGATGAACCTGCCCGGAGAACCTCCGGGACGGGGCCCCAGCGTGAAGCGCAGCTCCCCGCCGGCGATAAGCTCCTTGTGCGGGATCGAGCGATAGGGCTCCGGCTCCTTTCCGTTCCAAGTGAACGACTGCACATGCGAGCGGTCATTGCCCATCACCTCCGTGCCCATACGCCACTTCTTCCCGTTGCCCAAGTCTATGGTGGCTTCTTCGAGG
>DAORNP010000008.1:3137-3452 GCA_035441065.1 Flavobacteriales bacterium | reverse complement strand
AGCCAATGGTGTAGCTCGGATCGCCAGGACAGATAGGGTAGAGGCCGAGCGCGCTCCAGACCAGCCATGCGCTCATCTGCCCGCAATCCTCGTTGCCGATGAGGCCGTCGGGCTTGTCCGTGTAGAAGTTCTGCAGGATGCGCCGCGTGAATACATCGGTGCTCAGCGGTCGATCGCTCAGGTTGTAGAGGTAGGCGAAGTTGTGGCTGGGCTCGTTGCCATGCGCGTACTGGCCGATGAGCCCGGTGATGTCGCTTTGGTCGCGGCCGGTGGTATTCTCCTTGGCGGTGAAAAGTGCATCGAGCTTGCCAGCCA
>DAORNP010000008.1:0-3087 GCA_035441065.1 Flavobacteriales bacterium | reverse complement strand
CGAAGAAGGCGTACTGCCATGCGTTCGCTTCGGTGAAGTGGAAGTTCACCTCGTAGGGGTCGAAGGGCTGCGCGAAGCCGCCGTTGCGCCGGGCACGGAAGAAGCGCGTCTCGGGGTCGAAGAGGTTCTGCCAGTTGCGGCTGCGATGGTAGAAGCGTTCCGATACCTCCTTGTTCCCGATCATCTCCGCGAAGCGCGCGATGCACCAATCGTCGTAGGCGTATTCCAATGTGCGGCTCACGCTCTCGGGCTCGTCCTCGCTGCTGATGTAGCCGCGCTCGCGATAGGCTTTCAGACCGAAGTGGTCGGCCTCGGCGCTAGCCACCATCGCTTCCAATGCCAGCTTCGTGTCGAAGTCGCGGATACCCTTCGCGTAGGCATCGGCGATCACGCTCACGCTGTGGTAGCCGATCATGCAATCGGTCTCGTTCCCCCAGAGCTCCCATACCGGCAGCCGTCCGCCTTGCTGGTAGTGCAGGAGAAAGGTCTTGATCCAATCGAGCGTCATCTCTGGCTCTAGCACGGTCATCAGCGGGTGCTGCGCGCGGAAGGTGTCCCACAGGCTGAAGACGGTGTACACGTTGTGGTCCGCCTTGTGGACTTCGCCATCCATACCGCGGTATTGACCATCGACATCGTTGAAGATGTACGGCGCAACGTAGGCATGATAGAGCGCGGTGTAGAAGGCCCGCTGCTGCTCCTTCGTCCCGCCCTTCACCTGGATCTTGTTCAGCTTGGCGTTCCATGCCGCTTCGGCCTCAGCACGCACCTTGTCGAAATCCCAGTGCGGCACTTCGGCTTCGAGGTTATTGCGCGCGCCTTCGATGCTGACGGCGGAAATGCCGACTTGAACCAGCAGAGGTTTGATCATCCTGCCAAACCCCAGCGTGACTTCAACCGTGTCCGTTCCACTCACCGAATAAGCCACATCCGTTGCAGCGGTATTGAAACGCACGCAGAAGAAGAGCCGCTGATCCCTGGCCCAGGAGGATGAACGTCGTTCACCAACGATTTCATTCCCCTTCAGCAGCCGAAGCGAGGATCTTGTCAGCTTGTCACGATGCGTAAGATTAATGCGCAGATGAGCCTCTGCATCCTGTTCGAAGGAATAGCGATGCACACCCGCTCGCTGGGTGGCGGTCATCTCGGCGTTTACGCGGGCGTCATGGAGGTAGACGTTGTAATACCCCGCGTAGGCCTCTTCCTTGTCGTGCTCGAAGTTGGATGAAAGGACACCCGGCAAGGTGGCTGTATCAGATGCTGTGCCGTAGGGCATGATGAGCACATCGCACAGGTCCGCCACACCCGTTCCGCTCAGGTGCGTGTGACTGAAGCCGTAGATGACGCTATCCGAGTAGTGATATCCACCGCAGCCGTCCCAGTCCATGTAGCCATCGGGGCGGGTGTCGGGGCTGAGCTGCACCAGGCCGTTGGGCACGCAAGCACCAGGAAAAGTGTGGCCGTGGCCGCCGGTGCCGATGAAGGGGTTGACGAGGTCGCGAGCCGTATTGGGGGCTTGGGAGTGGGAGAGGAGGTTGATGAGCGAGAATGCGAAGGTCACGCGGAGGCGCGGAGAACGCGGAGGAGCGCAGGACAGGCCATTCACGCGGAGGCGCGGGGAACGCGGAGGAAAGTCAATGCGAATCGCATTCAGGTCGGTTGGCTTCTTCATCACTTGATGTCATTCGGCCGAGGCCCTTTGTATTTGTTCACGATGCGATGCAGCCCGTCCTTGAGCACTTGTTCCCCGAAGTTGATGAGCAGGCCGACTTCAAGATTCATGAGGCTGAGGTACGTCTTGGTTTTCTTGAACGCGACGAGCGGCATGAGCTCTACAGATTTCAACTCAACTACGATGCGCTCGTCCACGAGCAAGTCGATCCGGAATGCCTCTTCAAAGGTCTCGCCATCGTAGATGAGTGGAACCGGAACCTGCCTTCGCACTTGAAGGCCGCGCTTGCCTAATCGGCGTGCAAGAACCGCCTCATAGACCGATTCAAGCAGTCCTGGACCGAGCTCACGATGGATCTCGATGCTCTCTTCGATGATGATCCCGGTGATGCGATTGATCTCCATTGAGTTGCATTCCTCCGCGTTCTCCGCGCCTCCGCGTGACAAAATACACCGCGTATCAGCGTGACCTTGGTATTCACCCAAGCGTGCCCAGCGCCGCTGCCCCCAGCAACGCCGCATCATCATCCGGCAAAGCGGATACCGTCAGGTCCACCCGTCCTTGGTAGATGTTCAGCAATGTGGCATGGAAGCGTTCCCGCAGCGGGGCCATGAGCAATTCGCCGTTCCGCGCGATGCCGCCGAAGAGGACGATCCGCTTGGGTCCGGTTGCGCAGACCGCATTCGCCAGCCCGATGGCCAGCCATTCGGTGGTGCGATGGAAGCATTCGATAGCAGCGGCATCACCGGAATGCGCTCGGTCGGCAATGCTCTTCACATCCGGCACTGGTGCTGCGCCGCCCGCATCATTGTATGTGGCGATCATGCCACGGATGCTCACATAGGCTTCCAGGCAGCCCTTCCTTCCACAAGTGCAATCCCGTCCGCCGGGAATCAGGATCATATGGCCCAATTCGCCTGCGTTTCCCGCGCTGCCAAGCACCAGCCTGCCATTCACGATGAAGCCGCTGCCCACGCCGGTGCCGAGCGTCACTACAAGCAGATCGTCGATGCCTTTGCCCGCGCCATAGCGCCATTCGCCCAATGCCGCGGCGTTCGCATCGTTGCCGAGCGTGGCGGGCACGCCCATGCGGTCGCTCATCATGCGGGCCAATGGCACATCGTGCTTCCACGGCAGGTTGGGTGCCATCTCGATGATGCCCGTGAGCTGGTTCGCGTTCGGCGCGCCGATGCCGATGGATGCGATGCGCGCCCCCTCATTCGCTTGCAGCAATTCCTTCGCGCACATCACCAGCGCATCGGCGAACGCATGGTCATCCGCATGGCCTGTGGTACTGATGCGCGCGCGGGCGATCACCTTGCCGTCATGCACGAGGCCGAGCTTGCTCGTGGTGCCGCCAATATCGATTCCAAGGATCATGCGGTGCGACGCTTGGTGTAGAAGCCGTAAGCCAC
>DAORNP010000007.1:52086-52547 GCA_035441065.1 Flavobacteriales bacterium | reverse complement strand
ATCCGGCCGGAGCCATCGACGGCATAGGAATTCGAAAGGCTGTCCTGCCCGAAATGGCATTGCAGGTGAAGGATGCGCTTGCCCCTCACGTCGGCCAGCAGCTCCAGTTCGATGGCCGTGAGCGAGTTCGTGCCCGCGATAAAGGCCTCCACGTCGTACATCCGTGAGCTGAGGTGATGCGGAACGCGTGCATTCCAGAGCTTCCGGTTCGCTTCAAATGCACGTTCATGTTCCATGGGGCGAAGCTACCTGAGCGGTTCCAGTCGGGGTGGCGGTATATGAACATGGCGCTTCTGGTCCTGCTCCAACAGAACAATTGCGTTGGTTTGGCGGTCCACGGTTTCCTTTGTGTGCGCATTCCCACTCATCGCTTCACATGAACCTCTTCCGCAACTTCAAGTCCGTCACCAAGACCGCTTATGGCCGCGGCAGCTTCGGCAAGCTCAGCGAGATCCTGGAGC
>DAORNP010000007.1:43382-52076 GCA_035441065.1 Flavobacteriales bacterium | reverse complement strand
TGAACAAGCAGTTCTTCGTCTTCCTGGTGGATCACTACTTCGAGGGGAAGGCTGAATTCATCGCGCGCATCCCCAAGCAAGCCGGCGACGAAATCATCTTCTGCAGCACGGCGAAGGAGCCCAGCACGGAGCAGATCGATGGGCTTCGCGACGACATCCTCGCGCGCCGAGGGCTTCCCGCTGGCCTCATCGGCATCGGCGGCGGCAACGTGATGGATGTGGCCAAGGCGCTCTCGCTCATGTTCACGAACGAGGGCAGCAGCGTGCAGTACCAGGGCCTCAACCTCATCAAGAAGCCGGGCATCTACCACTGCGGCGTGCCCACCATCAGCGGCACCGGAGGTGAGCATGACCGCCGTGCTCACCGGTCCCGTGAAGAAGCTCGGCCTCAAGTGCGACTGGACCGTCTTCGACCAGATCGTGCTCGATCCGGACCTCATCGCCACCGTGCCCAACGACCAATGGTTCTACACGGGCATGGACACCTACATCCACAGTGTGGAGGCCATCACCGGCACCAAGAAGAACACCTTCGCCGAGGCGTATAGCGAGAAGTCGCTTGAGCTATGCCGCGAAGTGTATCTGAAGCGCGACCGTACCGACCCCAAGAGCGACGAGCTGCTGATGGTGGCCAGCTACATGGGCGGCCTCAGCCTCACCTACAGCGAGGTGGGCGTGTGCCATGCGCTGAGCTACGGTCTGGGCAAGGTGCTGGAGATGCACCATTGCTTCGCGAATTGCGTGGCCTTCAACCAACTCGAGGACGTGTATGGAGAGTACGTGCATGAATTCAAGCACATGGTGAAGGAGCGCGGGATCCACATTCCCGCCAACCTTGCCAAGGACTGGGATGAGCCTACACTCGATGCCATGGCCGAAGTGGCCTACAACCTGCCGCACATGTGGGACCATGCGTTCGGGCCCGATTGGCAGCAGGTTCTGGACCGGGAGCGGATCAAGGTGTGGTACAGGAGGATGTGATCAGCCGAGGAACGCCCCATCCACCACGATCAACTTCACCGGCCCGTTCGTCCGTGACCGGTGCGAACTGAGCCCATCGCTCACGTGGTAGGACATACCGGCCTTCAGCACGTTCACGCGGCCATCCTCATGGTCGTTGATCAATTCACCTTCAAGCACGAAGACCAAGTGGCCCAGTTGGCACCAATGGTCGGCGAGGTAATCTGCTGAGTACTCAACCATGCGGATCCGCAAGCCGCCATGCTGCACCACGCGCATGGTTGCGGTACCGGTGGTGCCGTTCACGATTGTCACGGGCAGCTGCGACCAATCAATGGCCTCGAAGGGTATGGGCGTGTTCATTCGGCGATCTCGAGTTTCTCGATCCGCGGCGGGTCATCGGTGCCGTCGGCGTAGAGGTAGGTAGCGCGCGCCAGCATGCCATCGCGCAGATCCACACGTGTTTCACCGCTATTGTGGAAGCCAGCCATGCCCAGCTCACGGTAAAAGCCGAACCAGATGCTGTCGCCCACATAGAAGCGCTCGTAGGTATCGTACTCATACTTGTCCCTGCGGGCGGTGCGCACGCGCTCGGTGCCCCAGCTCTGTATCGGACCTTCAACCACCAGCGCCTCGCCGTTCGCGATGTGGCGCAGCAAGCGCCATTGGTCCCAGCCCATGAGGCCGATGCCGATGAGCGCAACCAGCATCCCGAATGTGATGAGGATGCGCGGCGTGGTGACGCCCGTGCGCTTGGGCGGGTCAGCCAGCTTGCGGTCCTTCGCTTGCTGCATCATGCCCCACACGAAGCCCAGCAGGATGAATGCACTGGCGATCCAAGCGGCCTCCATGTCGAACGGAGGCTCTTCAGCAAGGTCGTAGATGGTGCGGTAGGTCATTCGGGCGGTGAGCCTAACATAAAGCCCTTATCCCTAGTTTCGGTCGCACCAGAACCCGCCTTGCATGAAACCAATCGCATTCACATGCGCCATTTTGCTCGCCCCGGTGGTGAGCGCCCAATTGGCCGATACGCGATGGTCAGCAACCTTCACCACTGATCGCGCATTCATCGAGAACAAAGGGCAGTTCGATGGCATGGGCATCGAGAACGTGGAGTTCGCCGTGGATGAAGGCGCCGTGAAGGTTCTTTTCGCGCCGGACCGTGTGGGCTTCCACCTGCATGAGAAGGAGAAGAACTATTACCGCAAGCGCGGTGAGCGCGACAAGCCGCGCACCATCGTCCGGAAGGACTTGGCCGTGATGCGGTGGGAGGGGAGCAGCAGCAAGATGCGCTGGGGTAGCGGTAAGCGGAGCGATCATCACAGCTACGCCTACCTCAACGCCGATGGCAGCACCAGTGACCTTACCGGCATCATCGGCTACGAAGAGCTTCGCTACGAGAGCCTTTATCACGGAATCGATGCGGTGTACACCATTCATCCGCAGGAAGGCACCAAATACGCCCTGCACCTGCGCCCTGGTGCTGATGCCGCGCAGATCCGCATGCGCTGGGACGATGCCCATGCCGTGCGCTTGGGGCCCGATGGCGAGTTGCGCATCGCCACGGCTTTCGGCGAGATCGTGGACCATGCGCCCGTGGCGCACTACGCCGATGGCGCGCAGGAGATCATCGGTGCGCGCTTCAACCTGAAGGGATCGACGGCAGGCTTCGCGTTGGAGCAGTATGACACATCGCGTCCTATCGTGATCGACCCATGGACCGTAACGCCGCCCTTCCCCAACACCAATCGCATCTGGGACGTGGAGGTGGATGGCACCGCCAACGTTTACATCTACGGCGGTGATTCGCCGCTGCGCTTGCGCAAATACAGCCCTGACGGCGTGCTTCAGTGGACCTACACCACAGCCTGGGATACGGCGAACTACTGGCTCGGGTCCATGATCACGCATCCCAACGGCGATTGTTTCATCACCGCCGGCACCGATCCGCGCATCGCGCGCATCAGCACCGCGGGCACGCAGCTCTGGAGCCAGAACGGCGGCATCTTCGATGAGTATTGGCGCATGGCTTTGAACTGCGACGCAACGCAGCTCATGCTCGGAGGCACAAGGCTCTCTTTAGGACCGTCGCTCTTCCCGATCGGTTACGGGCGCGCCTTCGAGATCAATATGGCGAACGGCGCGGTGCTCAACTCAACCAATGTGGCTGCGGTGTCACCTTCGTTCCTGATCAACAACCCGAACGAGATTCGCGCCCTGGCTCCTTCGCCGAATGGCAAGTACTACTTCATGACGCTCGATACCATCGGCGCGCTCAACCCCAACCTATCGATCCCTTATCGCCGCAACAACAGCTATTCCTTCAGCTATGGCGTGGCGGGCTACGGTCCCACCAACATGGGCATCAACGGCATCGCGGCCACGGCGAACGACCTGTACACGCAGAACGGCAGCACGCTACATCGCCGTGATATCCAGACCGGCGTCATCATCGCCACCGCCGCGATTCCGGGTGGAAGCACCACGAGCCAGCTTGGCGCCAACAGCGCGCAGAACAGCGGCATCGTCATCGATAGCTGCGGATTCGTGTACGTGGGCAGCGGCAATGCGGTGCACAAGTTCAACGCGGACCTGCAACTCGTTCAATCCGTAACGACGCCCGGCGCGGTTTACGATGTGGCCGTGAACTACAACGGCGAAGTGGTGGCCTGCGGCAATGGTTTCCTCATGTCCATCCAGATCGGTTCGTGCGCTCCACCACCGCGCGAATGCCTCACCTGCCTGGAACTCAGTGGGCCGGGCACCCTCTGTGCGGATGATGCCCCGGTCACGCTCACCGCTAGCATAGCCGGCGGCACATGGAGCGGCCCCGGCATCACTGATGGAACAGCAGGCGCATTCTCTCCTGCAGCGGCAGGGGCTGGTGCGCACGTGATCACCTACACCTTGCCGAATCCTGCGCCCTGTGGGGCGGATACGGTGCAGGTCATCGTAAGCCCATGCGCGCCGCTCAGCATCTGCACGAACGCTGATGGTACGCTCACGGCATCGAACGGCGTGGGACCGTACACGTGGCAGCATCAGACCACCACGCAGGATTGCAGCGCGTGCATCCTCGCGTGTTTCTTCCCGCCTGGCTGCGCTGTTAACGTGACCGGATGGACCACCTGGGCAACGGGCAATGGCGTGGGCGCACCGCCGAATTATCCGATCCAGGTGATCGATGCTTCAGGAGCCAGCATCGTGATCAACGCTGCATCGGATGTGCCGGCGTGCTTGGCGTGCCCTACGATTAGTGTACAGACCAACGCGGTGACCGATGTGCTCTGCTTCGGCGCGAGCACCGGATCGGGCACCGTGCAAGCGAGCGGGGGAGAAGCGCCTTACACCTATGCCTGGTCGCCGGGAGGAGCGAACGGTGCTGCAGCGAACGGTCTTGCCGCTGGCACCTACACTGTGACCGCTACGGATGCAAACGGCTGCACCGGCACCGGCAGCGTGCAAGTGAATCAGCCGACTGCGCTATCGGTGGTAATCACTGGAACCACGCCCGTGAGTTGTACAGGCAATGATGGCACCGCAACCGCGAGCGGCGGAACGGGCGTGATCACCTATGCGTGGTCGCCCAACGGAGGCAATGCGGCCACGGCCAGCGACCTTGCGCCAGGCAGCTACACGGTTACTGCCACCGACGCGAACGGATGTACGGCGCAGGCCATGGCCCCAGTGACCCAAGTGCAAGGGCCATCCATCGTGGATGTGACAGCCACGCAGACCAATTGCAATGCGCCCACCGGCACCATCACCATCACGGCCAACGGAACAGTTCTGCAGTACAGCGTGAATGGTGGCACCACCTATCAAGCGACGAACGCGTTCACGGGTCTCGCAGCGGGCACTTATAGCGTGGTGGTGCTCGATGCCAATGGCTGCCAAGCCACGGCCACAGCAACGGTCACACAACCTGCGCCGCCAGTGCCGGTGATCACGGGCCTCAATGTGGCGTGCATCGGGGAGTCCATCGTGCTCAGCACCACGCAGCCATTTGCCGCGTATGCCTGGCAGCCCGGCGGCACATCGTCCACGCAGGCGGTCACCGCATCAGGCAACTATACGGTCACCGTCACGGATGCCAACGGATGCTCGGGCTCATCCGCTCCATTCGGTGTGATCTTCGAGAATCCTGTGGCTGGCTTCTCCGTCGATCCACCATCGCCGCAATTGCCCGGAACCGAGGTCGAGTTCACCTTCGCTTCTGATGGCGGCGGCGGCACCATCAGCAACTGGTGGTGGGACCTCGGTGCTCCCGGCTCAAGCTCGTTCAATACCTCGAATCCATCGTGGACCTACGATGATGCGGGCGTGTACACCATCACCCTGGCCATTGTCACTGAGAACGGCTGCACGGATACGGTGAGCATCAACTACCTCATCCGGCCGGCCGATATCGAGATTCCCAACGTCTTCAGCCCGAACGGCGATGGCTACAACGATGCCTTCGTGATCCGCAACATCGAGTGCTTCGAGAATGAGCTGGCCATCTACAACCGGTGGGGCATGGTGGTCTTCGAGACGCGCGGATACCGCAATGACTGGCATGGAGCCAACCAGCCCGAGGGCACTTACTACTACGTGCTCCGGCTCGATGACGGGCGTGAGTTCACCGGGCATCTCACCGTGCTGAGGTGAATGAACTTTAAGGCTTAACCCGCTTGAAGCGGTAGCGCAGCACGCGCAGCTTGCCATCCTTTCCTGGACCGCTCACGCGTGCGATCCAATCGCCATCGGCCTGCAAGGCATACGCGATGCGCTGCGGGAAATCGTGCGCCGGGTTCTCGAACACCATGCTATCGCCAGCACAAAGCGTTAGTGCGAAGGAGACGGCGTCCCCTTCGTTCTGCGAAGGCACGCGAACGTTGTAAGCGATGCGGCCCGAGCTGTCGCCGGCCAGGTGCAGGTGCTCGATGAAGACCGTGTCCTTGTCCACCATCACAAAGCCGAGACCCGAATAGAAGGCATCGTCGGTACGGCTCCAGCGCTCGTGTACGATAGCGCCCGGCTCAGTAGTGGCATCGGTCCAATCGCCCATCAGCTTGAGGATGAGCCCGCCGAGGCGATGCGCGTTGCTGTCCGCGGGGACTGTTGGACCTATAGAAGATCCAGCTTCTGGCTCGGCCACTGGCTCAGCGTCTGGGCTGCCACAGGCAAACAGAGCCGCGCAGAGTAGGTAGGGGAGAGTCTGCTTCATGCGTTCAGGATTGCAGGTGTGCAATGGCTTTGCGGATGGCATCCGGGATCGGTGCTTTCACTTGCTGATTGTAATCGAACATCACCTGCACGCTGGTGCCGGTGGCCACGATCGCGCCTCGTTCATCAGTGATTTCATAAGCCATGGTGAAGCTGGTGTTGCCGACGGCGGCGCAGCCGCAGCGCACGCTGAGCTTGGAGGGCCATTCAACGGGCTTCTTGAAATCGCAGGTGGTGCTGGCGAGTATCACGCCCATGCCCTGTTCGCTGTGCGAGCGCAGCACCCCGATGCGATCGAGGTAGTGCATACGCACGTTCTCGAAATAACGGAAGTACACCACGTTGTTCAGGTGGCCGAAGGCGTCCTGCTCGCCCCATGCCACAGGGATTTCGATGCTTATGACGAACGGGGAGGAGTAGCTCACCGCAGTTCCTTCACCAGTTCACGGTGCTGGCCCTTGAGGCGTTCCACGTCGCGCGCGAGCTTGTCGATCTTCTTCTGCATCTCCTTCCTCATCTCCTCACCACTGGCGCTCTTGAAGTTGAACATGCCCATGTTGCGCTCCATCTGGCGCATCTCTCCCTCAAGCTCCTCGATCTTCCGCTTCACGAAACGGCTCTCACGCTCGATCTGGAACTTGCCATCCGGGCCGCTCTTCAGCTCTTCCATGTGGTCCTGGAAGCGCAGGCGCATGCGCTCATCGGCCTCCACCTTCAGCTGGCCGTAGTGCTTGTCCAACGCGGCACGGTACTTCTCGTTCAGCTTGTCGAAGTCGCGGGGCGATACGCGTCCGCTGTTCATCCAGCGCACGCTGAAGGCTTTCAGCGCCTCGATGTCCTTGTTACGCTCGCCGCTATGCTGGAAGGCCTCGATCTCGGCGATCAGGGCTTCCTTTCCCTTCATGTTATCGGCCTGCTCGGCGTCCTGCTTCTCGAAGGTTTGCTTGCGGCTCTGGAAGAACGCGTCGCAGGCCTCGCGGAACTTGTTCCACAGCTTGTTCTCGTCGCGCGGACCGGCGCTGCCGGCCTCTTTCCATTGCTGCTGAAGCGCTTTCAGGCGGTCGGCTGTGCGCTTCCACTCGGTGCTGTCCTTCAGCGTGATGGCCTCGTTCATCAGCGCCATCTTCCTGTCGCGCGCGGTCTTGTACTTGTCGCGCAACGCATCGAACCAATCGCGCTTGGCTGCGAAGAACACGTTGCACTGGTCGCGGAATTCCTTCCATACGCGCTCGTTGTCCTTCTTGGTGGCGAAGCCGATGCTCTTCCACGCGTTCTGCAGTTCAAGCACCTGGTCTGTCACCTCTTTCCACTCCTTGGCTGAATTGGCCTTCAGGTCGGAGGTGATGGCCTTCACCTTTTCCACCATGTCCTGCTTGGCTTGCAAATTGGCCTCGTGCTCCGATCGGCGCGCGCGATAGTGCTCGTTGATTTTGTCGTAAACGATGCGCGTGGCGTTCCAGAAGCCGTCGCGGATCACCTCCCAATCCTCCTTCACCGTGGGGCCGATGTGCTGCCACTCGTCCTGGTACTTGCGGATGAGGGTCTCCATCTCGCGCACGGCGCCGGGGGTATTGGCCTCCATGGCGCTGAGCATCTGCACATCGGCCACCAGCGCCTGCTTCAGGCCGGTGTTCTTGCGCAGGTCGTGATCGCGCAGCTCTTTGTAGATGCGGATGTGGTAAAAGAACTCGTCGAGCAGGTGGCTGAAGTCGCGCTGCAGGTCGCGGTAATGCTGCGATGGCACCGGGCCGATGCTCTTCCACTTCTCTTGCAGTTCCTTGAAGCGGTTGAAGGCATTGCCGATGTTCTCCTCACCGGCGATGAGGGCCTTCAGCTCCTCCATCACCGTCTGTTTCGCGGCGAGGTTGTCGGCTTCTTCTTTCTGCTTGCGGCGACGGATGTCGTTCACCCGCTGGTTGTAGCTGTCGAGCAGCTGCTTGAATCGTTTGTCGTCCTCGTCAACCAGCGGAGCCGATTCGATGGCCAAGGGCGCTTCACCCGCAGGTGCGCCTTCTGCGGAAGCGCCCTCGCCTTGCTGGACCTCGCCCTCGGCGTGGTGATGCTGCGCGGCCACGAGGGCCTCATAGGCTTCCTTGGTCACTTCCACCGCTTCGGCAGCGGCTTCAACATCTTCCTGAGAAACAAGTTCCTGGAGCCGTGCGAGCAGCTCTGCTTTGGTGGCCATGCGCTGAGTGGGAAAGGGCCTTTGGCCCGGACGGACCAAATATAGATGGGGGCCACTTCACACGGACGCGGCCTACACCGCGATTCCCAGCATGCAAACATCGTCGACCTGCTCCTCGGTGCCCTTCCAATCGAGGAAGGCCTGCTCCAGGAGTTTGGCTTGCCGGTCGAAGGGCATGGACTTATTGGCCTCGATGAGCTGGTGCAGGCGCGCGGTCATGAAGCGCTTGTGCTCCGGGCCTCCGAGTTGGTCCACATAGCCGTCGCTGAAGAGGTAGATGCGGTCGCCTTCGGAATACGCGAGGCGGTGGCTGGTGTATTTGCGATCGAGGTCGAGGTGCG
>DAORNP010000007.1:42996-43335 GCA_035441065.1 Flavobacteriales bacterium | reverse complement strand
GAGCTGGCCATCGTGCAACCAGTACAACGGGCGGAAGGCCCCGGCGAAGAGGATCTCGCGCTGGTGGCGGTCGATGCGGCAGAGGGCGATGTCCATGCCATCGCCGGCGCCGCGCTTCTGGCCTTGCTGGTGCAGGGTGGCAACCACGCGCGTGTTCAGCAGGTTGAGGATCTCCGCAGGGTCCTTGTCCGGGTTCGCGGGCACGATCTCGTTAAGCAGGGAGCAGCCGATGGCGGCCATCATGGCGCCTGGCAGGCCGTGGCCGGTGGCATCGGCAGCGGCGATGAAGCATACATCGTCGTTGAGGCGATGGCACCAATGGAAGTCGCCGCTCACGAG
>DAORNP010000007.1:42542-42961 GCA_035441065.1 Flavobacteriales bacterium | reverse complement strand
AGAGCTCGCGATAGGCTTGCGGCGGTGGCACCAGCGCGCGCTGGATCTTGGCGGCATAGGTGATGCTGTCGGTGATGTCGAGGTTGCGCGAGGCAAGGGCGAGCTTGTCGGCCTCGGTCTGCTGAACCCACCGGCCCACGGATCGGAAGAGCACCAGCGCAGCAAGGCCGAACAGGGCCAATGCAATGGCGATGTTGCGCCAGAGCGCGGCGTAGGCGGCGCTCACGGCATCGGATTCAGGCAGTCGCGCCAGCACAGCGCTCGAGGTCTCGCCGGTGTGTTCATCGGTGAGCGGCTCCAGCACATGCAGGGCCTCGTTCCGAAGCATGCGACCTCCACTTTCATACAGACCACTGAGTTCCGCAGTGTTTTCGGGTCTGGCGCGGAATTGCGGCTTCTCTTCCGATGTAGCAATGATC
>DAORNP010000007.1:40921-42385 GCA_035441065.1 Flavobacteriales bacterium | reverse complement strand
TGCCGTGCGGGGATCTGGTCGGCAAGGCCCGTGGCGATGGTGGCCAAGCGGTCCATGGCCTCTTCGCGCTGGCTCTTCAGTTCATGCCAATGCGCCACGCCGATCACGGCTGCGCACAGCAAGAAGAGGGTGCCGAAGAGCACGATCAGGATCCTGCGAGAGTTGCCTTGCTGCGGTTTGGCCAATGGCATGGATGCCGCGCGCGGAGCTGCGGCGGGGCTTCATACGCAGGCCAGCCTTCAAGGTTGAACCAAGCAACTGGTGCTCAGGGCCAGATGATGCTGAGGCCGTTGTTGGCCATGTGCAGCACGATGGGCACGAGCAAGCTGCCGGTGCGCGCGCGTGCATAGCCGAGAACGATGCCCATGGGCAGGATGAGCAGCATGATGGGCAGGCTGTACTGCAGGTGCATCAACGCGAACACGCCAGACGTCACTGCAACGCTCACATGCTCATCGGCGATGTGGCGCACCGCACCGAAGAGCAGCCCGCGCAGCAGCAATTCCTCGAAGAGCGGGCCCAGGATCGCAACGCCGAGGAAGAGCAGTGGCATGTTGGTGGTGCTGCCCACGACTGTCTCCATGAAATCCGTGTCGAAGACAGGCGACAACCGGGAAAGGCCCTCGATGATCAGGACGAGCCCTGCGAAAAGCGCCGCCCAAGTGAGCACCTGCATCGGCCTGGGTGCACGGATTCCCAGAAGCGCAGCGAATTGCTCCCGTTTCCAGAGCCAGCAGGTGAGCAGGATGAACAATGCGCCCACGCCACCGCTCCAAGCCGATTCCAAGCCGACCAGGTCGCCGTTGAATTGCACTTCCTTCATACGCTCGAGGAAAGCCGGGTCGTCGAGCAGGCTGAACGAGAAGGGCAGTCCGGCGAGATCCGGCGAAAGGGCCATCACCCCGCGCATGAACACCACGGATTGCACCAGGAAGAACACCATGAAGGAAATGCCGAAGAGCGCTACGCCCATGCTGAATTCCAGGCTGGGCGGCCTACCGGGGTCGGTGGGCATGAAATCAGGCGATCGCTGATCCGGAGCGGAAGGGCTTTCCATCGATGATCACGGTGTCGATATGGTCGGTGCCAAAGGCGTATGGCATGTAGGCCAACGAGGGCACTTCGCGGGTGATGATGAATGATGCGCGCTTGCCCACGGTGAGGCTGCCGAGCTCACCTTCGAGCTGCATGGCTGCAGCAGCGTTGAGCGTGAGCGCCGTGATGGCCTCTTGGGGCAGCATGCGCAATTGGATGCAGGCGAGCGAGAGCACCAGATTGAGGTTGCCGCTGGGCGTGCTGCCGGGGTTGTGGTCGCTGGCCAAGGCTACGGGCAGGCCCCGATCAATGAGCGCGCGTGCCGGTGCGTAGGGGATGCGCAGGAAGAAGGAGCAGGAGGGGAGCAACGTTGGCATCGGCAGCTTCACTATGGGGCATTCGGCCAGCGCATCGAGGTCCGCTGAGTCC
>DAORNP010000007.1:39219-40889 GCA_035441065.1 Flavobacteriales bacterium | reverse complement strand
CGTTTGAATGCCGCCGATACTGGTGAATTGGTTCACGTGCACCTTGCCAGGCAGCCCGTGTTTCATGCCAGTCTCGAGCACGCGCTCCAACTCGGCCACGGTGAAGTAGTTCGTCTCGCAGAACACATCCACGAAATCGGCGAGGCCCTCGGCAGCCACGCGCGGTATCAGCTCTGTGCAGATCAGGTCGATGTAGGCATCTCTGTCCTCCTTGAACTCTGGCGGCAAGGCGTGCGCGGCGAGTAAGGTCGTCTTCACCTGCAAGGGCAACTCCTGTTTCAGCCTGCGGGCCACGCGCAGCATCTTCAATTCGCTTTCCAACGAGAGGCCGTAGCCGCTCTTGATCTCCACAGCCACGGTGCCTTGGGCCATCATGCCCTCCAAGCGCGCCTTGGCCTGCGCGAAGAGCTGCTCCTCATCCATGGCGCGCAGTTTCATGGCGCTGTTGAGGATGCCTCCGCCCCGCGCCGCGATCTCCTGGTAGCTCAGGCCGTTAATCTTGTCCACGAACTCTTCCTCGCGCGGCGCGGCGAATACGGTGTGCGTGTGCGAATCGCACCAGCCGGGCAGCACATAGCGTCCTGCGGCATCGATCATCGTGAGGCCGGTCCAATCCGTAATGCCCGGGAATTCGCTCATCGGCCCCAGCGCGGCGATGCGCCCATCCTCGCACAGGAGCCAGCCGTCCTCGATCTGCGGCAGCTGCGCCATGGCCTTGCCTGCCACCTGTGTAACGCCGTTGGCATGCGCTCCCACGAGGGCCTTGGCATTCTTGATCAAGAGGCGCGGCATCGGGGCAAAGAAAGGCAGCACGGATCACCCGCTACTTTCGCCCGCACACATCGCAGCGCACCATGCCAGGCAACAGCATCGGCCACGTATTCCGCCTCACCACCTTCGGCGAGAGCCACGGACCGGCCATCGGTGGCGTGCTCGATGGTTGCCCTGCCGGTTTGCGGCTTGATCTCGATGCCGTTCAGCAAGAGCTTGATCGGCGCAGACCGGGCAGCACCCCGCTGGGCACCACGCGCGACGAGGCCGATCGCGTGGAATGGCTCAGTGGCATGCTCGACGGCACAACCTTGGGCACGCCTATCGCCTTCCTCATCCGCAACGGCGACGCGCGAAGCAGCGATTATGAAGCGCTGAAGGATGTGTACCGCCCGGGCCATGCCGACTTCACCTGGGAAGGGAAGTACGGCTTGCGTGACCATCGCGGCGGTGGCCGCAGCAGCGCTCGGACAACAGCGGCATGCGTGGTGGGCGGGGCCATCGCCCGCCAAATGATCGCCCTTCACGGCATCAGGGTGATGGCCAGCGTGACGGCAGTAGGCGAGGAAATCGCGGAGCGTGAGGTCAACGCGATGGATTGGGGCAGCGTGTGGAGCAATGATGTGCGCTGCGCCGATCCTGCTGCCGTGGATCGAATGGCTGCGCTCATCGAGCGCGTGCGGGCCGAAGGTGACAGCATCGGTGGCATCGTCTCCTGCTTGGTGCAAGGCGTGCCTGCGGGCCTGGGCGAACCGGTCTTCGATAAGCTCGACGCGGAGCTTGCCAAAGCCATGCTCTCCATCAATGCCGTGAAGGGCTTCCAGGTCGGCATGGGCTTCACCTCCGCGGCCATGCGCGGATCGATGCATAACCGGATGCTCCAGGGAGGGGTGCTGGGC
>DAORNP010000007.1:24801-39149 GCA_035441065.1 Flavobacteriales bacterium | reverse complement strand
AATCGGAAGGGTGAGACCATAGTGCTCAAGGCCCAAGGCCGCCATGATCCATGCGTGGTGCCGCGCGCTGTGCCCATCGTTGAAGCCATGACCTGTCTGGTTCTCGCCGATCACCTGCTGCGGCAGCGGCTTGCACGCATCGGGCCACTTGGCGTGCGCTGATAACTTGCCCCGCTCTCTATCTGGCATGCCACGCGTCACGGTCCTCATTACCCTGTACAACAAAGGAGCTTTCGTAGAGGAAGCCGTGCGCAGCGTCCTGGCAAGTGATTACACTGATTTCGAGGTGCTCGTCATTGACGATGGCAGCACCGATCAAGGACCGGAATGCGTGCGCGCGATCAGTGATCCGCGAATCAGGCTTCTTAGGAGCGACCGCAATATGGGCAGGCCTGCAGCAGCGAACAGGGGATTCGATGCCGCTTTGGGCGAGTACATCGCTGTATTCGATGCCGATGATGTGATGGTGCCCGAACGGCTCTCGCGCCAGGTGGCCTACCTCGACGCCAATCCGGGAGTCGACGCCGTGGGCAGCGCCATGAGCGTCTTCGGAGCCAAGTCGGAATTCTGGACCTGGCCGGCCGACGACCGTCAGGGCCGGAGCAAGCTGCTCTTCGGAGACCCGGTCTGCTATGGAACCACCATGTTCCGGAAATCGACCCTCGATGCGAATGGCCTCCGCTGCGACGAAGCTTGGCGCGTGCCGGGGATGGATTTCCTCTTCCTGGTGCGCTGCGCGGCGCACATGCGCTTCGCCAATCTCCCGGAAGCCCTCACCCTGTACCGATTCGGTGAGCAGAACATGCGCCATGGGCGCGATCCGCTGGAGGTGAAGGCCCGCATTTACGAAGGCGTATTCGGGATCCTGGGCATCGCGGCCGGAAAGGAAGAGATACGATTACAACTCATGCTGCATCGCTTGTTCAGGCGCGTGCCCGATGCAACCGATGTGGTTTCTCTGGCGAGATGGATCGCCCGTCTGAAGGCATGGAACCGCGACACTGGGCACTTCCCGGAGGATGGTTTCGAGGCTGAGCTCGACCGCCGCTACAAGCGGCTCTTCTTCCTGATCGCCGATCGAAGGACCATCGCTCCATTCGTTCATATGTGGCATGGCGCGGGCTTCAGCTTTGGCAACCTCAGCTATTTCTTCAAAGTCCTGCTACGCCGGTTGCTCGGATGGCGCCCTGCCGAGTCGGCGACACCTGCCAGCGTGGCTGAATCAATCGGGAGCAAGGCTCACTTCGTAGCATTGGATACATGAGCCGGGCGCATCGCAAGCAGTTCATTGGCATGCCGCTCAACGCGGATACGCAGGACCTGTACCATGTGCGCACCTCTATTCAGCTGGTGCTTAGCAATGCACTGCCCAAGCTCCATGGCGCATTCCTCGATGTCGGTTGCGGCGTGATGCCTTATCGCGATCTGATCCTCAAGGGCAGCCAGGTTCAGCGCTACATCGGCATGGACCTGCCGGTGAATGAGGAGGCCAAGTACAAGTCCATCAGGCCCGACATCACATGGGATGGCCGGAACATCCCGTTGCCTGATGCAAGCGTGGATTGCGCGATGGCGACCGAGGTGCTGGAGCACTGCCCGGATCCCTTGGCAGTCCTGCAGGAGATCAGCAGGGTGATGAGGCCTGGAGGGCACCTGGTGCTCACCGTGCCTTTCCTGTGGCCATTGCACGATGCGCCATACGATGAGCATCGCTATACGCCTTTCGCCCTGGAACGCCTGCTCCAAAGCGCCGGCTTCATCGATGCTGATGTGCGCGCCAGTGGCGGCTGGGATGCCAGCCTCGGCCAGATGATCGGCCTTTGGGTGATGCGTCGGCCGATGCCTCCCTCCATACGCAGGGTGCTCAAATGGATTTCATTCCCGATCGTTCGCTGGCTCTTGCGCCGGGACCGCGCTCCAAAGGGCGCCGAACTCGATTGGGTGATGATCACAGCGCTGAATGCCGTGGCGCGCAAGGCGTAATCGTGCAGCATGCTCCCACGGATCACCCTCATCACGCCCAGCTACCAGCAGGCCGCCTTCCTCGATGAGTGCATGCGGTCCGTGCATGACCAGGGCTATCCGGATCTGGAGCACATGGTGATCGACGGCGGCAGTACGGATGGCTCGGTGGAGATCATCGAATCGTACGCTCCGAAATTGGCATGGTGGTGCAGTGAGCGCGACCGCGGGCAGAGCCATGCCCTCAACAAAGGACTGGAACGCGCAACAGGGGCCCTGTTCGCTTGGATCAACAGTGATGACCTGTTGATGCCGGGGGCACTGACCAGGATCGGGCAGGCCTTTGCGGCAGACCCAGCCTTGGTGGTGCTCAGCGGCGTGCGCCTGAAACGTCTCATGGATGGCACGGAGTACCGCATGGGGGTTGATGACCCTGCTGACCAGGAGAGGCTGTTCACCGCGCCCCACGTGAATCAGCAAAGCACCTTTTACCGCATGGATGCCGTGCGAGAGGCTGGGTTCATGGACGAGCTGCTTCATTGCGTGATGGATTACGAGCTATGGCTGCAGGTCCTGTTCCGCCGCGGGACCGGCGGGCTTCGCATCGTGCCATGGGAG
The DNA here is from genome assembly GCA_035441065.1 of Flavobacteriales bacterium. GTDB lineage: Bacteria > Bacteroidota > Bacteroidia > Flavobacteriales_F > PHOS-HE28 > PHOS-HE28. Next base: position 36,569 of record DAORNP010000007.1, on the reverse strand, counting down.
CTCGCCGTTTTCCGCGCACAAGCGGAGAGCAAGTCCATCGTGCAGAAGAAGGCATTCCTGGATGAGCAGGCCGGCATCCTTGCCCGGATGTGCGCCGACACGGGCCTGGATAACCTGGCGCGCGTGTTGTCGATCGGCCACGATCTACCCCAAGGGCTAAGGGGCGTGCCTGTGCGCCCCAAGCACCGGCAGTTGGTGCGTGCCATGACGGTTGCCTTCCTGCTCAAATGGCATTTCACCATCTTCTCGAAGCGCGACTTCCATATGATGCGCCAGTTTCGGAAGCTGGGCATCGGCCTCGGGGCCCTGGACGACGAACAGCGTTCACAATTGCAGGTGCTCGATGATCAGCTCCGGTCCGATAGCTGGTTGATGTTCCGTATCCGGCGCAAATGGAATCACCTGTTGGGATGAAGGTCAGCGTAGTCATCCCGCTCTTCAACAAGGCGCCCTACATCAAGGAGTGCTTCGAGAGCATTTTCTCCCAGTCCTACGGCGACTTCGAAGTGATCGTGTCCGATGATCGCAGCACGGATAACAGCATGGCCGTGCTCTCCGAGATCAGGGATCCTCGGCTGCGGGTGGTGCAATGCGAGCGGAACCTCGGGCCCGCCGGTGCCGCGCAGCGGGCCATGGACCTTGCCCAGGGCGAATACATGATCCGGGTCGATGCAGACGACATCTGCCTGCCGGGTCGTTTCGAGAAGCAGGTCGCCTTCATGGATGCCAACCCGCAACTGGGGGCGAGCGGTGGGCATCTGCAGCTATTCGGTGCAGAAACCGAGCTCTGGCGCTTCCCGGTCGGGATGGACCATTGCCGTGCCGAGGTGCTCTTCGGCAATCCCATCGCGCAGCCGGCCAGCATCATGCGCACCAGGACGCTACGCGACAATGCCGTGCGCTTCGAGGATGATTGGCCGAGGATCGGGGAGGATTGGATCCTTTGGTCGAAGCTGATCGCGCATTCCGAATTCGACAACATCGATGAGCCGCTGATCCGCTACCGGCGCGGGGAGCAGAACAGCAGCCACGGCCACCGGAGGGCCACCTACCGGGAGACCATCCTACGGCATGTTTTCAAGAACCTCGACGTGCCCATCACGGATCGCCAGCTGGAATTGCACCTCATGGGGCTCCGGTCCTTCAAGCAGCCGCCCACGCGCGCGGCGCTCATCGAGTTCAAGCAATGGCTGGCGAGCCTGCATGCGATGAATGAAGTGCGGAACCTGTTCCCCAGTGCCGCCTTCGAACGGCGCTTGGACCGCGCATGGAACGATGCGTTCTTCGGCCTAGTGCCTGATCATGCGCGGCTTGCCCTTGCCCATTATCGGCTCAGCGACCGCAGGGATCCCGCGCGGCTGATCTATCTGCTGAAGAGCCTCGCTGCCCGGTTCATTGGCAAAATGGCATAGCTGATTGCATCGCGGCGCGAAAGCATGAAGGTGTCAGTCGTCATACCGGTCTACAACAAAGCGCCGTGGCTCAGGGAATGCATCGATAGCGTCCTGGTCCAGTCCTGCTGTGATTTCGAGCTGATCGCCGTGGATGATCGCTCCACGGATGAGAGCCTCACCATTCTCCGGTCATACAGCGATCCCCGCCTTCGCATCATCGCGCTCGACCGGAACCACGGTCCTGCAGGAGCTGCGCAGCGCGGCCACGACGCGGCCACAGGGGAGTACATCGCACGCGCCGATGCCGATGACGTGATGCATCCCGATCGCCTGAAGGAGCAAGTCCGCTTCATGGATTCACGGCCTGAGCTTGGCGCAAGCGGTTCCTGGATGGAGCTGGTCCATTCCTCCGGCGAGATCCGGCGCAGCGCTGAAGAGGATGATGATTGCCGCGCTCGATCCTTGTTCCGAATTCCCATTTTCCAGCCCACGGCGATCTATCGGCGCGGCGTCCTAATGGATCACCGGATACGATACGAGGATGCCTGGCCTCGCTACGGTGAGGACTGGCTCTTCCAGCTGGAATTGCTGAGAGCGACTCAAGTGGGCAATCTGCCAGTGCCGCTTGTGCGATACCGCCTTGGTGCGCAGAACACGAGCGCTGCCATCGATCCTTTCGAAGGCCTTCGCACGGTTTATCGGGCCGTGCTCGCGAATCACGGCTTGCTGCATGGAGAAGATGCGCTGGTGCTTCACCTGCCCGCAGCAGGAGCATTCCCGCAAGCGCTGCGCTCTGCGGACATCGTTGCCATCAAGCGCTATTTGCAGGCATTGAAGCGAAAAGCGAAGGAAGCCGGGCTTGCATCCGAAATGGCGCTGGATCGCGCCTTCCGGAGAGCTTGGGACGATCTCGGGTTCCAGATGCCGCGCTTCGGCATAAGCGCCGTCCTGGCCTATGCGCTCCGCGACGACCAGCCGACGTGGGCGAAGTGGCGTTACCTGATATCATCCGTGGTGAAGGGCAAGCGCTATGCGCCGCCGACTGAGCGGATCCGGTAGCCCTACTTTGCGGCCATGAAGGTGGCCGTGGTGATTCCGTGCCGCAACGTGGCGGCCCTGGTGCCGCTGGCCATTGCATCGGCCCGCGACCAGGGGATTCCGGACATGGAAGTGATCGCTGTTGATGATGCGAGCGACGACGGGACCACCGAAGCGCTGGAAGCGTGCGCTCGCGATGCAGGTGCCCCGGTGCGCGTGATCACCTTGGGGTCGCGCGTGGGCGCAAGTGCGGCCAGGAATGCTGGCATGGAGGCCACCGATGCCGAATGGGTGCAATTCCTTGACGCTGATGATGCCTTGCTCCCTGGGAAGATCAGGAGGCAATTGGCGATCGCGCAGAGCGCGAATGCCGATGTGGTCGCCGGCGGCTACATCAACCGGTACGAGGATGAACGCGCCGATGAGGAAGTCCTGCCATTGGCTGGCGATCCGTGGATGGCGCTTGTGCGCACCCGCATGGGCACCACCAGCGCGAATCTCTTCAGGCGGGAAGCCGTGATCGGTGCTGGCGGATGGGACAAGGACCTGCGCAGCAGCCAGGATTACGAGCTGCTCTTCCGCCTGTTGAAGCACCGTTCGCCGGTCGCTTGGGATCCGGAGCCCGGTTGCGTGGTGCTCAAGCGCGGCACAGGGTCGATCAGCCGCACCGACGAGCAGGCCAACTGGCTCCGGTACATCGACCTGCGCTGTGCCATGCGCGATCATCTGCATGCCATGGATCCAACTCGCCATGCGGCAGCCATTGCAGCAGCCGATCAATACCTGTTCATGGCCATCCGCGTACTTTCGGCGCACGATCGGAACGCGGCATTCGCGGCATTCGACCGCATGATCCCGAAAGGCTTCATTCCAGAACCTGGCCGTGCAACAAGTTCAACGTATATCAGCTTCTTCAATCTCCTCGGCTTCCGCTGGGCGGAACGGCTCGCCGGGGGTAAGGATGCTGTGATGGGCCGATGATCCGATCACGAGAAGACCTGCGCCGATTCCTCGAGGCCGACCGCATCGGCCTGCGACGCGCTGGCTCAACGCCTTCACGCTACGATGAGGTGTGGCGGTTCCAGCGCCTGCTGCGCCGGGTCGAATACCTGCACAACACCGGCGCGAATGCCTGGCTCCGGCGCTATTGGGGCTGGCGGCTTCACCGCCAAAGCGTGCGCTGCGGCTTCGAGATCCCGCTGAACACCTTCGGCCCGGGCCTCTCCATCGCCCATCGCGGCACCATCGTAGTGCATCCCGATGCGCGCATCGGCGCCAACTGCCGCCTGCATGTCGATGTGGTCATCGGAACGCGCCCCGGACCGCCGCCAGAGCCCGCACCGCGCATCGGCGACAACTGCTACATCGGCCCAGGGGCCAAGATCTTCGGAGACGTGGTGCTGGGTGCGAACACGGTGGTGGGTGCCAATAGCGTGGTGAATTCCTCCTTCATTGAAGGGCGCATCACCATTGCGGGTGCACCGGCGCGCAAGATCAGCGACACGCCCAGTGACCAGTACATCATCGCCACACGAACTTCATGAAGCAATTGCTAGCGATCGTGGGCACGCGGCCCAACTTCATGAAGGTCACGCGCCTGAAGCAGGTGGCGCAGGAGCATGGCGGCTTGCAAGTGCAGCTCGTGCATACCGGACAGCATGCCGATGATCGCATGAGCACCGTGTTCTTCGATCAGTTCGGCCTGCGGCCAGATCGCATGCTGTCCGTTCCCGATGGAACGCCCGCTGCACGCTTGGGCCACCTCATCATCACCTTGGAATCGGCCATGCGCGAGGTGCAGCCGCATGCCGTGCTGGTGGTCGGCGATGTGGACAGCACCTTGGCCGCCGCCATCGCCGCCAATAAGTTGGGCCTGCCCATCGTGCATTTGGAAAGCGGTTTGCGCAGCGGCGATATGGGCATGCCCGAGGAGGTGAACCGCATCCTCACCGATCGAATCTCCGGATTATTGCTTACCACCGAGCCGAGCGGCGAAGAGAACTTGCTTCGAGAAGGCATCGAGGCGGATCGCATCTGCTTGGTGGGCAACACCATGATCGACACCTTGGTGGCATTCGAGAGTCAGATACAAGGCTCAGATGCACTAGAGCGCCTTGGATTGAACGGGCATGGCCATGCGCTCATCACCATGCACCGACCAGGCAATGTCGATGATCCCGGATCGCTCGCGCGCGTGGCCGGACTCATCCGCAAGGTGGCCGAACGATTCCCCGTGGTTTTCCCCGTGCATCCGCGCACCGCACGCAATCTCCAGCAGCATGGCCTGGCGGAGGGCTTGCTGAACCGGCCTGGCATCACGTTGTGCGAACCGCTCGGCTACTTCGATTTCCAGAAGCTCGTGGCCACCAGCGCCGTTGTGATCACCGATAGCGGCGGCATCCAGGAAGAAACCACCTTCCGCCGCATTCCGTGCCTTACCCTGAGGCCCAGCACCGAGCGTCCCATCACCATCACTGAAGGCACCAACGAGCTCATCACCTTCGATCTGGATGAACTGGATCGGACGCTGGAGCGAATCGCCAACGGCGCGTTCAAGCAAGGCAAGGTGCCTCACCTTTGGGACGGCCATGCCACCGAACGCGTGGTGGAGGCACTCATGCGCTGGCTGTGATCATCTACCTCACCTACAACGACCAGCCTAGCGGCGTCTATTGGAGCCAGGTCACCGATGTGGTGGACCATTTGAACGCCTTGGGCGGGGATCGCGTGCGGCTGGTCGCACTTGTATCGCTGCGCGGATACATGGTCTCGCGCCGTCGGATCAGGAGCCGTGTGCCTGACGCGCTTGTGCTGCCGATGGTGCCGCGCCAGCACTATTGGAAGGCGAATTGGCTCTGGTTATGGGCCGTGTGCCAGTGGCTTCGCCCGAGCGGCATCATCGGTCGGGGCATCTTCGCGACAGCCCTCGGCCTGCGCATGCGCGACCGTGGCCTCGTGCAGGAGGTCTGTTTCGATGCGCGCGCGGCTTACGGTGCCGAATGGCAGGAGTACCGCGTAGTGGATGACGACCGCCTGATCGAAGAATGCGAGCTGCTGGAGCGCGAGGTGGTGGCCCGCGCTGATCTGCGCATGGCGGTGAGTGAATCGCTGGTGGAGCATTGGCGGCGCATATTCGGGTACAATGCCAGGCGGCACACCGTGATCCCTTGCACCATGGGCCGGAGCGTGGAGGCCCTGCCCGAGCGGCATCGGAACGGATTACGTGCAGAGCTGGGGTGGGGCGCTGACGACACGGTGCTCGTGTATTCAGGCACATCCGTAGGCTGGCAATCGCTCGAACTGGCCGAGCGCGTGGTCTCGCCTTGGCTGATGGACGATCCCCAGCGGCGCATGCTCTTCCTGAGCACGGAGCATGCTGTGATCGCGCGCATGGCCCAGCGCTTCCCCGAGCAGGTCGCGCAGCGCTGGGTGCGGCATCAGGAGGTGCGCGCCATCCTGCAGGATTGCGACCTGGGCCTGCTGCTGCGTGAGGACCGCATCACCAACCGCGTGGCATCGCCCACCAAGTTCGCGGAGTACCTGAGCGCCGGCCTACCCGTGGCCATTTCCGATTGCGTGGGCGATTTCAGCGCGATGGTGCGCACCCATGGATTGGGGCAGGTCCTCGCTCCCGGCGATGCGCTCCTGCTGCGGAAGCCTTCAGCTGACGAGGTGCACCGGCTGATGGCCTTCGCGCGCGACCACTTCACTAAGGAGAGGTTCAATGCGCAATACCTGCTCGTGAAGGCGTGCATGGCGTTGGAGCCCGTGCTTCCCGATCCATCGCCTTTCGCGCGCCCGAGCGAGGGTGCCCCTGCGGTATCCATCATCGTTCCCAGCTTCAACAAGCAGGGCTTCATCGGAGATATGGTGCGGTCCGTTCAGGTGCAGACCGATCCGCGTTGGGAGCTGATTGTGGTCGACGATGCGAGCACGGATGGGACAGTGGCCATGCTGAATAGGATGGCCGCCGCCGATCCGCGCATCACCGTGATGCCCTTGGCCGAGAACAAGGGCGCGAACCATTGCCGTAACATCGGCATCTCAGCCGCACGCGGCGGCTGCATCATCTTCCTCGATGCCGATGACCTGCTGGAGCGGCATTGCGTGCAGCGCCGTCTTGCGCTCATGGAGGGCAGCGGACATCATTTCGCCGTGAGCACCATGGAGGTGTTCCGCGTACGGCCCGGCGATCATGGGCAGCGCTGGGTTCCCATCACCCGCGATGCGTTGGCCGATTTCTTCAGTCACAAGCTCCCTTGGCAGACCATGCAGCCGATCTGGGACCGTGCCTTCCTTCAGCGCATGGGCGGCTTCGATGAGTCCTTCAGTCGGCACCAGGACGTGGAGCTGCATACGCGCGCGCTGCTCATGCCTGACGTCCGCTATCGCTTGCGAAATACTGCGCCCGATTGCTACTACCGTATCGCGGAGGAGCGGAAAGTGATCGATCCGAGGCGCCTGCTGGCCAGCTTCGCCGAATCAGCGGTCCTTTACCATCAGAAGTTCCTGCCTGATGCGGAGCGTTTGAGGAAGGCCAGCTTGCTCTTGGGCATCATACACCGCACCTACCTGCAGATGCTGCTGTATGCGAAACTGGGCCGGGTCGACCGCGAAATGCTCTCAGCATTGGAGGCGAGGCTGCTGGTAGCGGAGATAACAGCGCGATTGCCACGTTGGAAGCGCGGTTTGTTTCGCCTGACCCGGTGGTACAACCTGCTGCCGCTCCGGCTGCCCGGAGTGAATCTGCTGCTCTATCGGCTGCTCATCGCAGGGCGCTGAGCCAGCTGCGGACGCGATTGGCGGCTGCAAAGCCCAGCAGCTTGTGCAGCTTCAGGTATAAAGGGCCGGTCGCCGAGGAAATGGCAGGGGTGAAGCCCTTGGGCAGATGCGCATGATACAGCGCTACGGCCTCTTTCGGTGCGAAAGGATGGAGCATACGGATGCAGTCGAAGAGCACCTGGTGGAAGGGGGCCAGTTCGTCCAGGTTTCTCGTAGCTCTCAGATGCGCGATGATCCTCAGGCGCAGATCGATGTAGCGCTGCCACTTGGCTGCAGGATCGCTTGTGCTCACGCTGCCGCCAGCTTGCAGATGCACCACCGTGCGGGGTACAGGATCATGGCATATGCGAGCACCGGTGATGAGCATGCGCAGCATGAGGTCGTATTCCTGGCTGCTCCGCAATCCCTCATCCCATGCGCCAGCGCGCAACACGGCATCACGCTTCCAGAAGTTGTTCGGTGTGCCGCCCATCCGGTGCATGGCCAGGTCGAGCCATGGGTCGCGGCTGCCAGGCTCCACGATGTCCATCTTGTCGAGCTCGCCGTTGGGCTTCACGATGCGCGCGCTGCCCACCACGAGGTCGCAATCGCCATGCGCATGGGCAATCGCCAGGTGCTGTTCGATCTTGTCAGGGAGGATCTCGTCGTCAGCATCCATGAACTGGATGTACGTTCCTCGGGCGGCGCGCATGCCAGCGTTGCGTGCTGCGCAGGCTCCGGCATTGGCCTGCCGCAGCACCTGCATCGGGAATGGCGCCCGGCGTGTCGCTGATTCGAGCATCGCCACGGTGCCATCGCTGCTCCCATCATCAACGGCGATGAGCTCCAAGGGCCGATGCGTTTGCACGAAGAGGCTCGTGAGGCAGCGCTCCAAATGACGCTCGGCGTTGTAACAGGGTAGAACGATGCTGACCTGCATGCCGCGGGCGAAAGTAGCCGGGCACCCCGCTCTGGCGAGCTGGCGGCCTCCCCCTACTTTCGCGGCATGGCAGAACGCGTGCTCATTACGGGAGGTGCAGGTTTCATCGGATCTGCCGTGGGCGCCCATCTGGCAACGAGCGGCAAGGAGGTTTGGGTGCTCGACGACCTCAGCTTCGGCGTGCGCGCCTTGGCTCCGGTGCCTGATGAGCGGTTCCTCCGAGTCGACATCCGCGATCGCGATGCGCTGGCGCATGCGTTCGGTCGATCAGCGCCATCGCAAGTGATTCACCTGGCTGCGGTCCACTTCATCCCGTATTGCAATGCGCACCCGGTGGAGGCCGCCGATATCAACATCAATGGAACCATCAATGTGCTTGATGCATCGGCGGCTGTTGGCGGTGTGCAGCAGGTGTTCGTGGCGAGCACAGCCGCGGTGTACCCAATCGCCGATGGCGCTGTAGGAGAGGAGCACCCGGTCGGCCCGCTCGACATCTACGGCACCACCAAGCTCGCCACTGAGCGGATCGCCGGCGAATTCTGCCTGCGCACCGGCATCCCCACCATCATCGGCCGCTTCTTCAACGCCTTCGGTCCCAACGAGACCAATCCGCACCTGATCCCGGAGATCCAGCGGCAGGTGCGCGCAGGCAAGCGCGTTCTCCGCTTGGGCAACCTGGAGCCCAAACGCGACTTCATCCATACCAGCGACATGGCGCGCGCCATGCAGGCCTTGCTCGCCTGCGGGGTGCATGGATGCGAAGTGTTCAATATCGGGCGCGGCATCGAGTACAGCGTGCTGGATGTGGTGCGGGCATTCGAGCGCGTGCTGGGCGAGCCCCTGCGCATCGAAGTGGGTGAGGCCAGGGTGCGCAAGGTGGAGCGCATGCACCTGCTCGCCGATGTGCGCAAGCTGAAGCAGCGCACGGGCTGGGAGCCGAAATGGGGCATCGACGAAGGCGTGGCCACCTTGCTCACAGAGCCGTTGCTGGAGTGGAGGAGCACGCATGCCTGAGCCGCGCATGACCAATCGGCTCCTGCACATCGCCCTTTGCACCGATGGCGTTTTCCCCCATGCCATGGGCGGCATGCAACGGCACTCGCGCCTCTTGGCCGAGCATCTCGCGCGTATTCCCGGCATCCGCCTATCCGTGATCCATCCGCACAGCGAGCAGGTGTTCGACCCCACGCTCGGTATCGCTGAGGTGCGCGTGCCTGGCATGGATACCAGCCGCATTTACCTGCGTGAGCTCTGGCCTTACAGCGGACACGTGGCGCAGGCGCTCGACGCCTTGCAGCCGGATGCGGTCCTTTCTCAGGGCTTCAGCGTGTGGCAGGGCATGCGGCGGTTCACCCCACGATTGATCGTGATGCCTCATGGCCTGGAGATGTTCCAGGGCCTCACGTTGAAGGATCGCATCATCGGGTTGCCGTTCCGGTGGCTCGTGCGCCATGTGGCACGAAGGGCATCGCGCGTGGTATCGCTGGGCGGCAAGCTCACACCGGTGCTCGAAGACCTGGTTCAGGGCAGCGGTGCGCGCGTGGTGGTGGTGCCGAATGCCGTGCAGGTTCCTGACCACACACCGGCCTATCCAATCGATGGCGAAGCATTGAACCTGCTCTTCGTGGGCCGGTTCGCCTTCAACAAGGGAATCGATCTGCTGCTGTCCGTGGCGGCCGAACTGCACGCGTCACATCCGGCTATTCGGTTCATGCTCGCAGGCGACGGACCGGAGCGCGCGCGCATGGAGCGCGGCGGGTTACCGCCCAATGTGGCGCTGCTCGGGAAGGTGGACGATGAACAGCTCGAACGGCTTTACGGCGAATGCCATGCACTGGTGCTGCCCACGCGGTTCGAGGGGATGCCGACGGTTGTTCTTGAGGCCATGGCCCGCGCGCGGCCGGTGGTGGTGAGCGATGTGGGCGCGAGCGCAGAACTCGTTGATGGAACGAACGGCTGGTTGGTGCCGCGTGCGCTGCGCGCGGCATTGGAAGAGCTGGCGGCCGCAGCGAATGCGCAACGGGCTCGGATGGGCGTCGTCGGCAGGGTTCGGGTCGAAGAGCGGTTCACATGGCCGCACGTGGCGGCATTGTTCGAGGAGCTCGCCCGTGAGGTGGCCAGCGGCGCCATGCCCAGCATCAGCGCGCGCTGATATCAGCTCTCAGCCTTCGAGTGAACAGACGGGCGCCCTTGGCATTGAGGTGGTCGGCATCGGCGAAGAGGCTATCTCCTTCGAAGAGGTCGGAATAGCGCAGCACATTCACGCCGCGCGATCGCAACGCACCCGACAGTGAATCGTGCAACGAGCTGAATGCAAGAGGTATCCGTGCCCTGTACGTCTCGTGAACCGGGGTGCTCACCAGGTACAGCGGGATGCGCTCGCGTGCGCAGAAGGCTACGATTGAATCCAACGCACTGAGGGCGGTTTCGGAAGATGGCGCCAGCTGCCCTTGCTCATCGAAGAAATGACGGTTCAGTGCCGAGTCGGCGTTCGCCGTGAAGGCTCTATTCAGCCCTGAGAATTCGCCGATGTACTGGTGATGGTCGCTGCGCGGCCTGGTGCAGAGTTGCATGAACAGGGTACGGAAGTAGGTGCGCCGATGGATGGGCGCGTGCAATGCTTCCGTCACCGGCACCAGTGGATACATGCGCATCATGAGCCGGTCGGTGGCCCATCCATGTTCCTTGAACCGGCGATGGTCCAAGTCCGATAGGTTGTGCGGGCCGAAGCCCAGCACCAGGGTGTCGATCCGCCCCCATCCGGCAAGGTGCCTGATCTTCCACCAGCTCAGCAAGAATGGCTCTGCAGGAAGCGCGGTGTTCCTCATTCCCGGGTAAGCGGCAGTATCGAGATCGCAGCCGATGTGGGAGTCTCCTGTGGCCATGACCGGGGCCGGTGCCGCTCCGGGGTCCCCGTTGACCCTGCGCAGGTTCACCAGGGCCATGGCGATAAACCACCCTACCATGGGCATCAGGAAAAGGAGCGCACGCCGGAGGAAGGTTGGCATCTCAGAACTGGAAATAGATGAATTCCTGCTCCGCAGTGGCGAAGGTGATGAGCAAGGCGATCAGTGCGTAGTACACGGCCCATCGGGCGGGACGCCAGCGCACCGATTCCAGCAGCTGCAACGGATGCTGATGCTTGCGCCCTGACCATTCCAATGCGATCAGAGCAGTGATCATGAGGGCCACATCTGCAGGGCGCACGCTGGGGATCGAAAAGAGCGAAGGGCTCAGGATGCCGCTGACGTGAGCGATGGCGGCAGGCACATCATTGGCACGGAAGAAGATCCATGCCAGGACCACCGCCAGGTAAGTGCCCAACATGGATATCGCCTCGCGCATGGTTGGCAGCATCCGGTCATGCGCGACGATCTCCAGATGCTTCCGATTGCGCTTGGCGAGCAGCAAGGGCATGAAGAAGAGCGCATGCACGGCCCCCCAGCAGATGAAGGTCCAATTGGCGCCATGCCAGAAGCCGCTGATGAGGAAGATGATCAGGGTGTTCCGTATGGTGGCGCCGATCCGGCCTCGGCTGCCGCCTAGCGGGACGTACACATAATCGCGGAACCAGGAACTCAGGCTGATGTGCCAACGGCGCCAGAACTCAGCGATATCGCGCGAGAAATACGGAT
>DAORNP010000007.1:24053-24781 GCA_035441065.1 Flavobacteriales bacterium | reverse complement strand
GAGGTCGAAGCCGAACAGGCGCGCACAGCCCACCGCGATGTCACTATAGCCGCTGAAATCGCAGTAGATCTGGACGCTGAATAGGATGGCGCCGACGAGCAGCGTACTGCCGCTGGTTGCTTCAGGTGCGGCGAAGATGGAGTCGACATAAGGTGCGCAATTGTCCGCCACCACGACCTTCTTCACCAGGCCCCACAGCATCTGGCGCAAGCCATCGATGCCCTGTTCCAATGAGAACGAACGCGGCTTGCTGAATTGCGGCAGCAGATGCGTGGCGCGCTCAATGGGACCCGCGACGAGCTGAGGGAAGAAGCTCACGAAGGCCATGAAGCTGAGCTGATCGGTGCTCGGCTTCAGCCTGCCCATGTACACATCGATGGTGTAGCTAAGCGTCTGGAAGGTGTAGAAGCTGATGCCTACGGGCAGGATGATATCGAGGTGCCTGAGCCGCAGCGGATGCCCGAAGAAACTGAATGCCGCTTCGAAGTTGGTGATGAAGAAGTCGTAGTACTTGAAGAATCCGAGCATGCCCAGATTCGCCGTTAGGCTCAACAGGAGCAGCGCCTTACGCCTGGTCATGCGCGTCTCATTCCCCAATCGCAAGGACACCCAGAAATCGATGAGGGAGCTCAGCACCAGAAGGCTCAGGAAACGTGGGTCCCACCATCCGTAGAAGACATAGCTCGCTAGCAGAAGGAAGATGTTGCGCGAGCGCTGCCCGCGCAGCA
>DAORNP010000007.1:23377-24021 GCA_035441065.1 Flavobacteriales bacterium | reverse complement strand
AGTCGATGGAGTTGAATAGCATGCCCTTCGGGGGGATACGCTCGCGGCCTTAGCCGGTCAGGCAGCACCGGTAGGCTTGGGTCCCATTGCTGACCACGAAGCCGCCTGCGATGGTGCAGGAACTATAGCCGATGATCCTGACGGTGTTGTCCTCGTTGGCGGTGTCGTCCGTGTACTCCCAGTTGCCAATCATGTTCACGAGCCCGAGCTCGACCCGCTGCCTACAGGCGTTGTGCCATTCCCCCCAGCTGCACAGGCGCCGTCCTGCTTCCGCGCAGGTGCGCGCCGCGACGAAAAACGTTGCGGGTTCACGTTCCGCGACCTCCACGCAGAACTGATTCGTTACCGCGACGAGATCCCCGGCGCAATCACGTGGGCGGTGCAGCGTTCCGCTCAATGCGTGGAACCGATCTCCATCGAATACGAGCGACAAGGGCGCATTCGGGACGACCTCTTCTCCGAGCACCGGATCTCCGATGCGATGCACCACCGCATAAGGGCCGGCTCCGTTCACCAGGAGCTCAAGCGCGCCATCCGGGGTTTGCTCCGGCGCGAAGACGACGATGTGCGTGCCAGCCACCGGCGCGGCACCCAGGGAGCTCAAGTTGGCGGACCACATCGCGGCGTCAAGGCTCGCCAACGCA
>DAORNP010000007.1:20006-23341 GCA_035441065.1 Flavobacteriales bacterium | reverse complement strand
CCTGCTCCGCTGATTGCATGGCGGTGGGTTCGGTGACAGAAGGAAGACCGATTACTTGCCGCTGAGCACCATCGGGAGCCACCAGCTCAATGCGGTTGTCGATCACCACCTGCGCGAAGGAGGAGGTGGCCATGCCAGCAACAATTAGGAAGGTGAGGGGATAGCGCATGTTCGTTCACCTCAGGTGGTAGCAGCATCGGGCCTTCGCTGCCACGGTGATCAACGTGGTCCGCTGGCTCATGCATGTCGTGCGGCCAGCACTATCCGCACCATGGGTATGATTGCTGGTATCGTCTATCCACTCCCAGTTCACATGCATGCCGCCAAGCTGACTGCCGAGCATCATGCAAGCAGCGGCGTACTCACCCCATGTGCACAGATTGCCGCCTCTTGAAGCGCATTTGGCAACGGCCCACTGCCAGGTGCCGGTGGTCGAAGGAGGATTGGTCTCGATGCAGTACTCGCCATTTACAGCGGTGAAGCCCGCCGGGCATCCGCGCTCGGGACCGCTCATGAGGATGAACTGCCCATCGGCCAGGAGCACCTCGGCTACCGTGCCCGGTTCCAGCTGCCCGTTCGCCAGCCGGAGCCCATCCGGCCGCCTTAGCGGAAGTGCCGGCAGACCGTCAATGCTGACACCCAAAGGCCCGGACAGACCGGCATTCACGAGGAAGCGCACGATAAGGCCATCAGCGTAGTGCGACAAGGCAGGTGAAATGCTTAGGTTGATGATGGTGTCGGACTGGGTACTCGTCGCCCACATATAGCTCCCGAGTACAGCGCTTTCAACCGTAATGGCCGATGTGGCATGCGTAGGGGGGGCTATGCCGTCAATGGCCCGCTGGCCCGCTTGTCCGGAAAGGGTCACAGGGGCGTCAATGGAAACCTGTGCCATGCCTGGTGACGTGCAGAGCAAGCTCACGAGCAATGGCCCTGTGATGGATATCAGCGGTTGGTGCAGCATCGAAAACGTGATGATCCCGCGTTATAGGACGCCCAGCCACCGAATAGGCAATCGATGCCGGTAGCGCCTCCGCTAATGCCATCTCCTGGCCCGCCTACCCGTTTCGCTCCATCGTTGTTATTCGCTGCGCTGTCCACCCATTCGTGGCTCAGCACCGTGCCGATGAAGGCGGGATTCGCCAAGCAGGCGTTCACCCACTCGCCCATGGTGCACAAACGCGCGCCTTTCATCCTGCACACATAGACCGCTCCATAGAATGTGGTGTCCGGGTTCGGGACGGATTCTATGCAGTACTCCCTACCGGCTGTCGCATATCCGGCAGGGCAGGGGACGAGTAGTGAGGAAAGGACGCGGAAAGCCTGGCCATCGTACATGAGCCGTGCAGGCTTGCCAACGGGTAGAGCCGCGCTGTCCACGGGCAGACCGCTGCGGTTGATGATTGGCCTAGGCCCCAATCCATTCAGGTCCAGCAACACGCCATGCTCATTGGTTTGGGAAGGCACGATGCTCAGAATCATGCCCGGCGCGTATCCAGCGGGCGGGGGAACGAGGGTGCCCGTGAACACGGCCGAGCCAGCAACCGAAGTGAACGTGGTTGAGGAGTTTCGCGAGGCATCCACGCTCACGGCGGCGTCGGGAGCTAGCGGGGGCGCCAATCCGATGACCTGCCGCTTCGGCTCCTCGGCGCCATCCAGCTCGATGCGCACAGGGACATCCCATTGCGCAGCGCCATGCAGTGCGAGCGAAGCAAGCATTGGGCACACCAACAGCCTCATCGCTTGACCAGCTTGAATGCGTGCGCGCCCTTATTGATCCGCAAGATGTACGAACCACCAGGAAGGCGGGTCATATCCACGGTGGCGCGCTCCATGGCCAGTTCATGCACTGCCACAACCATTCGCCCTTGTGAATCCATCAACTCCAAGGATCCGATGGATTGGCCATTGCGCGATTCTATGCAGACCTGTTCCTCGACCAAGGTCGGCGAAACGCTCCATTCAACACCAGCCGAGCCCGAGGGGGCGTTGGTGGCTAGATCCAAATCGAACGCGGTGATGAAGACCTCGGGAGCGGGAGTGCTACCGCTTAAGTTCTGCTGCGGGTTGATGGTTGTGAGTACCGGGCTCCACTGGCCGTTGGCGTCGTTCGCCACGAAGAGTGCCAATGCTGAAGGTTGAGATGCTCCGAGCTCCGTCAGGTCATACTGGAGTGTCGCCTCGAACGTGAATGCGGTTGGTACAGGCGTGGCAACACGGTACCAACGACCAATGCCCGGCGTGCCGTTATCAGCGAAGCGCGGCAGGTGCCCGCGCTCAACGGTAAGTCCACCATTGGAATAGGATGTAGTGAGCGTGAGTCCCAGATTGCCGGGTTCTGCATCGGCCATGGGCGATGCCAACGGCCACACCGCCCGCTCAATGCCGCTGCCGGTGATGGGTGCGCCGTCCTGCTCCTGAATCACCCCTTCCGTGCCAAGGTCGATCAGTCCGTCGTTGATGATGGCTGCTCCCGGATCCAATTGCCAGCTCATGGGTGAGTTGATGCGAAGGGAGGTGCCGGGGCTGATCGTCAAGGTGGCGTCGCTGAGGCTAGAGGTTTGGCCAACAGCCCATAGAGGGCCGAAAACACAGACGGAGAGCAGCCCGCGCAGCATGGCCCCAAACATAAGCAGCCGACCGGGAGCCGTTGAAGCCGTGAGCCTCCGATCCATGGACCATCTAATGGGCCTCGGCGTTCAGTCCTTCCGGAGGTTAGCGCCGATCAGCGCGGCCAGCCGACCGGCCTCAACAGCCGCCAGGTGGTTGCCATCGGTAAAGATCCAATGGCCCGGATCCCGCGCGTAGTTCAGGTAGAGGATTCCTTTGGCATGGGCGATCCGGTGCATGACCGCATCGAAATGCGGCACGATCTCATCCTCGATGGCCAGCATCTCCGCTGAGACCGGCAACCGTGCGAGCACCACCGTTCCATAAGGTGAGAGACTGTCGGCCAGTTGCATCAGACAGGCCACGCGCAAGGGCGAGAGGCGTGAGACCTTCGCGTTGCGCCGGTAATCCTTGAGCTTCTGCGCAGTGCGCCGCGCCACCTTCGCAGAATCCATGTTGATGCGGACCTCGAGCCAGCCGTTCTCGTGGAGGAGCATGTCACTCTCCTTGTCGGGTCCTGGAAGCAATGGCGTGAGGATGGGTTTGTCGTATTCGGTGAGCAGGTACTCGATGTTGGGGCGCATGCTCATGGTGCGCAGGCGCGCCAGCGCCTGTTCGTTCTCCGCCCAGCCTGTGCCATCGCCATCGCCGGGCTTCATATCGAGGCCCCAAGGGTCAACCGTGAGCACGAAGACCCCATCGCTGCGTGAGCGATCGAGCTTGCG
>DAORNP010000007.1:18765-19996 GCA_035441065.1 Flavobacteriales bacterium | reverse complement strand
CACAGCGCTCAGGTAGGCCGGACCGTAGTTGGAGTAGCCCTTGGCGAAGGCGAAATTGAAGGTGTTCACGCGCCAGCCGCCCACCGCCAGGCTGCTGTCGAGCACATCGGGCCGGATGCCCTGCGCGGCACGCGATGTACCCAGGATCATGCTGGCCGCCTTGGGCGCGGTGAAGCGCAGATAGAAGGCATCCGTGCTTCCATCAGCACTGACCAGAGCCGCTATCACTGCCGACAGCGGCACCAGGGCGAAGAGGAGCAAGCAGATGATGAAGGCGCGCATTACCGCTCAGAATTGGAAGTAGATGAACTCCTGCGTCCGTCCGGCATACCGCAGGATCAGGAAGATGATTCCGTAGTACAGGAGCCATCGCGCCCATCGGGGCCATGCCAGTCCTAGGCGCTCCAAGGCATGGCGGTTCCCGCGCCCTGCCCATTCCACAAGGAGCAGCAGCGCGATCATGGCTGCGATGAACCGTGAGAAATCCTTCGGCACGGAGAGGAGACCAGGGCTGAACATGCGCCCGATGTAGCTCACGGCCTGCTCAATGCTCTCGGCGCGGAAAAAGACCCAGGCGAGGGTGACCATGGTGAAGGTGAGCCCGATGCCGGCCGCTTCACGGAGCGTGGGCAGCCAACGCCCTTCTGCGACAACGCCCGTGTTGCGACGATTGCGGCCGGCGAGGAGCAAGGGCATGAACAGCGCCGCGTGCAGCGCGCCCCACGCCAGAAAAGTCCAGTTGGCACCGTGCCAGAAACCGCTCACCACGAAAATCACCGCCGTATTGCGCACGGCCATCCACTTGCCACCGCGGTTGCCTCCGAGCGGGATGTACACGTAATCCCTGAACCACGAGGAGAGCGAGATGTGCCACCGGCGCCAGAACTCGGCGATGTCGCGTGAGAAGTAGGGGAATGAGAAATTCTGCAGGAGCTCGATGCCGAGCAATCGGGCCGAGCCCAGGGCGATATCGGAATAGCCGCTGAAATCGCCATAGATCTGGAAGGCGAAGAGCACGGCGGCATACACCAGGGTGCTGGCCTGGTAATGCTCGTGGTTCTCGAAGATGGGATTGAGCAGGCGCGCGGCGTTGTCGGCCACCACCATCTTCTTGAACAAGCCCCACAGGATCTGACGGCAGCCATCGACCGCTTGCTGCCGATTGAAGCTGCGTGGGCGCTCGAGCTGCGGCAGCAGATGGGTGGCGCGTTCGATGGGGCCGGCCACCAGC
>DAORNP010000007.1:18125-18687 GCA_035441065.1 Flavobacteriales bacterium | reverse complement strand
CATAGGACAGGCCATGGAAGGTGTAGAAGCTGATGCCCACGGGCAGCACCACATCGAGCACCAGCGGATTCAGCTCGTATCCCGCTGCGCCCGCGAGATCCGCGAACGAGGCTGCGAAGAAATTGAAGTACTTGAATACCCCGAGGAAGCCCAGATTGATGCCCACGGTGGCGATCAGCCAGGCCCGTTTGCCGGTTGCCGATGCGGCAGCATGGATGCGCAGGCCGCTGAAATAATCGAGCAGCGTGGAAAAGGCCAGCAGGAAAACGAAGCGCCAGTCCCAGCAGGCATAGAAGAAATAACTGGCCGCCAGCAGCATCAGGTTCTGTATCCGCACGTGGCGGCGGAGCACGAACCAATAGAGCACGAACACGGCCGGGAAGAAGACCGCGTAATGGATCGTGTTGAAGAGCATGGCCGCGCTGAGGGCTTGGGTGGGCTGGCGCCCGAAGCACCGCTTTGGCAGGTGCGGTGGCAAATATGCCGAACCAGCGGTTAGCCGAAATGACAACGCGTCGCAGCATTGACGGCCCAGCCTCTAGTTTTGGGCGCAAACCCCGCG
>DAORNP010000007.1:16462-18098 GCA_035441065.1 Flavobacteriales bacterium | reverse complement strand
ACATGGGTCATTTCGCCGTGCAGGACATTCCTCTGCTCCTTTTCCAAATCGTGTGCGCTGCGTTGTTGGGGGCCTTCCTAGGGCGCTTTGGCGGCCGCATGGGGGCTGAAGGGATGAAGGAGCTTGCCCTATGGTCCGCAGCCGCTGCGATGGCCGCCGGTTTCGCAGGAGCCAATCTTCCGCTGGCTGTGCTGTTGCTGGCCTTCGCCATGCTCATGGGCGGACAATCCGGCCATGGCAAGGAGCGGGCGCTGCGATTCGGTGCCTTGGTGCTGGGCCTGGGCTGTGGCAGCCATGCAGCCTTGGTGGCGGTGGCCATCGGCATCCCCTTCATCTTGCTGGCGCGCTGGGCCTTCCCTCCCGCGCATCGCTGAGCGATGCTGGCCGGCGATCACATCCGACCTCTTGCTGTGCTGGCGACGGCGTTGGTGCTTTGCGCCGTCGCCGCCTCCTCCATTCCACGACCGGCGCCTGCTCCGCGCGGCGTGCCGGGCAGCATGCCGCGCATCGAGCCGTCCAACGCGCTGCTGCATCCGGATGACAGCATCACCATTGCCGCCACGCAAGGCGAGCAGCTGTGGTTGAGCACGTGCAACGATGTAGCCAAAGCCCGCCCCGTATCGGCTGAAGTCAATTTGCCAGCCGCGCCGGACCGCCGCGCCATCGCTCGCGCGCTGGCCACGCCTACGGCCATCCAGTGGCGCCACCCGAAACCCGGCCTCCCGGAAGCCTTGGTCGTACGGGCCGCACAGGGCGATGGTGCCCGCTTGCATGGTCCGTATGCCATGCGCACCTACCTCTTCGCGCGCCACGAGCTTCCGATCGTCTCCATCAGCCTTGCTTCAGATGACTGGCTGGGCGCGGATCGCGGCATTGCGGTGCCCGGGAATGGCGCGCTGCGGGCTGCGCATGCGGTGGCCCGTTCCTATGCCATCGACCCGAAGTGGTGGAAATACCCCGGCAATTACCACGGCCGAGGCAAGGCATGGGAGCGATCGGCTCGCATGCAGTTGATCGCGGCCGATGGAGAAGAGATGCTGCAAGCCGGGTTGAGCGTGCGCATCAATGGACAGATGACGCGTGGGTTCCCGCAGCATGCTCTCCGGCTGATGTTCGATGAGCCCTTAGCCGCCGGACCTTTCGTTACTGGCGATGGTGCAGGTTCACGCGCGCTGGTGCTGCGCGCGGCCGGCAATGATCAGGTGAAGGCGATGATGCGCGATGCATTCCAGCATCGGCTGTGCGAGGGGCTTCCTTTCGGCACGAGCAAGGCGCTCACCTGCGCCACCTACATCAACGGTGCTTATCAGGGCGTGTATCATCTCCGCCAACGGCTCGATGAGCACGAGATGGCGCGGAGGCTGGGCGTGAGCGCGAAGCGGATCACGATCATCGAGGACAAGAACGTGCTCTATCGGGGCGACACTGCGGATGTGCTGCGGTTCAGCAGGCTCATGGGCGCCACCGAGCGCTGGGATGCCCGCGACCCCGCGTGGCTCAATACGCTGGAATCAAGGCTCGATGTGGATGGGTTCCTCAGCTACATGGCCTCGCAGATGATCCTTGGCAACATGGACTGGCCGCGCCAGAACGTGAAGTATTGGCGCTACACGGGTGAGCCTCAGGCCGCACCGCT
>DAORNP010000007.1:8285-16424 GCA_035441065.1 Flavobacteriales bacterium | reverse complement strand
TTCCGCCGGCGTTTTCTGGACGAACTGAGCGATCTGTTCGTGCAGGTCCGGAGCGCGCATGTCCCGCTCTCACGCCTGTTCCTGGCCATGATGCGCCATGATGGACTGCGCGCTCGGTTCGTGCAGCGCGGATTGGAACTGCTCGATGGCCCGCTCGCCGCTGATCGATGCCTCGCCGTGCTCGATAGCATGGCCGCTGCGATGCGACCCGAGATGGAGTGGCACACGGCGCGTTGGCGCAAACCGGCCGATCGGAAGCGCTGGGAGCAGGAGGTCGAGGCCATGCGGACCTTCGCGCGCGACCGACCCGGGCATGCCCGCCGGCAATTGATTGAGTACAAGAAGCCATGAGCACCGACACCGCATGCTAGCGTTCATGCGCACTCACTGGCAATTGGTGCTGGTGATCCTCATCTGGGTCGCCACGGGCTTCTATCTGCAGCAGGCCATTTTCGCGCTGCTGCCGCTCTCGGTGTTCTTCTTCAAATCGCGCGACCTGTGGCCCGAGGTGCTATTCGGGATGATCATCGTGCTGGTGATCTCCGACATGCAGAAGGACATGTTCTGGAAGCTCAATGTGTTCAAGGGGGCCAAGAACCTGTACATCCTTGCGGTGGCGGGCATATTCATCACGGAGACGCGCCGTTTCGCGCCGCTCTCGTCGGTGTTCACCGTGTTCGTGCCCTTCTTCCTGTACAGCTTGTTCCCGCTGGTGTTCAGCAACAACCTGTTCGTGGCCATCCAGAAGACCATCAGCTATGCGCTCATGTTCCTGGTGGTGCCGAATTTCGTGCTCTACTGCTATCGGCGCCAGGGCTGGCCCTTCTTCCGCAACCTGGTGTTCTTCATGGTGCTCATCCTGCTGTTCGGTTTCGTGCTGCAGTTCATGAGCCCGCATTACTCGCATGTGATGGGGCGTTTCCGCGGGATCTTCGGCAATCCGAACGGGATGGCGATCTACTGCTATCTCCTGCTGATGCTCGCAGCCGTCGTCAATGCGGTGAACCCGCAGCTCTTCAACTGGCGGGAGCGGGTCCTGATCTTCGGGGTGATCATCTATTTCCTCATTTCCAGCGGATCCAGGGCCTCACTGGCCTCCTCGCTCATCTTCATCATCTTCCACCGGTTCTTCGCCTATTCAGCGCTCCTGGGCTTCATCGGGCTGGTGGCCCTCTTCCTCGCCGTGGAGGTGGTGAGCTCTAACCTGGAGTCGATCATCATCGCGCTGGGGCTTCAGCATTACTTCAGGCTCGAGACCTTGGAAGAGGGCAGCGGACGCTACTTCGCGTGGGAATTCGCCTGGGGGCACATCCAGGACTACTTCGTGTTCGGCGGCGGCTTCGCCAACGACGAATCGATCATGCGCCGATACAGGCTCTTCCTGGAAAGGCAAGGTCATCAGGGCGGCGTTCACAACACCTACCTGAGCATGTGGCTCAACGTGGGCATCGTGGGCCTGCTCCTTTTCCTGCGCAGCCTCTTCCTCCTGTTCTTCAAGGCCAGCAAGCTGGTGCCCATGAGCCTCGCCATCATGTTCTCGGTGTTCTTCAGCCTCATGTACGAGAGCTGGCTCATCGGATCGCTCAATCCCTACACCATCGTGCTGCTCATGGTCATGACCGTGGTTACCGAGCCGGAGATCGTGCAGTGGCGCGAACTGCAGGCCGGTGAAAGTGATCAAGAGAGGTCAAGCGAAGCGGTGGCGTTCTCCTGATGGCTGACCTTGCGACGGCCCTGATTGCTGTTCCCGTGCATGGATGTTCCAACAGTCTGCTACGCAGCATCGAAATTCGCACCCCATGCTCATCCTTCTTTCCCCCGCCAAGGATCTCGCACTGGAAACACCTGCGGTGAAGGACTTTACGCAGCCCGTTCTGCTTGATCACGCATCAGCGCTTGTGGCAAAGCTGAAGACGCTCCCCGCCAAGAAGCTCTCATCGCTCATGGACCTCAGCCCCAAGCTCGGCGAGCTGAACAGGGAACGGTACGCGCGATGGGCCACGCCCTTCACCCCGAAGAATGCACGGCCAGCGGTTTTCACCTTCAATGGCGAGGTGTATCGCGGCCTCGATGCGCGCACCCTCAGCAGTGACGACCTGCGTTTCGCGCAGCACCATTTGCGCATCCTCAGCGGGCTCTATGGCGTGCTTCGCCCGCTGGACCTCATGCAGGATTACCGGCTGATGATGGGCACGCCCTTCGGCATCGGCAAGGCGAAGAACCTCTATGCCTACTGGGGCGAAACGATAACCGATGCGCTGAAGGCAGATCTGAAGAGGTCGGGCACCCCGGTGGTGGTGAACCTCGCTTCGGGCGAATACAGCAAGGCCGTGCAGTTGCCCAGGCTGGGTGCACAGGTGATCACGCCGGAGTTCAAGGACAAGGTTGGCAATGCGTACAAGACGTTGCAGGTGTACGTGAAGCACCAGCGCGGGGCCATGGCACGCTACATCATCCAGCGCCGCATCCTGGAAGCGGAGGGCATCAAATCCTATGATCACGACGGCTACAGCTACTCAGCTGAAGAGAGCACCGACACGAAGTGGGTCTTCCTCCGCGATAAGCGCCCGCCGCTGGTGACGAAGAAGCTCGCGGGCGGGAGGATCCGTTAGAGCGATATGGCGTCCTTTGCGCCATGCGCGGTGCGGCGGGGCACGATGTCATGGTACGGCCCATCTCGGGGTCGAGTGAGCTGAAGAGCTTCATCGCGCTGCCCTTCCATCTGCCCGATCAGCGCCCGAATCGCGTTCCGCCTTTGTTCGTTGATGAGCGCGAGCTGCACGATGCGCGCAAGAACCCGCAGTTGCAGCATTGCGATGCCGAGCGCTGGATCGCCTGGCGCGATGGCCTGGCCGTCGGGCGCATCATGAGCATCATCCATCGCAGCTATATCGAGGCGCACGGCGAAAAGACCGCGCGCTTCTACCAGCTCGATTGCATCCGGGACACCGAAGTCGTGGAAGCACTCATCGGCGCCGTGGAGGAGTGGGCGAGGAGCAAGGGCATGAATCGCGTGATCGGTCCCTTCGGCTTCAGTGACAAGGACCCGCAGGGGCTGCAGATCGAGGGCTTCGACCATTTGCCCGTGATCGCCACGCCGACGAATCCCGATTGGCTGCCTGCGCTGGTGGAAGCTTGCGGATACGCACCCTTCGAGAACATTCTCAGCTACCGCATGGACATCCCGCGCGCGCTTCCGCCGAGCTACCCGCTGATCGCAGACCGTTGCCTGCGCCATCATGGCCTGCACCGCGTGCCCTTGCACACCAAACGCGAGTTGAAGCCCTGGATCGTGCCCGTGCTGCGCCTCGTGAACGCTACCTACGGCGACTTGCTGGGCTTCGCGCCCATGAGCGAGGCGGAGATGCGCGCGCTGGCCAGCAAGTACATGTTCATCCTCGATCCGCAGCTCGTGCGCCTGATCGCCGATGCCCGCAAAGAGCCGGTCGCCTTCGTGATCGCAAGCCCGGACATGAGCGAGGGCTTCGCGCGCGCCAACGGCAAACTCTTCCCGTTCGGCTGGTGGCACATCCTGCGCGCCATGAAGCGCTCGAGGCAACTGGACTTATTGCTCGGCGCCGTTCGACCCGATCTGCAAGGCAAAGGCCTCACCGCCGCACTAGCCATCTCGCTCTTCGATACCGCCCGAGAGCGTGGCTTCACGCACCTCGATAGCCACCTGGTGATGGAGCGCAACACACGTATGCGCGCAGAATTGGAGCGGCTGGGCGCTGTGGTGTGGAAGCGCTACCGGGTGTATCAGCGCGAGCTCAATTAACCACAGAGGCACCGAGAGCACAGAGGGTATTTTGAAGAGAATTGGTAATTCTCTGTGTCCTCTGTGCCTCTGTGGTGAAGCATTCACTTCCACCACGTGATCAGCGGCCTCGTCATCTCCAGCCCGAACCTTCGTGCCTCCTCCAACTTGAACGGTCCGTGCATCTTCAGGTAGAGGTCGAAGGTGATCGGACCTTCCTGGTCTGCCTTGAAGTTGGTATGCCAGTAGTTGTTGAGGGCGTAGAGGTAAATGGTGCTGCTGCTCTTCGCCTCGGTCTTCCAGGCCTTGTATCCCGGGCTTGACCCGGGATCTCCACCGGCATTCTTGGCGAAGTTGACTTTGCGCTCGTCCACCATCTCGCCTACTTCCCAGATCGCGCCTTGCGGGCATACGATGGTGACGCCCATGCTATCGTTGCTCACATCGATCCAGCGCTGGGCGCAGAAGAAGTCGTTGTTGCTGCCGGGGATGCGCCCGCTCTCGGGCGTCACGCAGGTATCGCCGATGCCGATGCGGACAGTGGCGTTGGGGATGTTGAAGGGGAGGGCGAGGTGGAGGGATTCCTTGTCGCGTATGGAGTTCTTCCGTTTGATCACGAGTTGCGCATGAACATGTCCTTGGTAGGTAGAAATCGTTAGGTCGTAATTCAGCTTTCCGGAAATGATCCCGTGGCCAACCTTGCGGTCAACCAAGTATCCCGACGAAAGTCCTTCAACACAATCAACATGGTCGGCTTGGACACCATCGGGTGAAAGTCCATCGCGGTAGATGAGGTCATAACTCAGCCAACTCGCCTTCGGAGGTTCGCCTTGGGAGGCTTCGGGTTTCTTTCGCTTGCCCCAAGACGCCGTGTGGCGCCACATCGAGCTCTTGTCCACCTTCACCTTGTATTCTTCGTAGCCAGAATAATCCCGCTGGCTCATCACGGGATGACGACCATCGTGAAGTTTGACGGCAGTGCGTTCGCCATCTGTCACCCGCATCAGATCGGTTCTTCCGAAGTCAAGTGCATTGAGTACCCAGGCCGTGTTCGATTCCGCTTGGGGCACTATTGCTCGTTCAATTTCCTCCACATACCACCCTGCACTATCCGCAAAGTCCTGCTTCACCCTCCATTGGTCTTTGGTGAAGTGGGCGTCCGGGTCGCTGATGCTGCACCATGCGCCCCAAGTGTGCTCGTGCCACATTACGATGCTGCGCTTGGCGCGGT
The DNA here is from genome assembly GCA_035441065.1 of Flavobacteriales bacterium. Classification (GTDB taxonomy): domain Bacteria; phylum Bacteroidota; class Bacteroidia; order Flavobacteriales_F; family PHOS-HE28; genus PHOS-HE28. The sequence goes on along the minus strand of DAORNP010000007.1, from coordinate 11,436 downwards.
AGAGCACGTGCGGTTCGATGAGCTTGCCGAGGATCTTGGCGGCTTCGATCAGGTTGGAAAGCCGCGCGCTGAGCACACGTACATCGCCTTCTTCCTTCGCCGTGCTGTAAGCGCCATCCTCCCAATAGGGCGTGAAGTCGCCGCTCCAGGTGGGGATGCGCTTGCCGTACTTCCTTTCGAACTGTTGCATCATAGTGCCCGCGTTGGCGATGATCAAACGCGGTGAGGCGTACATCTCGTTCCAGTCACGCACGAAGTCGCTGAGGGTGCTGTCCACCGGGCCGTTGTCGCTGACGATGTTGTAGCGCCACTGCACCATGTCATAGGCATAGCCCTTCGCGGCGAGATCATTCATGTAGGCGGCGATCTTCCGCGTGCCGCGCTCCTTGATGGCCCCGGCGGTGAAGCCGTGCCAGCCGCCGTAGCCTTGTCCGGCCGTCCATACCAATATGCTGTCACGGCCGGTGGTGCTCTTCCACCAGTAGGGCTTGTCGCCCTGCTCGCGCAGGGTGCTGCCGATGCGGTCGCCGCCGTCGGGCATGTCGGGGATGTAGTTCGGCCCCTGGCTCAGGTGACGGATACCATGCGCGGCGTACGCATCCACCATGCTCCAGCTCATGCCGGGGATGTCCGTCTGCATGGCCATGGTGATCGGCAGGTCGTACCACTTCCGTAGCGAATCAGCGTACTCCACGATCCAATGCATCTCCTCGGGCGTGCACAGGCCGGTGAGGATGTTCGCGTAGTTCGCGCTGAGGGCGATGCTGCCGTTCTTCACCGCCGCGATGAAGCGTTGCTTGTCCGCTTCACTGGCGATGCCCAGGAAATTCTCCACGGCCCAGAGGCTCTCCACGTTCCACACGAAGCGGCTATCCTCGGGGTAGTCCTTCGTGCGGTCGATCAGCTCCAGCGCCTTCCAGATGTTGTTGTTCTGGATCCGCTCCACCTCGGCCTGCAGGTGGCTGTAGCCGATGTCGGTGTGGCTGTGGTGAACGAGGTGGATGTCGCGGTATGGCGCGAGTCGGACTTGCAGGATAGTGTCAAGCACCGGGCGATCGGGCAATGAAGCTTGAACATGTATCGGAACTCGATGTGCCGCCCTATCCTCTGGGAACATGATGGCAGGAGTCAAGGGTGAAACATGAACAGGGACGTCGAACACGTTCAGTCCATTGATGATCGGATGCTTTGTCGGACTAGCACCTTGCAGTCGAATTTCAAGTTCGCTAGGCGGGCCGAAGTGCATCACGGTGAATTGAACTGGCTGCTTGGGGATTTGTGAATTGCGATAGACGAATGGCAGCACCTCCACCTCCACCTTCTCCTCGAAGGTGTAGCGGAAGGTCATGCACCAGTCCGGGCTGTTCTGCGCGTGGCCCACGATCATCAGGCGAAGTGGCTTGCCGGGCGTGATGTACTTCCGCGGCACCCGCAGATGCGCGAAGCCGTGCGCATCGCCGTGGCGGTCCATCTTGTTGAACTCGAACACCAGAGCTACCCCGTCCACCGAGTCCACCTGCCAGGTTGCGGGCGAAGTGGAATGGTGCGTGGTGAAGCTCAGCGCCTTCTGATCCCCGATGAACAGGTCGAAGGATCGATCTCCACCGCTGGTGGTACTGTTGTGCGCCGCGATCCAGCTGAAATAGGCGTAGTCTCCTTTGAAGCCGTTCGGTACAATGGCTGTTTCCCACGCGATAGCCTTCTTCCCATCGGTGCATCGCGTCAGCAGCGCGGTGGTGGCATGCTCGGGATACACGCTGAAGTAGGAGAGGACCTCGCCCTCGATGTCCTTCGCGTAGCCGTTGATGACGTTTTGACGACCGAAGACAGGCAGGTCCACCTGGGCGCAGGTACTGCCACTGAGAAACAGGAACAAAAGGCCTTGGATCGAACGTGCCACCAGCCAAAGATGGCAAGGTCCGGCTTAGGCTCAGCGCGTCAGGTAACCGCCATCCACGGCATAGTAGGCACCGGTGACGAAGCTCGCCTTGTCGCTGGCCAGCCATAGCACCAGTTCGGCCACTTCCTCGGGCCTGCCAAGCCTGCCTATGGGATGCATCGCCGCGATACCCGCGAGCTGCTCCTCACTCAGGTTCTTGTCCAGCATAGGCGTGCGGATGAAGCCCGGTCCCACGCTGTTCACACGGATGCCTTGGGCGGCGTACTCCATGGCAGCGTTCTTGGTGAGGCCCACCACACCGTGCTTTGCGGTTACGTAAGCGCTGCTGTAGGCAAAGCCCACCTGCCCAAGGATCGACGCGATGTTGATGATGCTGCCACCGCCGCTCTTCAGCATGGCCGGAATCTGGTAGCGCATGCCGTAGAACACGCCGTTCAGGTTGGTGTTGATCACCTGTTCCCATCCATCCAGCGGATAGTCTCCCGTGAGCGCCGCAGGACCGGCGATGCCCGCGTTGTTCACGGCGATGTCCAACCGCCCATAGGCCTGCAGCGCGATCTTCACCTGGTGCTCATTGTCCATGGCGCGGCTCACATCGCTGCGTACCACCGTGCCTTCGCCTCCCAGCTTCTGCACGGCCTTCAGCACGCGGTCGGCATCCTCGCCGATGATGTCGCTCAGCACCACTTTGGCGCCCTCGCGTGCGAAGGCGATCGCGCAAGCCTCGCCGATGCCCGACCCCGCACCGGTGATCAGGGCCACCTTGTCCTTGAGCTGTTTCATGGTGCCGAAGCTATCCGGAGCACCAGGCCGCATGGCTGATCTTCATCAGGACGCAGCGCGAGGGGATTGAAGAGAGCGAAGTTCCCAGCAGCATGTCGGCACGAGCGTCGTCATCATCTTCGCGGCATGTTCGCGATGGTTCGTCTATTCCTCGTAGCAATTGTTCTGTTCGCTTGCAGCGCACGCACGCCAGCGCCGCAAACCTTCGTCTTCGATTTGGAGGATGTATTGGATGCTCAACAGGAACTCGCCTTGGATTCGCTCTTTCGCGACCACGAGCGGCGCACGGGCAACGAGATCGCATTGGTGACTCATCCCAGCTTCCACGGCCGCAGCGCGCGTGATTTCGCGGTGAGCTTCGGCGATTCGCTCAGGGTGGGGAAGAAGGAGGTGGATAACGGCGTAGTGATCGCATTCAGCCAGGCAAGGCGCGAAGTGTTCATTGCAACTGGCAATGGGACAGAGCGG
>DAORNP010000007.1:5580-8247 GCA_035441065.1 Flavobacteriales bacterium | reverse complement strand
GATTCAAGGAGGGGCGCGGCTTCGAGGGTTTGAAGCAAGGCGCAATGGAGGTCGCCGCGACATTGGGTGGTGCACGGCGTTGATGCCGAAGCCGTGAAAAATCCACAACAAGCCCAACAGCAGTCGTCGATGCGTCTTTTTTCGCGGCCATGCCTGCACGCCTCATCGCCATGCTTGCTGCCATGCTTTGCGCATTGCCGTCCGTTCTGGCGCAAGAGCCGGAAGTCACGGATGGCAATGAGCGCGACAGCCTCTACATCGCAGAAGTGGAGAACGCGCCCGGCCGTCCAAAGCTGCTGCACGCCGAGCCGCTCTTCATCGACCTCATCCGCGACCTGGGCGCGCGCAAGGGCGAACGCGAATGGAACCTGGGCTTCGGGCTCACCGACAACCTCGGCTACGATGCCTACGAGATGCTCGTGGAATATGAGTTCGCGCCCATCGACCGACTCGGCTTCGAGGTGGAGGTGCCCGTGACGCTCTACGCCCCGCAACGCAACGGCAAGGAGAACGGCCGACCCGCCGACCGCGTGGAAAGCCTCAAGCTCGCCACGCAATGGACCTTTCTCGTAGCCGAGCGCGCGAAGACATCGCTTGCTCTCGGATACATCCATGAGTTCATCCTGCCCGATATCGGCTCGCGTTCGGAGCGTGCGATCATCGGCAACCTGTTCAACCCCTTCTTCGTGGCGGCGAAGCGCTGGGGCGACAATTTCCATACGCTTGTTTACACCGGTCCGCATATGCTCTTGGAGCATGGTGCGACAGAGCCGCACATGCGGTTCGAGGTGAACTCCAACCTGCACTATATGATCTCCGGCACCCGCAACTTCGTCGGGGTCGAGTTCAATAAGAGCATCGATGCGGGTGATTTCGATATGACCATCCGACCGCAGATGCGCGTAGGCATCGCCGAGAACTTCCTCGTGGGCATCGTGACCGGCATACCGGTGGAGCGCGAGAACCAGCGTTTCAGCTCCTTCATGCGCCTGATCTGGGAGCCTGGCCACCGCAAGGCGAAGCATTGATGCGTTCCTTCGCACCCGATGCACGAACCCATCCTCCGCCGCTTCCGCACAGTGGCCATCGCCGAGGGCGTTAGCTTCCTGCTGCTGCTCTTCATCGCCATGCCGCTGAAGTACTTCTTCGGAATGCCCATGGCCGTGAAGGTGGTGGGCTGGGCGCACGGCCTGCTCTTCGTGCTGTATTATGTCGCCGCCGTGCCGCTCTTCACCAAGTTGAAGTGGGACCCCGAGCGTATCGTAGGCCTGGGCCTCGCGAGCATCCTGCCCTTCGGCACCTTCGTGCTGGAGCGGCAGTGGCTGCGTTGAGCAGGGCTACATTCGGCCCATGCCCTTCGCTCCCGGCACCGACACCCTGCAGCGCTACGTGTACACTATGGCGGCGCTCGTGCTCACCGTGGTGGTGCTTTTCTATGGCCGCGACCTGATCCTCCAATTGGTTGTAGCAGGATTGCTCGCCTTCCTGCTGCTGCCGTTGGCGCGTTCCACCGAGAAGCGCTTGCCGCGCTGGGCGGGGGCGCTCATCGGAACTCTGACATTGGTTCTAGTAGTGCTCGGCCTCTTCTTCGTCATCGGCTGGCAGCTCTCCAGTTTCGGCAAGGAGCTACCGGTGCTTCAGCAGCGTTTCGCGGAGAAGGGGGAGGGGATCCTCGCGTGGCTTCAGGACCAGACCGACATGGATCGCCGCGAACAGATGGCCTGGTTCAATGAGCACGTCAGCGGGCTCGCGAATTGGGGCGGTCAAGCAGCGATGAAGCTCTTTTCAGGCACAGGCTCCGCGCTGGCCGCCATCGCGCCCATCCCGATCTACGTGTTCTTGTTCCTCCTGCTGAAGGATCGCTTCCGCATTTTTTTCACGCGTCTGGGCAGCACGCGTGAAGGTGCCGTGCTCGATGTCATGGTGCGCATCAGCGCGCTCTCGCGGAAGTACGTGCGCGGTGTGCTCACCGTGGCGCTCATCTTCGGGTCGCTGTGCGCGCTAGGCTTCGCGCTCATCGGCCTCAAGTATGCGCTGCTCCTGGGCTTCCTGCTGGCCATCCTGAATGTGATCCCTTACGTAGGGGCGCTCCTCGGCAGTTTGCTACCGGTCTTCGTGGCGCTGGTGACCAAGGACAACTATACCGCTGCCATCGCCGCGCTGGCGGTGGTGCTCGTGGTGCAGGCGCTCGACAACAACCTGATCACGCCGAAGGTGGTGGGCAGCAGCGTGAGCATCAATCCGCTGGCGAGCCTGGTGGCGCTCGTGGGCTTCGGCATGCTCTGGGGCGTGGCGGGCATGCTGCTGGCCATCCCCATCACCGGCATGCTGAAGGTGGTGTGCGACAGCGTGCCCTCACTGGAGCCGTGGGGCTATCTGTTGGGAGAGGAGATCGAGACGCCGAAGGAGAAGCGCTTCCACCTTCGTTTCAAGCGTAAAGCTGTTGAGCCGAGGCCCTAGCTCGGGCTGGATGCCGATTGCTGCGCGCTCCCTTCCACCTGAACGAAGCTCAGCGGAAGATCGCTGTGTTGAAGACGCCATCACTTCCCACCTGCCCGCGGTACATGCCCGTGCAGTTGAAGTCGAGCACGATGTTGCCGGAACGATCCACAGCGATGAGGCCGCCGTCGCCATCCAGCGGCGGCAGCTTCTCGTGCACCACCACAC
>DAORNP010000007.1:2470-5534 GCA_035441065.1 Flavobacteriales bacterium | reverse complement strand
CGTGCGCGGCCACCGCGCGGATGAAGCTCTCTCCATGGCCGGTGCAGCTAACCGCGCAGGTGGCATCATTGGCGTAAGTGCCCGCGCCGATGATGGGGCTGTCTCCGATGCGCTGCCACTTCTTGTTCGTCATGCCGCCGGTGCTGGTGGCGGCTGCGAGGTGACCGTGCGCATCGAGTGCAACAGCGCCCACGGTGCCGAACTTCTTCTCCTTGTCGCTGTGGTCGAGCTGGTAGGTGTCGGTGCCCTGCGTCTCCTTCCACTGGTCGTAGCGGAACTGGTCGAAGAAGTAGAGGTCGTCCTCCAACTCGACCTTCTGCTTGTGCGCGAACTCGAAAGCGCCCATGCCGCTGATCAGCACGTGGTTGCTCTTGTCCATCACGTGGCGGGCAAGGGTGATGGGGTTCTTCACGTTCGTTACGCCTGCCACCGCTCCAGCGCGCAGGTCGCTGCCGTTCATCAGGCTGGCGTCCAACTCGTGTTGCCCATCGGCATTGAAGACCGCGCCACGGCCTGCGTTGAAGTGCGGCGAATCCTCGAGTGCGCGAACAGCGGCTTCCACAGCATCGAGCGCAGCGCCGCCTTCCTTCAGCACCGCATGGCCGCGTTTCAGTGCCAGTTCCAGTGCATCGCGATAGGCTTTCTCGCGCTCGGGCGTCATCAGTTCACGGGCGATGGTGCCGGCGCCACCGTGCACGGCTAGTGCGATGTTGCTCATGGTCGCTATTCCGATTCAGCTAGGCGGTGAAAGTAGGGGACGGTCAATCCCACAGCCGTGCCGACGATTGCGCCCGTCAACACATCAGTGAGGAAATGCTTGCCAGCGCGCATGCGCAGGTAGCCCATGCAAACAGGCGTTGCGATAGCCGCTGACCAGAGTGCAGCCTTCACTTCAGGTGAGGCATCGGAGCGCTGCACAAGCGCGGCGGTCGTGAAGGTGACGGCAGCCGTGTTAGCGGTGTGGCCGCTCCAGAAACTCACGTAGTCCTCGCGCGGGTGGTGCAAGCTGGCGGGTACATCGGGGTTGAAGCGATAAGGGCGCGGGCGACGCACGAGTTCCTTGGCCACGCTCGTGATCCCGGCAGTAAGCAGGAAGCTCTCGGCAGTGATGAATGCCGGGTCGAAAGGGCGGTGGCTGCCTTGTAGCACGAAACCACCTGCAACCGATGCGGTGATCGCGCCCATGAAGAGCACGTTACTGGCGCGGTGCGCGCGCGGATGCCATTGCCGAACTGCCCATCTGTCCATTGCAGGCACACCTTCCAGGTTGATGGCTGGTGCTGGTTTGCGAGCGTTGCTGTTGCGAAGAAGCAGGCCGATGCCATTGGTGCCAAGCGCTGCACCGGTGATTGCCAATTCACGACCAAGCTTCAGGTCGTGAGCGGTCTGGGCCGTTGATGCGATCGGGATCCATGAGAAGAGTAAAGCCCGGAAGAATCTCCCGGGCCTTGCTCGCGATGCATGCCGCATCGTCACGCGATCAGAAGGTGATCAGTACGCCATCGGCGAGGAACATGAGGTTGTGCTCCGGCTCGGTGATCTTCTCGATTTCCTCTTTGCTCTTGCCGGCGTCCTCAGCGTAATGGCGCAGGGTGGCCACATCCACCACTTCCTTTGTGGCGTAGCCCTGCAGTACGGCGCGCTTGCCCTCGAGGCCCTTGGTAGGCACGAAGAAGCCGTAGTCCTTGAAGCGCACCATCATGTCCTGGCCGTCGGGGAGCTTCACGGTCATCCAGCAACCCTTTTTCACACAGCTGGTGATGATCTCGCAATCAAGCTTCACGGCCATGCTGTCAGTCTGGCTAATCGCCTTGGCGAAGTCGGCGGCGCTCATGGCCCCGTCGGCTGTGATCTTGGCGCCGTAGCTGTGAACGTCTTGCGCGGTTGCAGGCATGGGGGCTGTGTTGCAGGCCAGGGTGATGGCAACTGCGGCGAAGGCGGAGTAGATGCTCTTCATGGCGGTTCGTTGTGGCGGCGAAGATCGGTGTTCGTGCCCAGCCGCGCGCATGACGGATGGCAGGTGGCGTTAAATGCTCTGAATGCCGCTGGGCGGTCCTCTACCTTGCGGCCATGCTCAAGCCCATCGCCTCACTGAACATCCTGTGTGCGCTCCTCTTGCCGGTCACATCACTGGCCCAAGGCCCGACCATCCCCGTCACCGACAACCTCGTGGCCGAGGACATTCCGCCGCTGCCGGCGAGCCTCATCGGTGAAGTGCGCTCCTACACCGAATCGCGCGGCGCCTCGCTTGCCGCTTGGCACCCTGCGCGCAAGGAGATGATCATCAGCACCCGGTTCGGGAACACCAGCCAGTTGCACCTCGTGAAGTTCCCCGGCGGGGCTCGCACGCAGATCACCTTCTATGAGGATGCCGTGGGCGGTGCCAATTTCGAGCCGACCGAGGGGCGCTACTTCCTCTTCAGCAAGGATGCCGGCGGCAACGAGTTCAGCCAGCTGTACCGCATGGATGCCGACGGGAAGGCCACGCTGCTCACCGATGGCAAGCGTTCGCAGAACGGTGGCGGGGCCTGGAGCCGGGATGAGAAGCGCATTGCCTACAGCAGCACCATGCGAAATGGCAAGGACCGTGACATCCGCATCATGGACCCGCTGAATCCCGCGTCCGACCGAGTCGCAGCCGAGAACGCGGGTGGAGGCTGGGGCGTGAGCGATTGGAGCGCCGATGATAAACAGCTGCTGATGGGCGAGGGACTCTCCGTGAATGAGAGCCGCATCTACCTGCTCGACATCGCAACCGGCGAGAAGACGCGCCTGCTGCCTGTGAAGGATGAGCGCACGACATACCGCCCCATCGCATGGAACGCCGATGGCACGGGCATTTTCCTCATCAGCAACAAGGACAGCGAGTTCAATCGGCTCTGCATCTATGACCTGAGGACGCGCAAGCTGAAGGCCATCACAGCCAACATTCCTTGGGATGTGGCCGGGGTCGAGCTCACGCACGACCGCTCGCGCATGGCCTTCACCACCAACGAGGATGGTCTCTCGAAGCTCTACATCATGGATGCAAGCACGCTCGAGTACGCTGAAGTGCCCAACATGC
>DAORNP010000007.1:0-2339 GCA_035441065.1 Flavobacteriales bacterium | reverse complement strand
CGTTGGACCGAGAGCGAATTGGGCGGCATGGACGTGAGCGGCCTTCGCGCGCCTGAACTGGTGAAATGGCCTTCGTTCGACAAGCGGATGATCAGCGGCTACCTCTATCGACCCCATCAGCGCTTCAGCGGCAAGCGGCCCGTTATCATCAACATCCACGGCGGGCCCGAAGGGCAGTCACGGCCGGGCTTCCAGGGGCGGAACAACTACTTCCTCAATGAGCTCGGCGTGGCCATCATCTATCCCAACGTGCGCGGCAGCAGCGGCTATGGCAAGACCTTCCTCGACCTGGACAACGGGTACAAGCGCGAGGAGAGCGTGAAGGACATCGGCGCGCTGCTCGATTGGATCGCTCAGCAGCCGGACCTTGACGCCGATCGGGTGATGGTGACCGGGGGCAGCTACGGCGGTTATATGACCCTGGCCGTAAGCGTCCACCACGCTGATCGCATCCGCTGCGCGCTCGATGTGGTGGGCATCAGCAACTTCAACACCTTCCTCAAGAACACGGAGGACTACCGCCGCGACCTGCGCCGGGCCGAGCCAGCGGTCGTAGTCCAGGTGGGCCGGCGGCTGGACGAAGGCGGTCTGGTCCCCGGTCTTGGCGTAGTCGGAGTAGCCGTCATAGAGGCCAACTTCCACGCGGGTGATCTTGCCGATGTAACCGTTGCGCACGAGCTCGCAGCCGTGGCGGAAATTGTCCACGGAGCGCTGCCAGCTTCCCGTCTGCCAGATGCAGTTGTTTTTGTCCACGGCATCCACGATGGCGCGGCCTTCGGCCCAGGAGTGGGCGAGGGGCTTTTCGCCGTAGATGTCGAAGCCCTTCTTCGCGGCGGCGATGGCGGGGATGGCGTGCCAGTGGTCGGGCAGGGCGATGCTGACGGCGTCGATGTCTTCGCGGTCGTAGAGTTCTTCGAAGCGGTGGTAGGTCTTGCAGTCCTGGTTGCCATAGGCCTTGTTCACCATGGCCTGGGTGGCGGCGAGGTGCTGCGCGTCGATGTCGCACACGGCGATGACGCGGCAGGTGTTGTTGCCCAGGAAACCCTCCAGGTTGCTCGTGCCCTGCCAGCCCACACCGACGGCCACAACATTGATGATGTCGTTCGCGCCGGGATGGCTTCGGCGCGTGGTGGCGCATGCGGGGAGGAAGAGGGGCGCGGTGGCGGCGGCTGCGGCGCCTTTGAGGAATCCGCGACGGGAAAGGTTTTTCCTGGAGCTCATGGGGTCTGCCTTGTTGTGTTTCAGGTGCGACAGTAAAGCTGGATAACTGTCCGCGCAGTGTAGCGGGCACCCGATAACATTTCAAGGCTGTGGCGCGGCGTCGCGCTTGAGTCAATCCGCCACCGCGGCGAGGGGCTGCGCGCGGTCGAGGTGGGCAAGTTTGCCCGCCATGGCCGTGGCGATATCGCGGGAACGTTTCTTTGCCAATTCGGCGGTCGGCCCCTCGAAGAGGCTGTCGATGGTGCCATGAAACAAGGCGAGCCAACGTTCGAAGTGTTGCGGCTCCAGCGGGTGAAGCTGATGCAGACGCATGTGCGGTGCGAAGGCATTCTCCCGATAGGTGGGCATGCCGAGGAGGATGGCGCACCAGAACCGGTAGAGGCGGGGCATGTGGCTTTCGAGATCGATTTTCGCCACGTCGACAAAGATGTGGCCGATGACCGGGTCAATCAGCGCGGCCCGATAGAACGTGTCGACCAGCAGTATCACGTCATCCGGCGATTCGATATCGCGAAGGGTGGCGGTGGCATCATGCGGATTTGGGCTCATGTTTGCGGCCTCCTTAAAGATATATTTATTATATATCTTAATTCGCCATTCCGCAAGGGGCGATTAGAGGTAGCCGTTTGCTTCGAGCATCTGGAGATCCTGCTCGGAAAGGTCTTCCGCCGTGGACTGGTTGCGGGGCGTTTGCTCGTGCCAGGCCTTGAGCCGCGTGTGGAGGGCGTCGCGACGTTCCGGTTGGTCGGCGGCCAGGTTTTTCGTCTCGCCGGGATCTTCGGCGAGGTGGTAGAGCTCCAGCTCGCCGTTTTCATTGGCGATGAGTTTCCACCCATCGGCGAGAATGGCCTGGCGTCGCGGCGAGCGTGTGGCGAGGGCCTCACGGACATCCTCGCCTTCGGGCACTTCACCGCCGTAGGTCTCGATGATGCGATCGGTGGCGGCAGCGGGCAGGGTCTTGCGCAGGTCCATTCCGGTCATGCTGGCGGCGGGCGCGATAACCGAGGCCGGCCAGTCCCAGTCCGAACAGGGCCAGGCTGCCGGGCTCGGGAACCGCGAAGTCGGAAATCTCGCCGGTACCACGGAAGGCCCAAGCGCCTAGCGGCTGACCCAACTGG
>DAORNP010000006.1:52938-53283 GCA_035441065.1 Flavobacteriales bacterium | reverse complement strand
CAGCAACTCCTTCGCTACGGCGCCACGCCCAGCCGTTTCTGTCTCATAGCCCTCCTTCTTGAGCAAGCGCGCCAGCAGCATGCAGAGGTCCTGGTCGTCGTCCAGCACGAGGATTCTTCCGTTGGCCATGTTCGGGCAGTTCAGATGTTGAAGCCCAATTGGCGCAGCGATCCGAAGATGGCCTGCCGGTTGAGCGGTTTGGGTACGAAGGTGTCCGCTCCGGCGGCTGTGGCATTCTCGGCTTCGGTATCCACCGCGCTGATGGCGATGCACACGGCACCAGGTGACCGTGACTTGATGAGCGGGATGAGCGAGTAACCAGGGCCGTCGGGCAGGTTCACGTCT
>DAORNP010000006.1:50944-52927 GCA_035441065.1 Flavobacteriales bacterium | reverse complement strand
GCTGCCGCTGTCCACGGCACGCTGGCCTTCAGCCAGGTCGTGCGCGATCATGCTCGGCACGCCGCTGCGATGGAGCATGGCACTGAGCAACGTGCAGATCTCCGGTTCATCATCCACGAGCAGTACCATGCGCAAAGGTCTTTCCATTGCCGTTCGTTGCTTGGTGCCTCCACAACCGATGCCGAGGCGCAGGCATGTCCTACTACATCCTCGTGCGGTCGCGCCCAAGATCACACCGCCAGGCTTCCATTCCAATGGCCGTAGGCTGCAATCGCACGCCAACCCGTTCGCCTCATTGCCCTTGGATTCCTCGTGACACATTGGAAAAGCACGAATCCTCGGCGGTAGCGCGGGGCTTCCCCGCCCCACTTCGGGGAATTCGCTCCGCGAACCACAGCTTCTGCTCCAATTCATTCTGGCTGCTGCACACAGCGCATTCACCCAGCGCTGTGCTTTCGCTCCATCTAGAACGCTCTCCGGAAGAATCCGCACTGGACGAAGATGGCAGGGACTTCGCCCATCCTTCATCAGACAAGCCTGACCCCACCATTCAACACCACTCGCCCATGCTACGCTATGCTGCCATCTTCCTGCTCATCGCCATCGTGGCCGCCGTCTTCGGCTTCAGCGGCATCGCCGCCAGCGCCGCCGGCATCGCGAAGGTGCTCTTCTTCATCTTCCTCGTGCTCTTCATCCTGAGCCTTCTGCTAGGCAAGCGGTTATTCGACCGCACCCACTAGAACCGCTTTTCACCTCAACCAATCCCACACGGCCATGAACACCATGAAGATCATCGCTCTTCCCGCCCTTCTGGCGGCGGCGGCGCTCTCCGCCCAGGAACTGCGTCTGGGGGGAGGCTTAAATATGAGCAATGTGCGCGAGGCAGGCCACGAGCAATGGACCGGTCGCGCAGGATACCAGGCTGGTGCCGACCTCCAACTGGGGAGTCTCTGGTTCGTCAGAGGCGGAGCGCACCTGCAAGTGCGCAACCTCGGATTCTCCACGGTCACCCTCGACAGCGCCGACGCTGCGGGCACCTTGAACCAGGAGTACCGCTATACCGACCGCACGCTGCGCGTTCCGCTCCTGGTAGGGCGCAACCTGCTCGATGCCTCCGATGAGCCCGTCGTGAACGCATACGTGATGGCCGGACCCACCGCGCTCTTCCCGATCAGCGCCCGTCTCACCAACGATGAATTCGATGTGCGAACACGAAGCGCGCAGTGGCTGATCGGATTCGGCGGCGGCGTAACGCTGGGACCATTGTTCGTGGAGGCCACCTACGGCATTGCCATGACGGATGTGTTCGAGGGCGCGACCTTCCGCACCAACCCCATGGTGAACCAATTCTGCTTGAATGCAGGCGCCCGCTTGCGGCTGGTACGCTGAACATCCAACCGCACGAACCATCAAAACAACCCACCAAGAAGGCCATGAATCGATTCAGCGGTGCAGTGATAGCGCTCACCTTCATCGCTGCGGTGCCCGCGCCAGCATGCGCAGCACCGAAGAAGGAAGTGGCCGTCGATGCCGAGCGCCTGGCCCTCCTTTCCGAAGCGGACCGCACGCATGTGCTCGATCTTCAACTGCGCATGGATAGGCTCATCGCCATCGACCGAACCGAGATCACTGCGGAAGAGCGCCGCGCTTTGCGTGCCGATTGGAAAGGCATGAAGCACGAGATGAACGAATTGAACGCACGCAGCGGCGGAACGGTCATCTATATCAGCACAGCGGGGCTGATCATCTTGTTGCTGATTCTGATCATCCTTCTCTGATTCACTGCATCCATCCGTTCGAGGAGGGCGCGGCTTGCCGCGCCCTCCTTGCATTCAACCGGCTGTTCATTGATACCATCCGCACCTCCCGTATGCGGCCCTCATGGCATTGACTGCCGCCTCCACGAGTTGCCACGCCCATCGCGATTGCGCTGCATGCCTCGTTCAACTTCGTTCCGTAGCAATGAAACGTGCCTGAAGGGAC
>DAORNP010000006.1:47948-50905 GCA_035441065.1 Flavobacteriales bacterium | reverse complement strand
AAGCACGAACCGACGGTTACAGCTGCATCTGGCGAGAACGGACCAGCAACAACCAGCCTTATCGCATCATTCTTGGCACAGCAACGCGTGGTTCAGATCGGCAGCTGCAATCGCCTCCAATGCAGCCTTGCCCTTGGGCCGATTCCCGGAGCAGCAGGTTCAACCGGCAGCGAAACAACCAACTCGCCTCGTTGCTGCCAGGAGTGGCCCAGAGCGCCAACTGCAACGCGGAAACGCCCGGTCCCCCGGGCGTTTCCTGGTCTCGAAGCCGATGGCCTTACTGGACCTCGGCCACGAGGTAGTGGCTCAAGCGCCAGAATGAATCAGCGTCCTTGATGCGGATGTACGCCAGCTTATCCCCTTCCTCCACCACCTCGAACGACCCCGTGGGATGCTCGCTCACGAAGTGGATCTTCTTCTTCTCGCCGCCCAAGGGAATCCGTTCCAGCGTTCGAGTATCCACGCGGTTGAACTTGTCGTTCGACGCAGCGGCATTGAGCTCGGAGGTCTTGCCCACGCCCAACACACCGCCGCGGCGCTGCAGCACGCCATTCTCCGCCAGTTCCTTCCGTGTTCCGATGGCGTAATAGGCCGTGTGGAGCTCATTGCCCAGCTGCTCGATGGTGGCGGCGCGCTTCGCCATCTCCAACCCCAGGTCGGAGAGCTGCATATTGATCTCCTCGATCCGGAAATCACGGGCCAGCAGATTGTCCTTCAGCTCCATGATGGCGGAATCGCGCAGGGCCAGCTCGGCATCCAGGTCGTTCAGCTTCTTGCGCAGCGAACCGGACTCCACACGGCTGCGGTCGAGCTTCTTGGTGAGCTCTGCCACTTGGTCGCGGCTCTCCTGCATCAGGCCATTCATCATTTGAAGATCATTCAGGATCCGGTCGCGCTGGCTGGTGGTGAGCTTATCCTCAGAGGAGGCGCTCACCACGATCTGCTGGGTGGAGCGCATCAGCTTCAGGTTGTCCTCGATGTCGCCGAACGAGCGCGACATATCGGCGATGAGCGAATCGCGGGAGAGCAGCTCGGTGCGCAGCTCCTTCGCTTCAGCTTGCGCGGCGAGCTCCGCTTCCGAGGGGCCGCGGTTGCAGGCCGTGGCAGCCACCAGCGCGATGCTGCCGATGGCGAATGCCGGGTTCCAGGTCTTGATGGGTGTGAGCATGGTGAATCGGTTTTGGGATAGAGGCTCCCAAAAAAATGCCATTCGAATCCCGCCACGAAGCGCCTCGCATTCGGGACGAGCATGCCCCAACTACGGGGAATCAGCACCACGCGCCAAGCACCGTATTCCCCATCGATGCCATCGCCGGATCACGAAGGACAAGCGAACGGCCTCAAACCTGATGTCCAGCATGCGATCACGGACGTTGCTTCACCGTTGCCTCTGCAGCAGGGAAGGAAGGAACATCATCATACTGTTCATGCCCGGCTCACCTCGGTCTTCTCGCCAACTGTCAGCAAATGCGCATCATTCCGGAACAGCTTCGACAGAAGCCGTTCCGTGACTCGATTACACGAACAGCAGGAGCCGGAACCGCCTGTACCGCCTCGGAGCACCACTCCGAAGGTCCTTGCTGCAAGCTTGGTGATTGAATCTGAAGAACCTTACATGCACCGCATTCATGACCCAATGGGAACAGGAAACCACCATTGCCATGAGCGCTGAGTCGGTTCCCCGGATCCTGAAACCAGGCGAGCCACTCGTCAGCGACAGGGCGACGGGAAATGCACGAAGACCGCAGGTTACTCCTTCACGAACCGCAAGCTGCCCAGCACACCCCGCTCACCGACAATGGTGATGGTGTATGCGCCGGGCGCGATGGCATCGCCGAGGCCGAATTGCACGCGTTGCTCACCAGCGGCTTGGAAGGCGCCATTCACAGGCGTATCGGCCAGGCGTCCTTGCGCATCGACCAGATTGATGGTGATGCGATCGCCGCTGTTGAGGGCGTAGCGCAGCTCCACCATCTCGCTGGCCGGATTCGGCAATGCTTGCAAGGCGGTGGCCAGGCCGCTAATCTCCTCCACGCTGATGTTCACGCCCGTGTGGTAGCGCAGCACGATGAAATTGTTCTGCGCGCTGGCCTGTATCGCTTGGCCGGTCATCAGCACTTTGTAGTCAGGCTGCACCGCCACCGAGTGCCCGAAGGCGTTGCCGCCGAGCACGGGTGAGTCCGCTGCATCGGTGCTGAAGTTGAGGTCGGGCGTCCCGTTCGCGTTGAACATGACCACCAGCATCGCGAGCAACGAATTGCCGCCCGCTACGATGCGGCCATCGGGCAGCACCGCTACCGAGCGCGCATAGCAGGCCGCGCTGAAAGCGTTGGTCGCAAGGCCATCGCCGTCGAACGTGTTATCGAGGGTGCCGTTGGTGAGGTAGCGCGCCACGCCCACATTGGCGGCCACACCGGATGTGACCAGGCCGCCCGCAACGAGCTTCCCATCCGGCTGCTGCGCGATGCTGTATGCCCAATCGGTGCTGGGGCTGAAGGCGGAGATCACGGCGCCATTCGTGCCGAAAGTGGCATCGGGCAAGCCGGCCGTGGTGAAGCGCACCAAGAGGTAATCGCTATCGACCGAGGGGTTGCCATGCGCCCCGGCCAACACCACCTTGCCATCGGGCTGCAGGAGCATGGCGCTGCCCCGCCGATGTCGAGGATGGCGATGCCGTTGGTGCCGTACGTGGCATCGAGGGTGCCGTTGACGTTGTACCGCGCCACGGCCACATCGAAATCGCTGCTCGACTTGGCCAGGCCGCCCGCCACGATCTTGCCATCGGCCTGCACGGCCACGCCGTAGTAGCAGTCCTCGTTCCCTGCGGCGATATCGTCGAAGCGGATGCCGTTCGTGCCGAAGGTGTTATCGATGGTGCCATTGGCGTTGAAGCGCAGCACCACCGCCCGATAGCCAGCGCCCGTGATGAAGCTGCGGCCGGCGGCCACGATCTTCCC
>DAORNP010000006.1:34377-47931 GCA_035441065.1 Flavobacteriales bacterium | reverse complement strand
CGTAGATGATATCGTCGAGGTTGGGCGGACTGCCCAGCTGCGCGGTGGCGCGGCCGCTGGTGCCGAAGGTGTTGTCGAGCGTTCCGTTAGGCATGAGCCGCGCGATGGCGAAGCGCACGCCGTTGCCTTGGTGCGAACCGCCCGCCATCAATATGCGGCCATCGGGCTGCACCAGCACGCATTGGCCGCGATCATCATGGTTCGTGGCGAAATCGATGCTGGCGATGCCGGTGTTGCCGAAGGTGATGTCCAGCGAGCCGGATTGCTGGGCAATGGCAGCGATGGGGCCGAAGGCGACCAGATAGAGCAATGTCTTCCTCATGGATGGTTCGTTGGGTTATGGCGCTGGCAATCTAGCGCGCAGAATGGGAGGTTGAGAGGTCATCGCTTTGCATCCCGAGGAAAGCGCTTGGAATTCCATCCGCTAACATTGCCTTGAGCACTGCACTGCTGCATGGACCACTACACCGCGCTGGGCCTGAGCCACGAGGCCACCGCCGACGAGATCCGCGCGGCGTACCGCAATCTGGCCAAGCAGTACCATCCCGATGTTTCGGCGCTGCCCGATGCGCAGCAGCGCTTCGTGCGCATCACCGAGGCGTATGAGGTGCTGAGCAATCCGGCCAAGCGACTGCGCTACGACATGACGCGCCACAGCCCGAGCCCGCGCCGTGCCGCACCGCGTAACGAGCCGCGCTACGAGCGCGAAGTACGCCGCTATCAGCAAGAGGCCCGCGACCGCGCCGAGCAGGCTAGCCGCATGCGTTACGAGGACTTCGACCACCTCTACTTCGATTCGGCCCTGGGCTGCTTCGGCATCGTATTGGCCTTCTTCACGGTAATCCTCTTGCTAGCCGCGGTGATCCTCTATTTCGACCTGCCGCTGGGCTTGCTGGGCGTTTCGTTCCTGGTGCTCATTCCCATTGGTGTATGGGCCAGCACCGAGATCGATGCGCGGCATAACCGCTGGCAACGCGAGCGCAAGACCGGCAAGCGGCGCTGAGCGCATCAATGAGACATCATGCGCCAAGCGGTCGATGGTTCAGCAGGAGAGCGCTCGCCGGCTACTTCCCTGCGGCCATCTTCAAGCCATCCTCGATCATGCCATAGAACTGGTCGAGTTTGGGCAGGATCACGATGCGGATGCGGCGGTTGGCGCTGCGGCCCTCGGCGGTTTCATTCTCCGCCTTCGGCACATACTCGCTGCGGCCAGCGGCGGTGATGCGCGCTGGATCGACCTTGTAGTCATTCTGTAGCGCACGGGAGATGGTGATGGCGCGCGAGGCGCTCAGGTCCCAATTGTCCTTGAAGCAATCGCGCTTGATGGGCACATTGTCCGTGTGGCCCTCTACGAGCACTTCCTGATCGGGCTTGTCGTTGAGCACGGTGGCCACCTTGCTCAGCACTTCCTTGGCGCGCGGCGAGAGCTCAGTGCTGCCGCTGCGGAAGAGCATCTTGTCGCTGAGCTCGATGAAGACGACGCTCTTCTCCACGTTCACCACCACGTCGGTGTCGTTCAGGTTGCCCAGGGAGCTCTTCAGGCTCACGACGAGCGCGAGGGTCACGCTGTCCTTCTTGGTGAGCGCGTCCTGCAGGGTGCGGATGCGCAGGTCCTGTTCGCGTATCTGCTCCAACGACTTCTCCAGGTTCACCGCCTCCTGCTTGCTCAAGGTGGCCATCTGGCTCACGTTGTTCAGCAACGCGGCGTTCGTGTTATTGAGCTGATTCACCTGGTCTCGCAGGTGCTCGTTCTTGTTCTGCAGCTCGGCGATGCGCGCCTCGGCCACGGACAGGTTGCCACGGCAGCCATCGAGCTCGCGGTTACAGTTATCGAGCTTGTTGTGCAAGGTGTCGTTGCTGCCCTTGATGGCCATGTACTTCTTCTTGGAGACGCATGAGCCCAGGGCGATCGGGATAAGCAACACTGCAGAGAGGCGGATGATGGTGCGCATGGTACTGATGGTTTTGTGGCAGCTAAGCTAATGGGCGCTCCAGCGATGGCCCCCTCCCATTCCGGCCCAACATGCATCTTCGCCCACCTGCTCCCGTGATCCGCACCTGATGGGTTCCCGCGCCTTCGACCGCCGCACGCTGATGCTCGTGACCGTGGCCGCCCTCGGCTACTTCGTTGACATCTACGACCTGGTGCTCTTCAATGTGGTGAAGCGCGAGAGCCTCGAGTTCATCCTCGGCCACGGCCACCCGGACATCAAGGACCGCGGCATCGACCTCTTCAACATCCAGATGCTGGGCATGCTGGTGGGCGGCGTGCTCTGGGGCGTGTGGGGCGATAAGAAGGGCCGCATCACGGTGCTCTTCGGCAGCATCCTGCTCTATTCCATCGCCAACATCGCCAACGCCTTCACCTTCGACCTGGTGAGCTACGGCGTGGTACGCTTCATCGCCGGCGTGGGCCTCGCGGGCGAACTGGGCGCAGGCATCACGCTCATCGCCGAGACCATGCCCCGTGGGCACCATGATCGTGGTCACCGTGGGCGCGCTTGGCGCCGTGGCGGCGAGCCTCGTGGGCGGCTATGGCGAAGGCATCAGCGCATTCATTGAATCGGTCACGGGCCATCGCTTGATGAACTGGCAAGTGGCCTATGTGGTGGGCGGCGCCATGGGCCTCACGCTGCTGGTGCTGCGCATGGGCACCTTCGAGAGCGGGCTGTACAAGAGCGCTGAGAAGAGCGAGGTGGAGCGCGGCAGCCTGCGCATGCTCTTCGGCGATCGGGCACGTGCGCTGCGCTACCTCAAGACGATCATCATCGGCGTGCCCATCTGGTACGTGATCGGGCTGCTGGTGAGCCTGAGCCAGGATGTGTTCGTGCCCGAGCTCGGCATCGATACCAGCGCGCTCGACGAGGCCGGCAAGCAGCGCATCAACGGCACCGCCATCCGGTACGCGTACATCGGCCTCAGCCTCGGCGACCTGCTGAGCGGACTGCTGAGCCAATGGCAGCGCAGCCGGCGCAAGGTGATCATGCTCTACCTCGGCCTCAACCTCGCGCTCACGCTCTGCTTCCTCTTCGGCATGCGCGGCGCCAGCATCGCCACCTACAACTGGATGTGCCTGGCCTTAGGCATGGCCACGGGCTACTGGGTCATCTTCGCTACGGTGGCCAGCGAGCAATTCGGCACCAACCTGCGCGGAACTGTGGCCATCACCGCGCCCAACTTCGTGCGCGGCAGCATCTACCCCATCACCATGCTCTTCCGCGCGCTCGTGTTCCCGGTGGGCAACATCACTGCAGCCCTGCTCGTCGGATTGCTCTGCATCGGCGGCGCGTTCTGGGCGGTGCGGCGCAGTGCGGAGACCTTCAGCAAGGATCTGGATTTCGTGGAGCGTTAGTGGCTGCCGCCATCACCGGCGCGTCTACCGCAGCAGCACCACATGCCCGACCACCTCGCGCCGATCCTGGTATAGCAGGCGGTAACCGATCTTGTACACGTACACATCGTCGGGCGAGTGGATGCCTGCATAACTGCCATCCCAGCCCGCGAGCGGATCGGTGGTGGCATACACGACCTCGCCCCAGCGGTTGAAGACCAGCGCCGTGAAATCGGTGGGCAGGCAATCGCTCCGCCAGATCCAGACATCGTTCTCGGTGTCGTTGTTGGGCGTGAAGGCGTTGGGCACCCAGAACCTGCAAGAATCAGAGCAATCAACGATGGGCACCATGCGCTCCACCACCACCGTGCCGCAGGTGAGTTCCACCTCGAGCGTCACGCGGACAAGCTCTTCCGCCTCGAACAACACTTCCGGATGCGTGATCGTGGTGGCCCCTGCCGCACCGCCGAAATCCCACACCGACGATACAACAGCCGAATCGGCCAGCAGCGTGAAGCGCGCGGGCTCTTGCAGGCAGCGCGCTTCCACCTCGAAATCGGCGGCGCAGAGGCACTCGATGTTCGTCACCATCGCCATGGCCTCATCGGCGCAGCCCGCGGCATCCGTAACACTGATGATGTAGGCGCCGCTATCGGCAACGGCAGTTGGATCAGCAATGGCCAAGCCGTTGAGCGTGAAGCTGGCATTCAATCCAACAACAGGGAAAACCGTTGTGAAGTCAACCGATTGCCAGGGGCAGAGCGTGAAAGCTAGATCGTCTCCGAGCGAAGGATTGTTGTTCACCGCGAGTGAGCACCACGCGGTATCGGTGCAGTTGAAGGCGTTGCTCACCACCAACTCGTAGCTGCCTGCCTCGGCAACGGCGGAGGCATCCGCCACTGCGCTTCCGTTCAACGACCAGATGGCGGTGAGGCCGTTGGTGCTGTACGTGGTCGTAAGGTCGAAGCTGGTGCCCTCGCAGATGGCTGCAGAAACATCGGCTCCCAAGGCAGGCGATGGATTGAAACTGACCGTGACCACGGCCGTTGCCGAGCAGTTGGCCGCGTTCGTGACGGTGATCGTGTATGCGCCACCACTGGCAACGGCGTTCGCATTCGGCACGGCCACGCCGTTCGTGGTCCAACTCGTGGCATTCGCGCCGGTGGCGTAGAGCGTGGTCAGGTCAACCGTAGTGCCATCGCATGCGGTCACCTGCTGATCTGGGCCGAGCACAGGATTCGCGGACAAGGTGACCACCACGCTCGCACCATCGGAGCAGCCATTAGCGTCGGCAACCGTGAGGATGTATGTGCCAGCGGCATTCACCGCGGCCGGATTGGCCACTGCTGCACCGCCGAGCGTCCAGTTCGCCGCAAGACCATTTGTATTGAAGTAACTGGTGAGATCGACCGATTCGCCCGCGCAGATACCAGCAGCCGCATCGGCTCCCAAGGCCGGCGATGCCCAATCCGTAATCACCGCCGTGGCGAAGTCGGCACAGCCCAGTGCGTCGGTCGCCATGAGATCGTAGTTGCCGCCTGTGGTAATCGCAGTGGGATCAGCGACCGCATTGCCATTCAGGGTCCAGGTGGTATTCAGGCCATCCGTAGCAAAGAACGCGGTGAGATCGGCCGTGGTGCCGCTGCACAGCCCGGCGCTCTGGTCGGGGCCGAGATCGGGCAAGGGCTGCACGCTCAGAACCACATCAGCGGCATCGGTGCAACCATCAGCAGTGGTCACAGAAATGGTGTAAGTGGCAGGCGATGCCGCAACGGATGGCGGGGTGATGATGCTGCCGCCCACGCTCCACACGGGAGCGAGGCCTTGGGTGTCGAACAGGATCGTAAGGTCGGCGCTGCTGCCTTCGCAGATGGTGAGCGCCTGATCGGGGCCCAGTACGGGTGCTGCGGCATTGCTCAAGGTCACTTGCGCCACATCGTTGCAGCCATTGTTCATGGCCGTGATCACGTAAACACCGGGCGTGGTTGCATTGGTGGCCATGGCGTTCGTGATGGGTGCGCCATCACGAGTCCAATTGTGCGAAGTGGCGCCTGTGAGATTGAAGAGCGCAGTGAGGTTCACTGGTCCTGCCCCATCGCATTGGGTCACAACCTGATCGGGGCCGAGGTTGATCTCAGGCAACGCAGCCACATAGACGGATCCATCGTAGGTGCATCCCGCCATCCAGTCGTACACGTAGATGTAATAGGTGCCCGGGTTGCTGACCACATATGGCGGCGGAACCAGATTCCAACTCGGGTCATACACATCAATTGAACTGTTCGGGTCCCAGAACCAGACCGTTTGGAAGCCGCTGAGCAGGTCCACCGGCTGCACTTGGCCACAGGTAATGGCGTTCTGCAAGCCCATATCTATCAAGCACGGTGGCGGTGGGCTGCTGAAACCGAAGGCGAAGGCACCCGAGCCCGTGCCGCCTTGGAACCAGCCTGGCGACCATGTGCCTCCAGGGTCGGGTCCGTTCGAGCCGCATGCGGTATCGATCACCGTGATGGTCCATATGCCGTCGGCGTTCTGCCCGGTGAACGCCTCGAAGGTGCCGCCCTGCGGCCAGAAATAATTGGTGAATGGCGCTGACGATGCAGTGATGTTGTTCCAGACGTAATACGTGAAGTGCGTATTGGTGTAGTTCTGCCCGCCCGCACCGTTGAATGCCGATAACAGCAAGGTGGTGCCCTGCGGTGAAGTGAGCGAGATCTGCAGCGTTTGCGGATGCGTGGACGTGATATTGACTAGCAGATCTTCAAGGTAATAGCCCCAGCTCCACGAGCTCGGTGTAACCAGGAAACCAATGCCGGAAACCGTGGCAGTGAAGGTGCTGGTGTCGCACGGCGGGATGGGCCCGCTGGTGAAGGGGATGGTTTGCGCGCTTGCAGGCACCGATGCTGCGATGGCCACCGCCGCCACCCATTGGCCCAACGTTCTTGCGCTACCGCGTGTCATCATCGCAGGCAAAGCTCACATTATTCGCTGAAGTGACGAGGTGGCGCAGAATCGGTTGCCTTCGGGGCTTCACACGAGGCCGCTTCACCCCCTCGATCCACCAGATGCGCCATTGCTGCCGTTGATCACCAGCCAGCGCTGGAGCATGGGCGCTATACGCCCGAGGAAGATGAGGAAGAGCAGCGCCACCGAAAGGTTGAAGAGGAGATGCGCCCACGCCACTGTCATGGCCGGGCCGCTGGTGCGCTCGTGCAGCCAATCCGCGAACCAGTGCAAGAACGGCAGGTAGAGCAGCACGCCGGTGAGGTTGAACAGGAAATTGGCCCAAGCCGTGGCTCGCGCACCCGCGCTCAGGTGCATGGCCGCAATGAGCGCCGTGCTGGTGGTGCCGATGTTGGCGCCTACAACGATGGCCACCGCCGATGCCGACGGCAACAACCCTTGATGCACGAAGAGGATGCAAACGCCCACGGCCACGCTGCTGCTCTGCACCACAGCCGTGAAGATGATGCCGAAGAGCAGTGCCATCCACAGGTCGTCGGCTCGTGCGAGCCATTGCATGAAGAGCGGCTGCTCACGCATCGGCCCTAAGGCGCCATTAAGCAGATCGAGCGTGAAGAAGATGAAGCCGAAGTAGAAGATGGCCTGCCCCAGCACCTTGATCCGGAAGGGCACCAGTGATACGAATCCGCCCAGCACGATGAAGAACGGCCCCAGCCCGGTGAGTTTCATGCTCACCAGCCAGGCTGTGCTCGTGGTGCCCACGTTGGCGCCCAGCAGCACGGCCAGGCTCTGGGTGAATCCGATGGCGCCCGCATCGACGAAGGCCACCAGGATGGCGCTCACCGCCGAGCTGCTCTGCACCAGCGCCGTGGCCAGCGCACCGGTAACGAAACCGCCGACACGATTGCCCGTGAGGCGGCCCACTGCGCGCTTCAGCGCATCGCCGCCCACCACCTGCAATTCGCGGCTGAAGCCGCGTAGCGCGAACAGGAAGAGCATGATGGCCGCCATCACGGCCACGGCTACCTGAAAGGCGTTCATGGCGGCGAAGATCGCCGGGACTCGCGTCCTCAGCCAATCGTCCATCACATTCGCTTGAGCCCTCTGATGCGGTCGAAGGATGAACGAACCACTGGCACAGGCCACCTCACGAAGTAGATTCGCGCCCGCAATGCTCAGGGCATCCCATTCAAACGTGCAGCGCACCGCTCCCACGGGCGGTTGTCGGCGTATGCTGCAGCTCGTGGCATTGGTGATTGCATCCTTCCTGGGCGTCGCAGCCGTGCCCAGCGGATACACGGCCGCGCATGCCGCTCATCCGATCGCTTCAGATGGTCTTCAAGGCAGTCCGCAGCTCGGTGTTGCAGGTCTCGTGGTGCAGCACACCGCACCACCCGAGAGCCTCACTCCCACCTCCGGCACGAGCGCATCAGCTGTATCACAGCGTTGCCCTCTCGACGTGGTGGCAAGCGGCACGGCCGAGCAAAGTGAGCCAGCGCCCTCGTTGCTCGAGGCCTTCGAGCAAAACAGCGCCCGGGCTTTAGGCCAGCGCTGCCGCCTGCTCTTCCCCTTCCACTTCTTCTGGTAGTGCATCGGTGATCGAATCCGGGCCCTGCATGGGCTGAGGATTGGTCCAGGCACATCAGCGCCCACATGGCGCTTGTGCATGTCATGCATTTCATCAAAACCACAAGAACATGGGAATGGATAGAGCCACCGCGATCGTGCTGATCCTCACGATCTCTTTATTGGCCTTGCCTTTCGTACTGGATTACATCAGCCGTCGCCGCAAGCGCACGCATCTCATCAATCTGCTCCGGCAAGCAGCCCGATCGCATCAAGGCCAACTCCAACGACACGAGGTGGCGGGCCGGGTAGCGATGGGCCTCGACCACGAGAAGAAGATGCTATACTTCGTCAACCAGCAAGAGCAGGCAGACACTGTGCTGCGCGTACCGCTCGCCGATGCGCGCTTGTGCATCCTGCTCGTGAACGACCGAAGCGTGAAAGGCGAGCTGACCGATGCGCGAACCGAGCGCGTGGAGCTGAGCTTCGCGCCGAAGGCGCCCGGAGCCAGCGAGCACCGTCTCCTGCTGTACCGGGAAACGCTGGGCTCATTCCCGAACGGCGAACCACAGCTCGCCGCGAAATGGGCAGCCCTGTTGAATGCGATGATCTGATCGGTGGCAGGGCCCCGCAGAAAGGCTGCGGGGCTCATGTCCTGGAGCTGCAGTTCGAATAGGCTAAGTGCGGTCGGAAACTGGAATGCCCTGGTGCCAATGGTGCCCTGCTGAATGGCAGCGCCCCCAAGCCCGAAGGCCCAGAGGCGCCGGAAGGATCGCGGTCAGGAGCGGTACAAAGCTGCTCCCCACCAAGCGGAGCAGCAATAGAACATTGGTTACGCCCTCCACTACATCCCTTTCGGCATCTTCGCGTTCATCACCATCCATGCAGCACGCCACGAGCGCTTTGCCCTGCTGGCTCATCGCCCGGCCATTGCTTCCTGTCACGGATGGTGATGGCAGCGGACGCATCTGGGCCTTCGGCTGGATCGGGGTGTACCTGCTGGCCAGCCTTGCCCATGGCTTCCTGAGCGATGCGCCATGGTACGGCGACTGCGTGTCGCGCTACTTCCATGCGCGGGAGGCCTGACAAGACCACACGCACTACTTCAGCGTGTGGAACCGCCCGCTCTTCATGGCGCTCTTCTCGCCAGCTGCCGTATCAATCAGGAGCATTGGGCTTGGGTCTTGGAGGATCTGCAACAGGCCTTGCAGCGCGACCCCAGCAATGGCATGGCGCAAACCAATCGCGGCATCGCGCTGATCGGCTCGGGCCGCAAGGATGAGGGCTGCGCCATCCTGCGCCAGCGGGCCGCGCAAGGCGATGCGACAGCCCTGCACCAGTTGGTGCATTGCGGGCAATGAAAGCAGGCAATGAGCGGCTGGCCAGTGCTCGCTCACGCAGGTAGCAGCGCTAGACGGCACTGATCAACTGTTGAGTGGATCGCATGCGCTTTTCACGCGCTCCTGACCAGAACGTCGCTTCACTCATCCTGCTCTTCCTCCTCAGTTACGGTGCCGCTGAGCAACGCGCCCAGCACATCGCCGAAGCGATGGCCCTGCGTGAGCTTGCTGCGGCCGATGCGGCTGTGCTCCGCCATACCGTGCAGCATGAACTCCATCCACAGCGGCACCTCGTCTTTCTGCAAGTAGCCATGCTTCGCAACTACCTTCTCGCGCAGGCCGGGCACCAGATCGAGCGCCTTCAGATGCTGCTTGTCGGGCGCATCGGCCAAGAGGTCGAGCTGGTCGTTGTCGAACCATTCGAGCAAGGCTGAATAATCGTCACGGCCCTGCGGCTTGCGGCTGGCCTGCTCGGCGGCGCGGCGCGCCTTCACTGCATCGGGGAAGAGCTCCTTGAACACGTTGCGGATGGCGGTGGCGATGAGGATGCGCGCCACGCTGTCGGCGCCCTCCTGCTCGCCCTCGTACACCAGCTCGATCTTGCCATTGATGGCGGGCACCACCGCCCACAGGTCGGCGATGCGCGCCACGGTCCGCTCTTCGTTGTTGCGCAGCGCTCGGCGCTCGGCAGCACCGATCAGGCTCTCGAGCGCGCTGATGGTGAGGCGGGCGCTCACGCCGCTCTTCGGATCGATGTACTCGCTGGCGCGCGCCTCCAGGGCGATGCGCTCCACCAGCACGCGCAGCAGGTCGGGCACGCGCACGCGGGTGGCCTGCTCGGGCGCCACGCGCGCCTCCTGGGCGGTGATGCGCATGCCGGTCTCGATGCTCTCCGGGTAGTGCGTGAGGATCTGGCTCTGGATGCGGTCCTTGAGCGGGGTGATGATGGCGCCGCGGTTGGTGTAGTCCTCGGGATTGGCGGTGAACACGAACTGGATGTCGAGCGGCAGGCGCAGCTTGAAGCCGCGGATCTGCACATCGCCCTCCTGCAGGATGTTGAAGAGCGCCACCTGGATCCGCGGCTGCAGGTCAGGCAATTCGTTGATGACGAAGATGCCACGATGGCTGCGCGGAACCAGGCCGAAGTGGATCACGCGCTCGTCGCTGTAATCGAGCTTCAGGTTGGCGGCCTTGATGGGATCGCTGTCGCCGATGAGGTCGGCCACGGTCACATCGGGCGTGGCGAGCTTCTCCGTGTAACGCTGATCGCGGTGCAGCCAGGCGATGGGCGTGGCATCGCCGTGCTCCGCAATGAGGTCCTTGGCGTAGCGCGAGATAGGTGCCAGCGGATCATCATTGAGTTCGCTGCCGGCCACAACTGGTATCCATTCATCGAGCAGCTGCACCAGCGATCGGGCCATGCGCGTCTTGGCCTGCCCGCGCAGGCCGAGCAGGTTGATGCTGTGCCCGGCGAGGATCGCGCGCTCCAGCGCGGGGATCACGGTATCGGCGTAGCCGTGTATGCCCTCAAAGAGCGGCTGCCCGCTGCGGATGCGGGCGATGAGGTTGTAGCGCAGCTCGGCCTTCACGGAGCGTGGCGCGTAGCCGCTCTTCTTCAGTTCGCCGAGGTTGGTCGGGGCGGCGAATTCGCCGCCCTTACGATTGGTGCTCATGATGATTTCCTGTTGGATGCGTGATCGCGGAACACCATGTCCGCGAGGCCTTGCAGGCCGGTGTAGAAGGCGCGGCCCTGGTTGGCCTCGGTGAAGCGCTCGATGAAGCGCTGCAGGTAGGGGTCTTGCGCGATCATGAAGGTGGTGATGGGCATGTGGGCCTTACGGGCGCGCACAGCGGCATCGAGGCAGCGCGCCACGATGAAGTCGTCGAGCCCGAAGCTGTTCATGTAGTACTCGCCGTCGCGCTTGATGCAGCTGGGCTTGCCGTCGGTGATCATCACGATGCGGCGGTTGCGCACCTTGCGTCGGCGCAGCAGGTCCATGGCGAGCTCGAGCCCCGCCACCGTGTTGGTGTGGAAGGGCCCCACCTGCAGGTAGGGCAGGTCCTTTAAGCTCACCTGCCACGCATCGTTGCCGAAGACGACGAAGTCGAGCGTGTCCTTCGGATAGCGGCGCTTGATCAGCTCGGCCAGCGCCATGGCCACCTTCTTCGCTGGCGTGATGCGGTCCTCGCCGTAGAGGATCATGCTGTGGCTAATGTCGATCATGAGCACGGTGGCGCACGCGCTCTGGTGCTCGGTCTCGATCACCTCCAGGTCATCCTCGCTCATGCGCAGGTCGTCGATGCCGCGCTGCTGGGCGTTGCGGATGCTGTCGCTCATGGCCACCTGCTCAATGCGGTCGCCGAAGCGGAAGGCGCGCCGGTCGCTTGTGGGCTCATCGCCGGGGCCGGCCTTGCGCAGTCCATGACTGCCGCGCTCGCTCTTCTTCAGCTTGCCGAAGACCTGGTCGAGCGCGCGCTCACGAATGAGCTTCTCCGCTTTGCCGGTAAGCGGGGCCTTCCCGCCTTTCGTGGGACGCCCGATCATGCCGTGCTTCCGCAGGTCAGCCTCGAACTCCTTGCGGCCGTAATCCTTCGTGTAGAATTCGTGCTCCTTATCCAGCTCGTCCATCCAGTCGAGCGCTTCTTCCACATCGCCGCTGGTGTGGGTGAGCAGCTCCAGGAAGAGCGGCAGCAGCTGCTCGAAGGGTGTGCGGTCGTCGCGCGGCGGTGCGTACTTGCTGAAACGATGGCCGAGCATGCTGCGAAGTAACAGCCAGGAGGGGGCGGGGTTCGGAGTGGGTGAGGATTCAGTTGGGCACGGTGATGGACAGTGCCCTGAATGACCGTCCGCCGCGCCCGGAACCAACCACGCAGCTACCTTGCCCGCCCCTCAAATGATTGCATGAACGCACGCCTCTTTTCCGTTACGGCACTCTTGTGCTTGGGTCTGCTGCACACCGCCACCGCACAGCAAGCCCTCACCAACAAGGACATCTGGGCCAGCCCGCTCTTCAGCGCCGAATTCGTGGGCGGCTTGGCCAGCATGAAGGACGGCCTGCACTACACCGTGCTCGAGGAAGAAGGCGGGCAAGCCGCCATCAACCAATACGCCTATCGCACCGGCGCCAAGGTGGCCACCTTGGTGAAGGCGAGCGAGCTGGTGCCCGCAGGCGCCAAAGAGCCCATCGAGATCGAAGGCTACAGCTTCAGTGGCGATGAAAAGAAACTGATTATCGAGACCGGCAGCGAACCGATCTACCGCTACAGCTCCTTCGCCTACAACTACGTGTTCGACCGCGCGAGCAAGAAGCTGGTGCCGCTGAGCGATGTGAGCAAGCCCAAGCAACGCCTGGCCACCTTCAGTCCCGATGGCAGCAAGGCCGCCTTCGTGCGCGACAACAACCTCTTCGTGGTGGACCTCAGCACCATGGCTGAGACGCAGATCACCACAGATGGCGAATGGAACAAAGTGCTCAACGGCGCCACCGACTGGGTGTACGAAGAGGAATTCACCTTGGTGCAGGGCTATGCGTGGAGCCCTGATGGCAGCAAGCTCATGTACCTGCGCAGCGATGAGAGCGGCGTGAAGGAATTCGACCTCACCTTGTACAAGAACCAGCTCTATCCGAGCGAGTACCGCTTCAAGTACCCCAAGGCCGGCGAGGACAACAGCGAGGTATCGCTGCACATCCGCGACCTCAGCGGCGGGCTCACCTACAGCATCCCGCTTGGCACCGAAGAAACCGACATCTACATCGCACGGCTGGGCTTCACCCCGAAGGGCGAGCCCTGGTTCATGCGCCTGAACCGCTTGCAGAACGAGAAGGTGATCTGCACCGTGAAGCTGCCGCCGCCCGGAACCAAGGCGCGGCCACTCCCCACCGAAGTGTACAAGGAGACGAGCAAGACCTATGTGGAAGTCACGGACGACCTCTTCTTCCTGGCCGATGGCAGCGGTTTCATCCTCACCAGCGAGCAGGACGGCTGGAACCACATCCATCGGGTGAACCTGAAGGATGGATCGAAGCAGCAACTCACGCGCGGCGCATGGGATGTGATCGGCGTGAAGGGCATGGATGAGAAAGGGCAGCGCGTATTATTCACTGCAGCGAAGAGCGCGCCGGAGAATCAAGAGGTGCTGGCAACGCCGTTGAGCGGGAAAGGCGTTATTCAGCTTTCTCCCATCGGCGGCGTTAATGACGCCGAGTTCAGCGCCGGCTTCCGCTATTTCATCAACACCCGCAGCACGCGCAACACGCCGCCCGTAATCACCCTGCACGATGGCAGCGGCAAACTGGTGAAGACCCTGAAGGACAACGCCAAGCTGGCGAAGACCACCGCCGAGTACGGCAT
>DAORNP010000006.1:28997-34359 GCA_035441065.1 Flavobacteriales bacterium | reverse complement strand
CTTCCAGTTCACCACCGCCGATGGCGTGGAGCTGCGCGGCTGGATGATGAAGCCCGCCAACTTCCAGAGCCGTGAGCGCTACCCGGTGCTGGTAACGCAATACAGCGGACCGAACAGCAACCAGGTGCTCGATAACTGGGGCGGCCGCAACAGCCTATGGCACACCATGCTCACGCAGAAGGGCTACGTGGTGGTGTGCGTCGATCCGCGCGGCACTGGCCACCGCGGACGGGACTTCCGCCACATCACCTACGGACAGCTGGGCAAGTACGAGACGGAGGATCATATCGCCACCGCGAAGTGGCTGGGCGAGCAACCGTGGGTGGACAAGGAGCGCATCGGCATCTGGGGCTGGAGCTACGGTGGCTACATGAGTAGTTTGTGCATCACCAAGGGCGCCGACCTCTTCAAGGCCGCCATCGCCGTGGCCCCCGTTACCAACTGGCGCTACTACGACAGCATCTACACCGAACGCTACATGGGCCTGCCCAAGGACAACGGCAAGGGCTACGACGACAACAGCCCGGTGTTCCATGCCGCCAAGCTGAAGGGCAACTACCTGCTGATCCACGGCCTCGCCGACGACAATGTGCACTACCAGAACGCCGCGGAGATGACCAATGCGCTGATCAAGGCCAATAAGCCATTCGACCAGTTCGTTTATCCCGACCGCAACCACGGTATCGGCGGCGGCGTGACACGCCTGCACCTGTACGAGCTGATGACCGACTGGCTGCTGAAGAATCTCTGAGGTCACCCGCAATCTGTTCATAAGCTGATCAGGCGCCAAGCGCGCCAATCCGGCTTCCGCTATTTTTGCGCAGATGGCGCGCAAGCGCCAAGTGCATGAACGAAGGCCATCGCCCGCCACCGCACCGGAACCACCAGCAAGGCTGCGTGGACCGGTATGAGGCCATGCTGCGCAAGCGCACCAAGGCCTTCTTCGATGTCGAGGACCTCGAACTGGTGATCGACCACTACCTGCAGGAGAACGATACCCGTCGCGCCAAGGAAGCGCTCGACTTCGCCATGGCGCAGCACCCGGGATCGGTGGAGCTGATGTACAGCGAGGCCGTGGTGCTCATGAACCTCGGTCGCCTGAACAAGGCCCTGGAGGTGCTCGATGCTTTGGGGAAATTGGAGCCATGGAGCGCCGAGGTGCACCTGCATAAGGGCAGCATCCAGAGCCAGTTGCGCAACTACCGACGCGCCATTGAGCATTACCGACGCGCGCTCGACCTCGCCGACGAAGGCCATGACGAGATCCTGCTCGACCTCGCCTTCGAGCACGAGAGCCTGGGCAAGCACGACGAGGCCATCGACCTGCTGAAGCGCGGCTTGGAGGTGAACCCGGAGAACGAAGGCCTCCTGTACGAACTCGCGCATTGCTTCGAGCACACCGGCGCCGACCAGAGCGCGGTGGCCTTCTTCCGCCAATTCACCAACGACCACCCGTACAGCCTGGTGGCCTGGTACAGCCTGGGCAACGCCCTCTCCCGCCTCGACCGCATCGATGAGAGCATCGAAGCGCTGGAACTCTGCCTCGCCATCAACGAAGGTTTCTCTTCGGCGCTCTTCACCAAGGCGCGCAACCTGCTGGTGAAGGGCGATTACGCCGGTGCCGTGACCTGCTACGAAGAAGCGTTGGCCATCGAAGGCCCGCAAGCGGTGATCTTCAGCTACATCGGCGAGTGCTACGAGAAGATGGAGCGTTACGAGCAGGCCCTCATCCACTACGACCAGGCCATCGCCCTCGACCCCAATTGGGTGGATGCGTGGGTAGGCCGCGGCGTGGTGAAGGACATCCAAGGCAAGCTTGCCGAATCGGTGAAGGACCTGGAGACGGCCGTGCGCCTGGCTCCCGACTCCGGCGATGCTTGGTACTACTATGCCAATGCACTGGGCCGTGCCGAGCGTTACGCCGATTCACTGGAGGCTTACACCCGCGTGAACACCCTCGAAGCCGGCAACCTCGATGGCTGGCTCGACCACGCCGACCTGCTGCTCGGTCTCAAAGGCCCGGAAGCCGCACTGCAGAAACTGCGCGAAGGCGATCAAGTGCATCGCCTGAATCCGCGCTTCCGCTACCGATTGGCCAGTTACCTGCTGCGCGCGGGCCAACAGCAGCAAGGATTGCTCGAGCTCGAAGAGGCACTCATGGCCGATCACGCCAGCCATGCCCAGTTCATCGAGCACTATCCCGAGGCCGCAGCGATGCCCCAGGTGATCCACCTCCTGGGCCTCTACTCACCATGAATTATCAGCTCACGCACATCCCGGAGCGCTCGGTGAAGCCGCGCGACCATGGGCTCACCATGGTCATGGACAAAGGCCTCGCGATCCGGCAGGCCGAGGACCTCATCGAGGCCAGCGGCCCCCTCATCGACCTGGTGAAGCTCGGCTTCGGTACTTCCTTCGTCACCAGCAAGCTGAAGGAGAAGATCAAGCTCTACCAGAAATCAGGCATCCGCGTGTACCTGGGCGGAACGCTGTTCGAGGCCTTCGTGGCGCGCGGGCAATTCAAGGACTTCCGCAAACTGATCGATCAGCTCGGTCTCGACACCGCAGAGGTGAGCGACGGCTCCATCACCATGTCGCAGAAGGAGAAGTGCCGCTACATCGGCGAGCTGTCGAAGCAATGCACGGTGCTGAGCGAAGTGGGCAGCAAGGAGAGCGGCATCTTGATCAGCCCCACCAAATGGGTGAACATGATGAGTGCCGAGCTCGAGGCCGGCAGCTGGAAGGTGATCGCCGAAGCGCGCGAGAGCGGCACTGTTGGCATCTACCGCCCCAGTGGTCACGCCCACACCCAGCTCGTGAACCGCATCCTGTCCAAGGTGCCCGCCGAGCGCATCATGTGGGAAGCGCCGCAGAAAGGGCAGCAGGTCTGGTTCATCAAGCAGCTCGGCGCCAATGTGAACCTGGGCAACATCGCTCCGGAAGAAGTTATCCCTCTGGAGACCCTGCGCTTGGGACTGCGCGGCGACACCTTCTTCCAATACCTGCCGGAAGATGTGGCCGAGAAGCTGCGGCAGGTGAAGGGTTGATCGGTCTTCGCATCCCGCTTCTATCTTCCCGGCGCAACCTGCACCGCATGCCGCCACTGCGAACGTTCCTGCGCGGGATAATCCGCCTGCTCCTGCCCTGCTGCTGTTGCGCCACCGCCGTCCAGGCACAGCAATACAAATTGCGCGGCGTGGTGAGCGACGGCACCACCGGCGAGACGCTCATCGGCGCCAACGTGATGCTGAAAGGCACCACCACCGGCACCACCACCGACATCGATGGCCGCTTCGAGCTGCTGGTGAATGAGCTGCCGCCCTACACCTTGGTGGTGAGCTACATAGGCTACACGCCCTTGGAACTGGTGGTGAAGAGCCTCGACAAAGAGCTGAAGCTGAAACTGGCGACCGACCAAGTGCTCTTGGGCGAAACCGAAGTGGTGGGCAGCCGCATCAGTGAGAAGCAGAAGCAAGCGCCGCTCACCGTGGAGAGCATGGATGTGATCGCCATCCGTGAGGCGCCCAGCGGCGATTTCTACGAGAGCCTCGGCACCTTGAAGGGCGTTGACATGACAGCGGCCAGCATGGGCTTCAAGGTCATCAACACGCGCGGATTCAACAGCACCAGCCCCGTGCGCTCCTTGCAACTGATCGATGGCGTGGACAACCAGAGCCCCGGCCTCAACTTCTCGCTGGGCAATTTCCTGGGCGCAAGCGACCTTGATGTGATGAAGGTGGATGTGATCGCCGGCGCCAGCACCGCCTACTTCGGCCCCGGCGCATTCAACGGCGTGATCAACATGACCACCAAAAGCCCATGGCTCTTCCCTGGATTGAGCGTGAGCGCCAAAGGGGGAGAGCGCGGCCTGCTCGAGGGCGCCGTGCGTTGGGCGCAGGTCTTCAAGGATAAGGAGGGCAAGCAGCGCTTCGCCTATAAGCTGAACGTCTTCGGCATGCGCGCAGAGGATTGGTACGCGCAGGATTACAGTGCAACCAGCAACAGCCCCACGCAGCCGGGCAATCCCGGTCGTTACGACGCCGTGAACATCTACGGCGACGAGAACGTGACAGTGAACAACGATTTCAGCAACAACCAATTCGACCGGCGCACCTATCCGGGTCTTGGGCTTTTCCTGCGGCCGGGCTATCGCGAAGCGGACCTGGTCGATTACGGCACCAACAACCTCAAAGCTGGCCTTTCGCTCCACTACAAGATCACGGATAGCGTTGAAGTGATAGCGGCCGCCAACTACAGCACGGGCAGCACCGTGTATCAAGGCGAGAACCGCTATCGCCTGGATGGCGTGCAATTCTGGCAGCAACGGTTGGAGCTGCGCAAAGAGGGCAAGTGGTTCCTGCGCGGCTACTATACCGGCGAGGATGCGGGCAGGACCTACGACATCTTCACCACGGGCGTAAGGCTGCAGGAAGCGGCTGGCATCACACAGGAATGGAACATCAAGTACTTCACGCTGTGGGAGACCTGGATCAAGCCGCGGATCAATAGCGAGCGGCCCGATTTCATCACCGTGCAGGAAGCGCCCGGTGCGGGCATCACCAGCGCTGCGGCGTACGATGCCTACATCCAGCAATTCGTGGCCGACAACCAGGCCCTCTTCACCGGCTACCACGATCAAGTGGCCGACAGCATCGCGCGCCTCGACAACAATGAGCTGAATCCGACCTACATCGCGGGCACCGACCGTTTCAATGAGAAGCTCGACGATATCCGCGGCAGGCGCTTTACCGAGGGCGGCTCACTCTTCTTCGACCGCAGCGCGCTGGCGCATGCCATGGGCGAATACCGCTTCAAGCCCGCCTTCGGCGAAATCGCTGTGGGCGGCAGCTTCCGCCAGTACATGCCGAACAGCGCGGGCACCATCTTCCGTGACACCGGCAATGTGGTGATCCGCAATCGCGAGTTCGGACTGTACACCGGTCTGGAGAAGAAGCTGCTACAGGAGAAGATGAAGATGACGGCCACCTTGCGGCTGGACAAGAACCAGAACTTCAAGCCGCTGCTCTCGCCTGCGCTCTCCTTCGTTTACACGCCGCAGCAGGACCGCACCTTCCGCATTGGCTTCAGCAGCGCTGTGCGCAACCCCACCCTCGCCGACCAGTACCTCTACTACAATGTGGGCCGCGCGCTTTTGCTGGGCAATGTGGATGGTCAGTTCGAGGCCGGTCGCGACAGCATGTTCACCATCGAGAGCTTCAATGCGTACCGCTCCTCGCCCACCCTGCTCGAAGGCCTGAGCAAGCTCGAGTACTTCAACGTGGACCGGTTACGTCCAGAGCAGGTGCGCACCATCGAAGCAGGGTACCGCGGCACACATGCCGAGAAATTCTACATCGATGCC
>DAORNP010000006.1:28618-28892 GCA_035441065.1 Flavobacteriales bacterium | reverse complement strand
CTGAGGGCGGGCTCCAGGCCTATCGCGTGGCGGCCAACGCCACCACCACGGTGCGCACGCAGGGCGCCAACCTCGGCGTGAGCTACTTCCGCAAGCGCATGACCTACGGCGTGAACTACAGCTACAACGAGCTGGTCACCGGCGACGACGACCCGATCATCCCCGCCTTCAACACGCCCCGCAACAAATTCAACCTGAGCTTCACCGGGCACGACATGAAGGTGCCCTTCAGCGGCAAACCCAACCTCGGCTTCGGCATCAACTGGAAGTACGT
>DAORNP010000006.1:28202-28589 GCA_035441065.1 Flavobacteriales bacterium | reverse complement strand
TCACCGGGCCCATCCCCAGCTACGACATGATCGATGCGCAGGTGAACGTGAAATTCCCCGCGCAGCACCTCACCGTGAAAGTGGGCGGCAGCAACCTTTTCGGGCTGGTGCCCTTCTTCGACCCGAATGTGGAAGGCAGCGACAAAGCCGATCGCGCCTTCGACAACCGGGTGAGGATGGTTTACGGCGGTCCCTTCGTGGGCCGATTGGCCTACGTGCAGCTCATCTACGAGCTGGACAGGCGCTGAGCACGGCTCCTGAACAGCCCCCTTGGAAAAATCACGCGCGTCACGGTCAGACCGTGCGATGGGCGCGCCTACCTTGGTCGGGTCTAACCAAACACGCAAGACATGAAACGAAGCCTACTCCTTGCCGGTGCAGCGCTGC
>DAORNP010000006.1:20582-28192 GCA_035441065.1 Flavobacteriales bacterium | reverse complement strand
GGCACGGCCGCCACGGCCCAGCGATACCTCACCGAGGTGTTCAGCGGTGCCAACATCACGATCACCCCGGATGTGATCTACGGCACCAACATCGATTTCCTCACCAGCAACCTGGCCTCGCCAGATGTGAACGCCAACGTCACAGAGCTGCAGACAGCCGTGACCCTGGGCAACCCCATCCCTGCTGCATACTTCGACCCTGCCGATGGCAGCACGGCCGTGAAGGTGACCAACGTGCGCATGGATGTTTATCAGCCCAGCCAGAGCATCGACACGGAGACGGAGCGCCCCTTGGTGGTTTACATCCACACGGGCAATGCGTTGCCCCCGCCCATCAATGGCAGCCCGAATGGCACGCGTAAGGACAGCTGCGCCGTGGAGAGCTGCACCCGCTTGGCCAAGCGCGGCTATGTAGCGGTGAGCATGAGCTACCGCTTGGGCTGGAATCCCCTGGCCCCTACTGAGCTGGAGCGCCGTGGCAGCTTGCTCAATGCCATCTACCGGGCACTGCACGATGTGCGCCAGTGCGTGCGCTTCATGAAGGCCAACGCCGGCACCTACCGCATCAACACCAACAAGATCATCGTGATGGGTGAGGGCACCGGCGGCTACATCTCCTTGGCGCATGCGACGCTCGACGATGTGCAAGAGCTCTACATCGAGAAGTTCCGCCCCGACCCCTTCGACCCCACCGTGAGCTTCGTGAATCCCGCTCTTGTGGGTGACATCGAAGGCCTGAACGGCCAGCTCACGCTTTACCGCCCCAACGGCCAGAACAGCCAGACCCAATTCTGCGTGAACATGGGCGGTGCGCTTGCTGATACCAGCTGGCTCGCCCCCGGCGATCAGCCCATGGTGGCCTTCCACACCGTGTTCGATCCCTTCGCGCCCTTCACCGAGGGCATCGTGATCGTGCCCACTACCGGAGGTCCCGTTGTGCCCGTGCAAGGAAGCAACCTCTTCATGGAGCTCGCGAACCAATACGGCAACAACAGCCGCTGCCCAGCACCAACCCCTTCACGGCACGTGCACGTTCGCTCTATGGCACTCCTGTCACCCACGGCGCCAACACGGTGCAGATCCGCTCCGACGTGGAGGGCTTGTTCCCGGTGGTGCGTCCCGCATGGCCCGCCCCAGCGCAGGAAGAAGCCAGCCCTTGGCAGTGGTGGGACCCCAACAGCCCCATCGCGCAAACCGTCGTGATCGCAGGCCCGCCCGCCATCACTGCGCATCAGGCCAGCAGCGCCAGCAACCCCGACATGAGCCCCACCAAGGGCCGCGCCTACCTCGACACCGTCATGGGCTACCTGAACCCGCGCATCGTTTGCGCGCTGCAGCTCGGCCCGTGCTCGCTCGTGGGCATCGATGAAGTGGACGGCGGTGCAAGCGTGAGCGTGTACCCGAATCCTGCCACCGAGAACGTGAACGTGGTGAGCGAGCAAGGCCTCGTGCGCCGCTTCCGCGTGCTCGACATCGATGGCCGCGTGGTGGCCTCTGGCAATCCCGCTGCCCAGCGCTTCGTGATCGAGCGCAACGGGCTCACTGCAGGCACTTACCTGGTGGAGCTTGAACTGGAGCAAGGTCGCATCGTGCGCAAGCTCATGCTCGACTGATCCATCTCGTTTCGTCTTGGAGAAGGGCTGCCGCGAGGCGGCCCTTTTCTTTGTGCCATGAGCATGTACCGCATCACCGAGAGCGAATCGCGCCACCGCGACCTGGAGCACAAGAGCACCCGCCAACTGCTCGAAGGCATCAACAGCGAGGATCAACGCGTGGCCGATGCCGTGGCCCAGGCCATACCCGCGATCGAAGGCGCCGTGGATGCGATCACCGAGCGCATGATGCGCGGTGGCCGCCTCTTCTACCTCGGCGCGGGCACAAGCGGACGCCTTGGTATCGTGGATGCGAGCGAATGCCCGCCCACTTTCGGCGTGCCGCACGGCTTGGTGGTAGGCTTGATCGCTGGCGGCGATACCGCGATCCGCAAGGCGGTCGAATTCGCTGAGGACGATACGGAACAAGGCTGGCGCGACCTGCAGGAGCACGCCATCGGCGCCGATGACACCGTGATCGGCATCGCCGCCAGCGGCACCACGCCCTTTGTGGTCGGCGCGCTCGAGCGCTGCAATGCTGCAGGGATCCTCACGGCGTGCATCACCTGCAATCCAGGCAGCCCGGTCACGCAAGCCGCGAAGCATCCCATCGTAGCGGCCGTTGGACCGGAGTTCGTCACCGGAAGCACGCGCATGAAGAGCGGTACCGCGCAGAAACTCATCCTGAACATGATCAGCACCAGCGTGATGGTCAAGCTGGGCCGCGTGAAGGGCAACCGCATGGTGGACATGCAGCTCAGCAACAACAAGCTCATCGACCGCGGCACGCGCATGGTGATGGAGAGCCTGCACGTGGACTACGCGCAGGCCAACGAAATGCTCCGGCATTACGGCAGCGTGCGCCGCGCCATCGAGGCCGGCCACACCCTGTAGCCGCACGGCTCCGCCCGAGACCGATCTTCGCCCCGATGCACGACATCGAGCCCTACTGGAACTGGCGGCACATGTACACGGCTGAGGAGGATGAGCGCTCGTCCTTCTTCGGCACCGAACACAGCGAGATCTACTTCACGCAGGCGGTGTACGACCATCTGATCCATCCGCAGTGGGACGCCTTCGGCAGCAGCACCCTCTACATGAAGGTGCTATACGCCGACTATGACGAGGGCTATGCGGTGATCGAGCTCATCGGCGAATGGAACGATCTGCTGCATAACGATGTGATGATCCTGAAGCGCAACATCATCGAGCACCTCATGGCCCATGGCATCGGCCGCTTCATCCTCATCGGCGAGAACGTGCTCAACTTCCATCACAGCGACGATGAATACTACGCCGAGTGGTTCGAGGAGGTGAGCGAGGCCGATGGCTGGATCGCCCTGCTCAACTTCAGGCCGCATGTGCTCGATGATCTGCAACGCGCCAACATCGACCAGTACTTCCTCCTCGGCGGACAACTAAACGACCTGCGCTGGCGCACCTATGGCCCGGAGGAGCTCTGCGAGCGCGTGGATGCATTGGTGATGAAGCGGCTCGGGGCCTAACGCCCCACTTGCAGCATGCGCCACACCAGGCGATCGATCGGCAGCGAGACCGCCGCTTCCGCATCGAGGGTGAGCGGCGCCCAGCGGAAGACCTCTTGATCACCCGGACCATTGATGCCGGTAAAGGCATCATCCACAACCGGTATCGCAGCCGCATCCGACACGCGGAACGTGAAATACACGCTCACCACCTGCATCGGCTTGCTGTGGAAGGCGCTCTGCTGGAAGAAGTCGGTGGTATAGAAGTGCTGCACATCGAGCGCTTCAATGCCAATCTCCTCGCGGATCTCCCGCACCACGCACTCCTTCAAGCCTTCACCAAATTCCAATCCTCCGCCGGGGAACTTGGTGATGCGCTGCCCCCTGATCAACTCATCGGCCACGAGCACATGGGTGCGTGGATCGTTCAGCAATAGGCCATAAGCGCGCAGGGTGAGCATCAGACCAGCGTTTCGAGCTTGAAGCTGCGCACGTGCTCATCGAGCGAATCATCGGCCACCTCCCGCTTCATCAGCGTGAGGTCCGATACGGAGCGCTCACCGGCGTACGTCTCCTTGGCCAGCATCTCCCACGCCTGCTCGAATTGCGCGGCCTTCAATGGGCCAGCAATCAACAGCATGGGTTGCGGCGCCTCCACCCCGAGCTTGCGGATGCGCTTATTGGCGCGCACATGATCCACCAAGCGCTGCTGCAGTGAAGCCAAGCCGCCCATGGGCTCGGCTCCCACATAGATGCGCTTACGGTCGTCGGTGTGCAATATGCCGTTGAGCCGGAGCTTGAAGCCTCCCAGGCCCTTCGACCCGCGTTCCACCGCATCGCGCAGCGCGGACTCATACTCTGGCGGGAGCTCGGTCTCGAGCAAGGTGATGCCGGGCAAACGGTAGAAGCACTCGAACCGGCCGATGCGGTCGCGCAAGGCATGACGGCACTGCATCACCCAGGCCAACGCTTCGCTCGGCACATCGATGCTCACGCGGTACTGGCAGGTGTAAACCAGCGAGTCGAAGAGCGTGAGGGCATCGATGGCGGGCTTGCGCGGCATGGACCAAAGGAAATATGCCGATGCACTTGACGTTCCCAGCACTGGAATGAACCACAACAAGCGTGAAGTGGAAAACATGAATGCGACCGGCGCTTCGTCGGAACTAGCTTCGTCCACATGACGAGATGGGGCTGTACCGCAGGGCTCTCGCTCACCGCTGCGCTCTCCGTAGGGCAGTGGAACTGGGAGCAGCTTCCTGATTTCCCGGGGACGGCGCGGGATGATGCGGCATCATTCACCCTGAACCAAGGAATCACCTACATCGGAACGGGCATGGAAGTGGGCTGGGGGCTAACGAACGATTGGTGGCGATCCGACGGGTGGCAATGGCAGCAAGTGGCATCCTTGCCTGCATCACCCCGGCAGTACTGCGCGGCGGTCGATGTGAATGACCAGGGCTACCTGTTCGGAGGCATCGATGGCGGTGGCGCGCTGAATGAGCTCTGGCGCTATGACCAGACGAGTGACACTTGGACACAGATGCCCTCGTTGCCGAGTGAAGGACGCTACGCAGCTGTCGCAATGAACTTGGACGGGGACCTTCTCATTGCGTATGGCCTGCTAGGCAGCGGATCGCCTACGCGCGAAGCCTGGCTTTTCAGGACGCAGACCAACACCTGGCAGCAACTGGATAATGCGCCGGCGCCTGCGCGGCATCGTGCTGCCAGCGATGCGATCAGCAGAACAATCTATGGTGGCATGGATGCCGACGGCAACGTGCTCGACGATGTTTGGAGCGTTGACTACTTCAATGGTTCGATTCAATGGTCCGCGCTCCCAGCGATGCCTGCGCCGCGCTTCGGCGCGAAAGCGGCCTTCGGCGTGGTGGTTGGCGGCGGCAGCTCGTGGGGCGAGATACACGACAACGTGTGGCGGTTCAACGGGCAAAACTGGAGCGTGCTGGATCCCTTCCCCGGAGGCGCGCGGCGCGGCGGCGTTGTGGGAACCCGGTGCTGCTTGGGCGGGTTCATCCACTTCGGGCTCGGGCTCGATGGCACCATGACCAGGCGGCAGGACTGGTGGACGATGCAAGTGTTCAACAACGTTGATGAGCAAGACCAGCAGCTCCTCCAGTTGTGGCCGAACCCGGTTTCGAATGAGTTCAGGTTGAAATGGCCGCACGGTGCACCTGTTGCTCCTTACTCCCTGCATGACGCAACAGGCCGGACGGTCTCTTCAGGCATCGCATCGAATGGAGGACCAATAGACGCTTCACGGCTTCCTTCGGGCCTGTACGCACTGACCCTCCAGCTGAATGACGGAGACGCCCACGTCAAGTTCATCAAGCTCCCCTGATGCAATTCATCGACCCCGCCCTCGAGGCGTATTGCGAGGCGCACAGCGGCAATGAGCCGTGGTACCTGAAGGAGCTTACCGCAGAGACGCACGAGAAGGTGCAGATGCCAGCGATGCTGAGCGGCCACCTGCAAGGCCGCTTCCTTTCGATGCTGAGCAAACTGGCGCGCCCGCGCATCGCCGTAGAGATCGGCACCTACACGGGATACAGCGCGCTCTGCCTGGCCGAGGGACTCGCACCAGGCGGCATGCTGCACACCATCGACATCGACCCCTACCTGCCGGAGATGGTTCACCGCTACATCGAGAAGGCGGGCATGCTTGATCGCATCACGCAGCATCATCGGCCTGCACTCGAGGTTATCCCGGAACTGCCCACGCCCTTCGACCTGGTGTTCATCGACGCCGATAAGCAGAACTATCCGAATTACCTCGAGGCCGTAATCGGCCGCATGGCTCCGGGCGGCCTCATCATCGCCGACAACGTGCTCTGGAGCGGGAAGGTGCTCCGGCCAGCAGGCCAGCACGATGAGCAGACCCGTGCGCTGATCCGCTACGCCGCTCTGGTGCGCGACGACGAACGACTGGAGCAGGTCATGCTTCCGCTGCGCGATGGATTGCTGTTGGCGCGCGTGAAGTGACGGTTATCAGGCGGCCTACCTTCGGCCTGCAGCACCTTCACGGCCATGGAAGCACAACTCTTCTACAAGGAACTGGGGCGTCTGCTGTATGCCATCGCAGCCGCCGACGGCAAGGTGTCTGACAAGGAGGTCCGCACGCTCAAGAAAGTGGTGAGCGAGCAGCTGGTGCCGCAGGAAGTGAGCACCGACCACTTCGGCACCGATCAAGCCTACATCACCGAATTCGAGTTCGATGTGCTGGCCGAGCGCGGGGCATCGGCCGATGGCGCGTTCGACTCCTTCATAGCCTACATGTCGCAGCATCGCAACGACCTTGCCCCCGAGCGCAAGGAGCTGATCTACCGTTGCGCCGATGCCGTCGCCAGTGCCTTCCACGGCGTGGGAAAGGCCGAACTGCCCCTCTTGATCGAGCTGCACAAGCACCTGCACTAGCGAGCTGCCACCGCCCGCTATCTTGGGCCGGTCGCCATGCGCATCGTCGATCTGAGGTCTGATACCGCTACGCAGCCTACGCCTGCCATGCGCGAGGCCATGCTGCGCGCACCGCTCGGCGACGATGTCTTCGGCGAGGACCCCACGGTTAATGCGCTTGAGGAGCGCATGGCCGCGCAATTCGGCCACGAGGCCGCGCTCCTCTGCCCCAGCGGCACCATGACCAATCAGATCGCCATCAACGTGCATACACGGCCGGGCGATGAGGTGATCTGCGAAGAAGGCGCTCATGTGTATCGCTATGAAGGCGGCGGCATGATGGCCAACAGCGGCTGCAGCGTGAAGCATGTCCCGGCCGACCGTGGCCGCTTCACCGCCGCCGATGTGCTTGCCGCCGTGAACGACCGCAGCGCCGCCTACCTCGCCAACAGCAAGTTGGTGGTGATCGAGAACACGGTGAATCGCGGTGGCGGTGCCATCTGGGACTTCGAGGAAGTGAAGTGCATCCGTGCGGCATGCGATGCGCAAGGCCTGGCGCTGCACCTCGACGGCGCGCGCCTGTTCAATGCCATGGCCGTCGATGGCACGAAGCCCGGGCAATGGGGCGCCGTCTTCCATAGCATCTCCATCTGCCTGAGCAAGGGCTTGGGCGCGCCGGTGGGCAGCGTGCTCATCGGCAACCGAGACCTCATCCATCAAGCGCGACGAGTGCGCAAGCGCTTCGGCGGCGGCATGCGGCAAGCAGGATTGCTCGCTGCGGCGGGGCTGCATGCACTGGACCACCATGTACAACGCCTCACCCATGATCACGACCACGCGAAGCGCATCGGCCATGCTGTTGGCACGATGGCCTGGTGCGAACGCGTGATGCCTGTTGATACCAACATCGTGATCTAT
The DNA here is from genome assembly GCA_035441065.1 of Flavobacteriales bacterium. GTDB lineage: Bacteria > Bacteroidota > Bacteroidia > Flavobacteriales_F > PHOS-HE28 > PHOS-HE28. Next base: position 20,787 of record DAORNP010000006.1, on the reverse strand, counting down.
GACCTGAAGGGTGGGCACAGCGCCAAGGAGCATGCGGCGCAACTCGAGGCGAAGGGAATCCGCTGCTTCGCGATCGGACCGCACCAGGTGCGCATGGTCACTCACCTCGACATCACTGGCGATGACGTGGATCGCACCATTGCCGCATTGAGCACCGTTGCCGCATGAAAGCCCCGTTCCTCCTCCTATCCGCATCCATACTGGC
>DAORNP010000006.1:18175-20451 GCA_035441065.1 Flavobacteriales bacterium | reverse complement strand
CGACCGTTCCATCGCGCTGGCCATAGACCTCTATTACCAGGGCCGCACCATGGAGACCTTCGAGGCCGATACCTGCCTGAAACCCGGCATGCTGCTCATGGGTCGGCTCAACGGCATCCGATTCGTTCCGGAGCGGCTCACTACCGCGCAGATCCAGGATGGCAACACCCAAGTGGAGGTGACCCGCACAGAAGTGACGAAGGCTCCTTGCCCGTGACAGGTCGCAAACTCATAGACCGTTCCCTTCCTGCACTGATCGCTGCGGTGCTGCTGCTTGCAGGATGGTTGCTCTGGCGTCACCATCGCGCTACGGAACAACGTGCCCAGGACCTGGTCGGCCTCGACATCCTGCGCGCGCAGCAGATGCTGGCCGTGCGCGTGGATGCCATGTTCCACGAATGGCAGGAGGATGCGATCGAGGAATCGGCAGCGATCGCGGAAAGGATCGATGAGGACCATTTGATCCAGCGCTGGAAAGCGCTGCTGCATTCGCACTGGCCCATGATCGCTGTGCGCTTGGCCGACGAATTCGGAAACGAGACGAGCCTTTACCGGAACGACGATGGATTGATGCTGGTGCGCACCGTGCAGAGCAGCATCGACACGGTGCCGATGGCGTATGCCGTGACCGATGATGGGATCGATTCCATCGGGCAACCCCTGCATGCTTTCGGGCACTACGATCCGCGCGAGCGCATCTGGTTCAGCAAGGCCTTGGAGAACAGCCGCGAGGTGCCCGTGTGGGGCGAGCGTCAGTTCGGTGATAGCGTGCAACGGGTGGTGCAAGTAAGCAACGTGATACGCGGCGGCCAGTCAGACCAAGGCTTCCGCGTGCTGCTGATCGACATCGACCTCGGGCGCGCCGCAGCCATCGATTCGCGCACGCCGAGCATGATCGGCAATGGAATACTGCTCATCAACGGCGACGGCCGCGTGTACGCAAGCAATCGTGCCGCCTCCGAAGAGCCCATGGCCGTGGTGCTCTCGCAGGCACTCCCCCTCTGGCTTGCCAGGAAGTTCAACAAGGCCATCCACATCGAGCACGCCGGCCGACCCTATGCCGTGCAAGTGAGCCCCGTGCACCTCAATGGCTGCCAGCTCTACACGGTGGTCGGCATCGATGCGACACCGCACTCCGACCTGACCGCATCCGACCGGCAAGCGAGCATCATCGCAGCGATGGTCGTGGTGGCCCTGGCCATCCTCCTGGCCCTGCTCGCTTGGCGTGGCAGGCAGAGGCGCCGCGCTGCCGGTCTGCTCGAATTGCAAACCCGCCAATTGCAGCATCGCTTCAACAAGGCCCTTGGCGAGCGAGATGTGCTGAGCAGGGAGGTGCATCACCGCGTGAAGAACAACCTGCAAGTGGTGAGCAGCCTGCTCAACCTGCAGGCCTCCTCGCTCGACGACCCGCATGTGCGCGACGAATTCCTCCGTGGAAAGCGCAGGATCGACACCATCGCGCTCGTTCACCATCGCCTTTACGACCAGCCCGACCTGCGCGACATCAGCTTGGGGAGCTTCCTCCGCCAGCTCACCGATTCCATTGCGGCCATGCACGGCGAAATGCGCACGACCGTGAGCATCGGCGTTACGACGAACGGCCTGAAATGCGATCAGGACACGGCCATCGAACTGGGCATCATCGTGTGCGAGTTGGTGAACAATGCCTACCAGCATGCATTCCCGCACGCAACGGGCGGGCATATCGCTATCACGGCGTCGAATGTGGAAGGCGACCTGTACCGCCTAGTGGTGAGCAACAACGGCGTTCCTCCCGCGAATGGCAACCTGAGCGGACCGGGCAAGCTGGGACTGGAGATCGTTGAGGCCCTGGCTGAGCAGCTCGATGGCAGCCTGCACATGCGCACGGAGGGGCATGCGGCCTTTGAAGTGCTCTTCCGCATGCGGCGCCCGGCCGCTTCAGCGGAGGCCTACGATACCCATGGCGTCTAACAGACCGCCACTGGCGCGCAACAGCTGCAGCTCCGCCACCTTGGCCTCGTAGCCCGCCACAACCGCGAGCCGGCGCGCGTTCGCCAGATCGAGCTGCGCCTGCCTGAACTGCAAGGCCGTGATCTGTCCGCTGCGATGCAGCTCGCTCGTGCGCTCGAAATTCAGCTCCGCCGTGCGCGCTGCTTCCTGCTGTATGCGCAGCACCTCGCGCTGGCTGCGCCATGACGTGAACCCATTGCGCACATCGCGCTCCACTTGCAAGCGGGCCTGCTCTTCCGCGAGGGCCGCGCTCTCGGCACGCAAACGTGCGCTTTCCACCTGCG
>DAORNP010000006.1:16399-18133 GCA_035441065.1 Flavobacteriales bacterium | reverse complement strand
CATTGAAGCCACGCGTGTAAGTGCCCAGCACGATGCCCACCTCGTTGCGCTGATCGCTCACGCCGTAGGCCGCGTTCAGATCGAGGCGCGGCCAGCGCAAGGCCTTGGCGATGCGCCCATCCGCCTCGGACGCGCGCACCTGCGTTGCGGCCACTTGCAGTTGCGCATTGCCCCGCAAGGCTTCCTGCACGAGCAACTCCTCACTCAGGCCCTGCGCGTAACTCACCTTCCGCGACACCAGCACATAAGTTGCCGGCGAGCGGCCCAGCAGCACGTTCAGGTCGCGCACGGTGCGTTCACGGCGCTGCGCGGCGAGTATCCATGCGCTGCTATCCCCCTGCAGGTCCACCTGCGCATTGAGCAGCTCCAGGCGCCCAGTGCCGCCCAATGCCGCCCTCCCCTCCTGCCGCGCGTACCGATCGTTGCTGATCGCGAGTATCCGCTCGGTGATGGCCACATCCTCTTCCAAGGCCGCGAGCTGGTAGTAGAGCGCGACCACTTGCAGGAGCGTGGCTTCCACTTGCGCGCGCTCCCGAAGATCAGCGATGCGCGCATTCAGCTGCGCGCGCTCGTGCGTGGCGAAGTTGCCCAGTCCATTGAACAGGGTGTAGGTGAGGCCAAGTTGCCCAGCGAGCGTGTTGCTCTCCACGCCATCGCGCTCCACATCGGGGATGCCCTCAACGAAATCCAGGCGCGTATCCTGATTGGTGTAATTGGCACGGCCGCTGGCCTCGATGCGCGGCAACAGACCTGCATTTCCTGCGGAGGCCTGCTCCTTCATGATGAGCGCCTCGTTTCGCGCGAGGCGGATGCCATGCTCGTTCACCAAAGCGAGCCGCATGGCGGCATCCAGCGAGAGCGTGTCCTGCGCAGAGGCAGCAGCGGCAGCAAGCGCCGCGCTAAGCGCGATGTTCCTCCAGGTTCTCATAGGGCAGTTCTTGCACGGCAGGCTCCACTTCCTCCGCCGATGGCCAGCGGGCGTTCCAGAGCCAGAAGATGGACCGGCGCAGCATGTTGAGCACGGTGATGTAAACGGGCAACAGCACCAAAGTGACGAAGGTGGCGAGCAGGAGGCCGTAAGCCACGGTTATGGCCATGGGGATGAGGAACTGGGCCTGGAAGCTGCGGTTGAGCGTGATGGGCAGCAGGCCGGCCACGGTGGTGAGCGAGGTGAGCAGGATGGGGCGCAGGCGTGAGAGCGCGGCGGAGCGCAACGCCTCGTGGAAGCCCATGCGCTCCTTCAAGTTGGCGTTGAAGGTGCTGAGCAGCACCAGCGAATCGTTAACCATAACGCCAATCAGCGCGATCATGCCGAAGAAGCTGAACAGACTGATCTGCACGCCATGGATCCAATGGCCCCAAGCGATCCCGATAAAGGCGAACGGGAGCCCCAGCATGATGACCACCGCCTGCGGCACGGAACGCAGCGCGAGGATCATCAGGAAGACCATGATCGTGAGCGTGATGGGCATGACGCGCGCGGCCGAGGCGCCCACCTTTCGGCTCTGCTCGCCCTGCCCCTCGAAACTGTAGCTCAGCCCCGGGTGGCGCGCGAGGATCGCTGGCATCACTTCGGAGCGGATCAGGGCCTGTGCATCGGTGGCGCTCTGCACGCTGCTGGCCAGATCGGCCTCCACGCGGACCTCGCGCTTGCCATCGAGGTGGCTGATGCTGCGGATGCCCCGCTCGATCCGGTAGCTGACTAGTTCGCTCAGCGGGAAGGCACGGCCATCT
>DAORNP010000006.1:14093-16389 GCA_035441065.1 Flavobacteriales bacterium | reverse complement strand
GCGCATGTCCTCAAGGTCGCGCAATGAGGCACGCGACCGCTCATCATAGCGCACCCAGATCTTCACCTCATCCTCGCCGCGCTGCACGCGCTGGGTCTCGATTCCGAAGAAGGCCTGACGCACCTGGCCGATGACCTCCTGGGTAGTGAGGCCCAGCAGGCGGGCCTGCTCCTTCAGCTGCAGCACCACTTCGCGATTGCCAGGGCGGTCGCTATCGACCACATCGCGCAGCGTGGGCAGCTTTTGCAGCTCGTCGCGCAGCTCGCCCTTAGCCGCATTCAGCTCCGCCAGGTCATGGCTGCGCAGCGAGATGCTCACCGGTTTGCCGAAGGGTGTTGCGAGGCCGAAGGTGAGATTGGCCACACCGGGCACCTGCCCCACCCGCTCGCGCAAACGGTTGGTGACCTCTTCCGCCTTGAACCCGCGCTGCTCGCCATCGAGCAGGATGATGTTAAGCTTCCCTTGCTCGGCGCGCGGGCCCAGGATGGTCTGCACCTTCAGGACCACATCGAGGCTGTCGGGCCTACCGGCGCTCAGCTCGTCATTCACTTGCCAGGCCAGCTGTTCGATGCGCTGCAGCTCCGCGAACACGATGTGCTCGCGCGTGCCGGCCACCAGCTCCAGCTCAACCATCACATCATCCCGCTCAATCACCGGGAAGAAGGTGGTCCTGATGATGCCCGCGCCCACCGAGCCCACCGTGAGTGCCAGGGCGAAGAAGGCGATTCCGAAGGTGAGGGTGCGGTTGCGCAGAATACGGTCGAAGAAGGGGCCGTAGCGGCGATCACGCAGTCGGCCCATCACCCCGTCCATGAACAGCTCGAAGCGGTTGCGCTTCGGATCGTGGAGCGCCTTGCTGTGCGCTACGTGGGCCGGGAGGATGAACGCGGCCTCAACGAGCGAGACCATGAGCGTGGCGATGACCACGAAGGCCAGCGCCGGTGCGAAATCGCCCAAGCGGCCCTCGATGAAGAAGAAAGTGGTGAAGGCCGCCACCGTGGTGAGCACCGAGCTGATCACCGCGCCGATGACCTTGCTGATGCCGACGAAGGCCGCCTTCACCGGCGGTAGTCCCCGCTCGTGCTCCTGATAAATGCTCTCGGTGATTACGATGCCATCGTCCACCAGGATGCCCACCACCAGGATCATCCCAAACAGGCTCATGACATTGATGGTGATGAAGCCCGGCGCCAGGATGAACATGCCAGCGAAGGAGACGGGGATGCTGAGCGCCACCCAGAAGGCCAGGCGCCAGTTGAGGAAGAGCGCCAGGGTGATGAGCACCAACGCGAAGCCCTGCGCGCCGTTGGTGAGCAGCATGTCGATGCGCTGGCGCAGCACCGTGGTGGCATCCACAATGAGCTCGGCGCGAATGGGACCTCCTCGCTCGTTGAGCGCCTTCATGAACCCCAGGGTGGTATCGGCGATGAAGAGGATGTCCTCGCTCACGGTGCTGCTCACGTTCACCACCACGCTGGGCTCGCCGTTCACGTAATTCCGCGCGGGGTCGTCGGCCCAGGTGTCGCGCACCTCGGCAATGTCCTGCAGACGCAGCGCGCGGCCGTCAGCGCTGCTGCGGATCAAGATGGCCTTGAGCCCGTCGGCATCGTACCGCTTGTCGCGCACGCGGATCAGGAGCTCCTCGTCAGGGGTCTTCACCTTGCCGCCGGTCACATCGATGTTGGCGGCGCGAAGCGCGGCAGAGGCCTGCGCGAGCGTCAGGTTCGCCGCGCGCAGGTCGAGCTCGCGGAAGGCCACCTCGACCTCCTCCTCGGGCAGGCCGGTCACCTCCACCTTGCTGATGCCGGGTATGCCGCGCAGGTCCTGCTCCACGCGCTGGGCGGCGCTCTTCAGCGCCTTCAGCGGCATGCCCTGGCCGGTGAGGGCGAAGGTGACCGCCGGGCGGATGTTCTCGACCTTCACCGTGCGGATGGGCTCCATGCCTTCGGGCAATTGAGGGATGCGCTCCACCGCGTTCTTCACGTCCTGCAGCACCACATCCGTGTCGTAGCCTTTGACCACCTCCACGGTGATGATGCCGCCGTTCTCCTGGCTCACGCTACTGATGCGCTCCACGCCGCTCACGCCCTTGATGTCGTCCTCGATGCGCAGCACAACGCCCTGCTCCACTTCTTCGGGCGAGGCACCAGGGTAGATCACCTGCACCTGGATCACTCGGCTCTCCACCTCGGGGAAGAGCGAGCTGCGCGTGCGCATCAAGCCCATGACGCCGAACAGCAGGAAGAATATCATGACCGCCAGCGCGGCCACGCGGTACTTGAGGAAGTATGCCGTG
>DAORNP010000006.1:13683-14080 GCA_035441065.1 Flavobacteriales bacterium | reverse complement strand
TTCATGGCTTGATGGGTGCCACGCGCATGCCTTCAAAAGCGCCGCTCAATCGGTCGGTGACCACGAGCCGGCCATCCGGGATGCCCTGCACCACGGCCCTTTCCACGCCCTGGTGCACGATGGTCACGGGGCTCTTTACTAGCAAGGAGTCCTTCACCGTGTAGAGGGCGCCGTCATCGGTGAGCGCGCTGCGCGGCATGGCGATGGCCGCATCGGCCTGGCCTCCCTCGATGGTGCCCGCGAGGTATAGCCCATCGCGCAGGCCCTTTCCGTTGACTTGCACGAAGACCTTCACGCTTTGCGTAGCCGCATCGATGCTTTCGCCCACACGGATGATGCGTCCCTTGGCCTCGCTCCCATCCTCCGCCTTGAAGCGCAGGGTATCGCCCACGCGCAC
>DAORNP010000006.1:11316-13673 GCA_035441065.1 Flavobacteriales bacterium | reverse complement strand
TCGCTTGCGCCGATGGCCGATTCCAATTCCAAGCTGCCCAGCGCGATGAATTCGCCCAAGCGGGTGCCTGGCGTGACGATGGTGCCTGGCTCAATGCCGGCAGCAACGACCACCCCATCGAATGCGGCGGTGACCACGAATTTCTGCAAGCGCTCATAGAGCGATCTGATGTTGTAGTACTGATCGAGCACGGCACGGCCCGCGAGGTAATTGCGCTCCTGCTCACTGCTGAGCTTGGGCAAGTCGGGCAGCGCGCCTTCCACGGGCACGCTCTTCAGGTAGGCGTCCCATTTCGCGGCATCCTCCGGGCGGTCGATGCGCATGTCGGGCACGAGTTGCACAAGGCTTCGGATGAAAGCGCTCTGCTGCGCATTGATCTGCGCGCGCACCTCACCATCGTCGATCCGGAAGAGTACCTCTCCCCTGCTGAACGAGGCGCCCTCTCGGAAGGGCTTGGCCGTGCGCAGCAAGGTGCCGCCGACTTCGGCCGTGATGAGCATGCGATCCGTGGCGCGCACGCGGCCCGTTACCGGGATGCTGATGCGCACGGCCTCATTCTTCGCCACCATCACACGCACTGCGCGAGGAGCAGCGGGGCCGTTCTTGCGTTCGGGCGATTGCCCGCTGCTGGCCATGCGCTTGCAGGTGGCTACACCGCCAATAATGAGCAGCAGGCCGAGGATAAGGCTGAGCCTTCGCTTGAAGAGATCGTTCATGCGCGTATGGATCGGATGATGAATTCGGGTACGGTCTTGCGGCGCTTCTGGATCATGCGTCGGAATGCTTCGTCGTTCATGCCGTGGATGTGCGTGAGCATGGGCCGTGCGATGAAGGGATGGGCACAGAGCGCCATGATGTTGACCAGCAGCTCGCGAGGGTCGATGTCGATGATCCGGTGCTCGGACCTGGCCTTCTCGAATAGCCTGAGGTAATGCGCGCGCCCGGCCTTTCCGCGATCGATGTACTCGAGCAGGGTCTTCGGGTCGCGATTGAGCTCGCTGATGAGGAATTGGGGCAGCATGGGCTCTTCCAGCATGCGGTCGAGATAGGCGGAAACGAAACGCTCGATGCCCCGGAAGAGGTCGTCGCTCTCGGCCAGCACCTGCCAGATGCAGCTGAACTGCCTTTCGGCACTGCCCTTGAACACGCCCTCGAAGAGGCGCTGCTTATCCCGGAAATAGTAGTGCAGCAGGGCCTTGTTGATGCCGGCAGCATCGGCCACTTCCTGCATGCGTGCACCGGCCATGCCCTTGCGCGTGAACACCTCGCGCGCCGCATCCAGGATGCGCTGCTCCGTGGTCTCTTCCTTCACTGTGGCCATGCGGGCACAATTTTAACTACTTGGTTAAACCATTTGGATGGGCCCGATTCCTTTTGCAGTCGTCGACGCGGGTGCTCACCTCAGGCCCCGGGGTCCTTGCACGACCGGAGCCGCCGCGCAGGCTGCGGCGCTTCGCGCAGCAGCAGCGGTGCCCAAGGGCCGGGCACGGGCGCTAGCTTTGGCACACCATGCGGAACTCCATTGCGCTCGCCATCCTGTTGCTCATGCCTACTTTCACCGATGCTGCGATAGGCATTGTGGTGGAGCCCAAGGTGTATCATACGCCGGGCGGAGGTCCACGCGTGGAAGTGAGCATGGCCTTCATCGCCGGCACCATGACCACCTTGCCCAATGCCGCCGGGTTCATGCAGGCGCGGGTAGAAGCGCTCACGCTGATCGAGCAGGATGGCGCCATCAAAGCCTACGCGAAGACCGAGGTGCTGGGCCAGGAAAGGCTCGATTCGCTCCAAGTGGACATGATCCATCAGGAGACCTTCGAACTGGCGCCGGGCAGCTACGAGCTGGTGATCGAGTTGCGCGACCTGAATAGCACCGACACCACAGTGGCGCGGTACCGCTCGCCCTTGGCCGTAGGCGCAGCACCGGCGGGCGTGAGCATCAGCGACCTGTTGCTGGCCGAGCGCATCGAGGCGGCCACGGCCGAGCGCCCTAGGCCATCGGGCTATTGGCCGGTGCCGCTGCTGAGCGATTACCTCCCTTCAGCCATCAGCAACCTGGGCCTCTATGCCGAGGTGTACGGCACCGATGCGGCCTTCGGCACCGACAGCCTCTTCCTGCTGAACCTGCAGATCGAGGATTTCGAGCACAAGCGCGTGCAGGGCGCCTTCAAACGGATCCAGCGCGCAAAGGCGGCGCCCGTGGTGCCCGTGGTGCTGGAAATGCCCATCGGCGATCTGGCCAGCGGGAATTACCTGGCCGTGGTGGAGGCCCGCGACCGCAGCGGCGCGCTCATCGCCCGGCGCGAGCTCTTCTTCCAGCGCAACAACCCCATCCAGCGGAGGTACGACATGGAGTC
>DAORNP010000006.1:7519-11274 GCA_035441065.1 Flavobacteriales bacterium | reverse complement strand
GGCGCCTTGACCGACCGCGACTCCCTCGCTGAGCACCTGGCCAGCATGCGACCCATCGCCGACCACCTGGAGCAGAAGATCATCGACGACCGTTGGAAGGACCGCGACATCGAACTGATGCGGCGCTTCTTCTACAGCTTCTGGCTGAACCGCAACAGCAGCGATCCCGAAGGCGCTTGGAACAACTACAAGCAGGAAGTGATTAAGGTGAACAAGCTCTTCGGGTGCAGGGCCATGAAAGGCTACCAGACCGGTCGCGGGTACATCTACCTGAAGTATGGCGCGCCCAACACCATGATGGACCGCTTCAACGAGATGGGCACACCGCCATACACCATCTGGCATTACTACCGCGCAGGCCGCTTCACCAACCGCCGCTTCATCTTCTACCAGCCCGACATGGCGAGCAATTGCTTCGAACTGCTGCACAGCGAGGTGCCCGGCGAGATCCAGAATCCGCAGTGGCATTTGGCGCTCCACTCGCGCAACTCTGCACCCGGCGATGTACACAGGCGGCAGATCGACACGATCGAAGGCGACCGCGTGCTCGAGTTCTTCCAAATGCCGCGCTGACCGGCGCAAGCCGCTGCGCGCCACCTTTGCCGCCCTATGGCCCGGACGGCAGTCGTCATACTCAACTACAACGGCAGGCATTGGCTTGAGCGTTTCCTGCCCGGCGTGGTGGCCTGCAGCGCGGGTGCGCAGGTAGTCGTGGCCGACAACGGCAGCACCGACGGCTCCATCGATTGGCTGCGCTCCGCTCAGCCCGGCGTGCGGGTCATCGCGCTCGATCGCAACCTCGGTTTCGCTGGTGGCTACAATGCTGCACTCGCGCAGGTCGAAGCCGAGCGCTTCGTGCTGCTGAACAGCGATGTGGAAGTGCGGCCCGGCTGGCTGGAAGCGCTCAACGCATACATGGATGCGCATCCGCGCATGGCAGCCTGCCAACCCAAAGTGCTCACGCACAGCGCGCCCGATCGATTCGAGCATGCTGGCGCTGCGGGTGGCTGCATCGACCGCAACGGCTATCCCTTCTGCCGCGGCCGCATCTTCGAGCTGACTGAAGTCGATAAGGGGCAGTACGATGATGACCGCCTCGTGTTCTGGGCCACCGGCGCCTGCTTGATGATCCGAGCCGAAGCATTCCGCGCGGCCGGCGGCTTCGATGCCGCGCTATTCGCGCACATGGAGGAGATCGATCTGTGCTGGCGCCTGCGGCGCATGGGCTGGACCATCGGCTACACCAGTGCGACCAGTGTGCTGCATGTGGGCGGCGGAGCGCTCGGTTACGGCAGCCCCTTCAAGACCTTCCTCAACTTCCGCAACAGCCTCATCGTGCTCACCAAGAACCTGAAGTCGCGCGCGCTATGGCTGCGGCTGCTCCGGCGTTTGGTGCTCGATGGTTTCGCAGCGCTGAAATTCCTGATGGAAGGACACCCGGCGCATGCCTGGCAAGTGGTGCGCGCACACTGGTCCTACTTCGCCGCATTGCCGCGCGTGCTGCGCCAGCGCAAGACGCTCCTGCAGACCGAACGCCACGCCGACCTCACCGGATTGTACCTGCGCAGCATTGCTTACGACCGCTTCATCATCGGTTGGCGCCGATTCGATCAATTGGATGCAGCGGCCTTCGTTCAGGAACGCCCGAGCAAGTGAAGCACCGCCAGGCGGTAGCCATCGAGGCCCATGCCCATGATGCTGCCCGCGCACACACCGCCCACCAGCGATTCGTGCCGGAAAGGCTCGCGCGCCAGCAGATTGCTGATGTGCACCTCCACCACTGGCACGCGCACGGCGGCCACCGCATCGCGGATCGCGACTGAAGTGTGGGAGTAGCCGCCCGCATTGAGCACCACGCCCGCACAGTTGCCATCGGCCTCTTGAATGGCGTTCACCAATTCGCCTTCGATGTTGGTCTGCTCGTGGTCGATGGTGGCGCCCGGAAAGGCCTCACGCAGTTCCACCAGGTACTCCTCGAACGATCGGCCACCATAGACCGAAGGCTCGCGCGAGCCCAAGAGGTTCAGATTGGGGCCATTCAGGATGAGGATGCGCGGCAGTGCAGTCATGCGGCGAAGTTCGTGTTCCGTGCCATAGCAGAGCGCGATGCACATCGCCGCGTTGGCATTGCGCACCAACGACCGCACCTTCCTCGTTCCTTGCTCATCCACCTTCGCACCGATGGACTGGGAAAAGGCCCTTCGAGGCTTCCGCATGCACCTGAAGCTGGAGCGCTCGTTAAGCGACCGCACGCTCATGGCCTACCTCAGCGACCTCTCGAAGCTGCGCGCCTGGGCCGAGGAGCAACAGCCGCCGGTAACGCCCGTCGCCTTCGCCCTCGACGATCTGCAGGCCTTCATCACCACCGTTGCGCGAGGCGGCGCAGCAGCCACCAGCCAGGCCCGCTTGCTCAGTGCGGTGCGCATGTTCCATCGATACCTGCGCAAGGAGAACGCCATCGAAGACGATCCGAGCGCGCTGCTCACCAGCCCGCGGCTGGGCCGCAAGCTGCCGGTCTTCCTCACGCTCGACGAGATCGACGCCATCTGCGACGCCATCGACCTGAGCCGTCCGCTGGCGCACCGCGACCGCGCCATCGTTGAAACGCTCTATGGCTGCGGCTTGCGCGTAAGCGAGCTCTGCGGCCTGCGCATCTCGCGCATCAGCACTGCCGAAGGATTCGTGCGGGTGGTGGGCAAGGGCGATAAGGAGCGCTTGGTGCCCATCGGCGCGGAGGCGCTGCACTGGATCGGCCTGTACATGCAGCATGAGCGCACGCACTTGAAGGTGCGCAAGGAGGCACAGGACATGCTCTTCCTGAATGCGCGCGGGGGCGGCCTATCGCGCGTTTGGGTGTTCAAGCTCGTGCGCGCATTGGCCGTGAAAGCTGGTGTCCGCAAGGCCATTGGCCCGCACACGTTCAGGCACTCCTTCGCAACGCACCTGGTCGAGGGCGGCGCCGATCTGCGCGCGGTGCAGGAAATGCTGGGCCATGCGAGCATCACCACCACCGAGATCTATACGCACCTCGACCGCGAATACCTACGCAGCAGCATCATGCAATTCCATCCGAGGGCGCACGTGGGGGCGTGATCCCAGCACCCGACCCGTCGCGATACCTTGCCGCCATGCGCTTGCGCCGTGCCGCATTCCTTCCCCTGCTGCTTGCTTCGAGCGCGATCGCACAGCAACCGTGGAGCGTCGGCGCGCGTGGCCATTTCGGCTTCCTCTGGGCGCACCGCCCGGCGAGCTGGATCCTGGTCGAGGGACATGCCAGCGCTGGCGAAGTGTTCCTGGAGCGACGAGTCGAGGGGGATCGCGCATGGCATCGGAACTACGGGCTGCCGCGCTATGGCGTGCTCGCCATCCACACGCGCATGGCCAATCCGCAGCGGATCGGTGATGCCATCGGCGTGGCGCCTTACCTCACGCTTCCGCTGGCCGTTGGTGAACGCTTGCACTTCGGCCTGCGCCTGGCCTGGGGCCTGGGTTATGTGGCCAAACCCTTCGACCGCAAGGAGAACACGCGGCAGATCGCCATCGGATCCCGCATCAACACCGCCATCCAGCTCATGCCCGAGCTCCGCTACGATGCGGGCCGCTTGTCCGTGCACACCGGGCTCGCCGTGAACCACTGGAGCAACGGCAGCGCGAAGCAGCCCAACCTCGGTCTCAACTACATCACGGCATCGGTGGGCGCGTCTTATGCCTTGGGCGCATCGGCAACAGAGCGCGAGAAACCAGAGACCGTGGGT
>DAORNP010000006.1:4778-7501 GCA_035441065.1 Flavobacteriales bacterium | reverse complement strand
GCGAACGGCGTGAGTTCAGCATCGTGTGCGGCATCGGCATGAGTGAGAGCGGTCGCCCGCTGAACGGCCAGCGCACGGTATTCTCCGTGAGCGGGAATGCCAGCTGGCGCATCGGCTCCAAAGGCGCATGGTCCGGCGGCATCGATGCCTTCAATAAAGGCGATCTGGGAACCTTGGATGAATCACTCGCTGAACGCGGACGCGCCGCCTTCACGCAACTCGGTGTGCATGGCGGCGGATCGCTGCTCATGGGCCGTGGTGAGCTGCTCTTCCACTTCGGTGGCTACCTGCTCACGCCCGTGCCTGACGATGCCCCCGTGTATCAGCGTATCGGCATGCGCTACCGCATCGGCAAGCAGCTGCTCGCGAGTGCCTGCCTGAAGACGCACTTCGCGACGGCTGATCACTGGGAATTCGGCATCGGCTACCGATGGAACTGAAGCGCCTCCTCCCCTTCCTCGTTGTCGCGCTGGCAGGCTGCCAGCGCGAGCAATTGGACGATTGCATCACCACCACGGGGGCCATGCGCACGGAAACGCGGGAGCTGCAAGCGTTCGATGCCATTGAGATCGAGGACCGCATCGACCTGGTGCTGGAAGAACGGGCTGCTGGCAGCGTGGCGGTGGAAGGCGGCGCCAACCTGCTCGGCCAAGTGATCACGGAAGTGAAGGATGGCACCCTGCACATCAGCAACAACATGCGCTGCCGCTGGGTGCGGAGCTTCAAGCCGCGCATCACCGTGCATGCGCCGCTCAGCAACCTCTGCCGCATGACCCTGCGCGGCACCGGCGATGTGCGCTGCACCGATACCCTCCGCTGCGACTACTTCCTGCTGGAGCAATGGGGCGCCGAAGGCAGCACCGAGCTGAAGGTGAACCTGTCGCGCCTTGACATCGCGCTGCACACCGGCGCAGGAGATGCACTGATCACGGGCCGTTGCGACGAGGCCAATCTGTACAGCGGGATCATGGCGCCCATCGATGCCAGTGGATTGCGCGCTAGCATCGTGCGCGTGAACAACAGCAGCGTGGCCGATTTCCGATGCTGGGCCATGGATGCGCTCGATGCCCAGGTGCGCAGCGTGGGCGATGTGTACTACCGCGGCGATCCGCCCAACGTGCAGAGCACCATCGTTGGCAGCGGGCGGTTGATCAAGGTGGAGTGAGGCCTCCCCTACTCCTTGATCCAGCGCAAGCTGGTGCGCGAACCATCCGCACTTTCAATCCTGATCAGGTAAGCGCCAGATGGCAGATGCGCCGTGGCGATGGGAGTGCTGCCGGAGAGGCTGGGGTAAGTGATGATCGTGCGGCCAAGGGCGTCGATAACATTGACACGATGCGACGATGCAGGAAGCGAAAGCATCAGCTGCTCGCGGCCGGGGTTGGGCGCAACGGTAATGCCGTGGGTACTTGCAGGTGAAGGTGCACCAAGTGTGAAGTCGCACGTGCCGGCTGGTTGAGCCCATGCTGTGATGTACGTCAGGTCAGAATCGAAATAACATGAAAGCACCTCGCCCGCATCGATGATCGGATCACAGTACGGGTATGGAAGCAATCCGTACAGGAAACCGATACGCTCGAAGTAGTACGCACTGGCCGCGATCACTTCTCCGTTCGCTCCGAGCGACCCATAGGCCCATTGGCGCAAGGTCACTCCATCGACAACAACATGGCCCGTGTCCAAGACCTGGATCTGGCCGAACGGCTCCTGTCCCGCACAGTGCTGATCATAGTTGGGCAGGTACCACGCATCCCCAGGCACCGCATCGAAGCGCAACAACGTGTCCCATAGCTGCCCGGTCGGGCTGTTCACAAGCAGCATGAGCAGGTCACCTTGGAGGGACGTGTGGTGGACCTCGTTGATCCAAACGGTATCCTGCCAAAGCGGATACACCTGCATTCCCGTTGTTCGGATACGCTGGGCAGGTTGGCCCAGGACGATGGAATCACCCTCATAGGCACGGTGTCGGTAGCCGGTGAAGCCAATGGTCAAATCCTCAAAATTCCAGCTTGCGCCCGGCGGGCACCAGTTCTGGGAAAAACCAACGCACGGAAGAAACAGGGCGGTGAGAAGGAAACCACGCATGGTTGAGCGAATCTAGCCGGAAGACCGTGATGATGCCGCACTCGCTGTACGAAGGAGCCACGAACGATGCTGAACGTTCATCCAGGCACGCGAACTTCGCCTCCATGGAACGCTTGCCCTTCGTGCTCTCTGGTGGCGGCGCACGCGGCTTCGCGCACTTGGGCGTGCTCGAGGCCTGTGCCGAAGCGGGCATCGCGCCCAGCGCCATCAGCGGCACCAGCGCCGGTGCATTGGTGGGCGCCTTCATCGCTGGAGGCATTGCGCCAGCGGAGGTGCTCGCGCTCATCCACGCGCAGGTGCCCGAGATCTTCAACCGCTGGCGCATACTGCGCGGCGACCGCCTCTCGCAGCAGCGCATGCGCGACTTCCTCGAGGGGCATCTGCCTGCGAAGCGCTTCGATCAGCTGGGCATGCCCCTATTCGTGAGCGCCACGGATTTCACCACAGGCCGCCAGCGCATCTTCTCCAGTGGCGAGCTGATCCCCGCGCTGCTCGCGGCCAGCGCGGTGCCCGTGATCTTCCCTGCCGTGGAGATCGATGGCAGGCCCTATGTGGACGGCGGCCTCAGTAACAACCTGCCCGTGGAGCCTTTCAACGATCGGCGTGCGCAGGTGATCGCCGTGTATGTGAATCCGTTG
>DAORNP010000006.1:316-4760 GCA_035441065.1 Flavobacteriales bacterium | reverse complement strand
CGCTCAACGGCCGCATCGGTTTCTGGGACACCTTCGACCGCACTGTTCACTTGGGCTTCCGCGAGATGGTGGCGCGCTCGGCCCAAGGCTGCCGCTTGCTCATCGAGCCTCCCGACCTCGCGGCATTCAGCGCCTTCGACCTGCACGATGCCGACCTCATCCGCGCGGTGGGCTATGCGCATGCGAAACAGGTGCTCTATGGTGTGAAGTGATGAGCAACCTGTGCGCGTGATGGCCGGTAAGGGTGGTTCGCATCACGAACCGACCTTCGCCAAGCCATGAGCAAGGTGGTCCGCGCAAAAGCCAAAGAGCTCCTGGGCTTCGGCATGCCCAAGCAAGCGGTGTTCGATGCGCTGGTGTTGGAGCACCCCGAAGTGAAGCCGAAGAAGATCGCGGAAGCGCTGCGTTACATGCCCACTGAATGGGCGAAGGAGCGATATGGTGCGATGCACCGGGCCTTGCTCGGGCTCATCGCCCTATCGGCGTTGCTGCGCATCGCGGGCCCGTGTGGCAGAATGCCATCCGCTGGGACATGCCCACGGCCTACCTCAGCCTGGTGCCCATCGCATCGCTGCTTGTGGGCTGGAGCCTCTATCGCTGGCAGGGCGAGGTGTTCGAGTGGGTGGGCTGGGGCAACCTCGCTGGCGGTTGGGGCCTGATGAGCGGGTTGAGCGCCCTTGTGAAGGGGCATGGTGAACCGAAAGCGCTCGCGGCCGATGTGCTGAGCGCGGCGATCGGCGCGCTGACCCTGCACCTCGAGCACAGGGTCTTCGCCAAGCCCAAGGTGGTGAAGGATCCGCTGGGCGGGCCTGATCGATTCGTGTTCCCGATGGAAAGTAATCGGTAGCATCCGCCTACATTGCCCGCGCTTTCAGTACACGTGATGCGCGCGCTCTCCTTCGGATTCCTCCTCGCGACAATCACGTGCGCTGCCCAGGATGGCGTGTTCCACATCCTGCACAACGACAAGGTGCTGGGCACCATCGACGCGCTGCGCGTGGCCAAAGGCGACAGCGTGACGTACTCGATGATCTCGCAGTCGAGCTTCACCTTCCTGTGGAAGCGCCGATTACGCACCGTGGCGCGCACGCTGCACGTGGCCGGCCGGGTGACCAACTGCCTCACCACCGTGCACGATGGCGATGCGCTGCGCGATAGCAGCGCGCTGCGGTGCATTGGCGGCCGCGGACTCTATGTGGTTCATCCAGGGAAGGTGTATGCCGGAGACCTGCCCACGAACCCGTGGTCCACGGCGCGGCTCTATTACGATGAGCCGGTGGGCCAGGACAGCATCTTCGTGGAAAGCGAGCTGGTCGAGTGCGCGATTGAGCGCGTGTCGCCAGGCGAGTACATCCTGAGGCTGCCCAACAACGAGCACAACCACTACGTGTACCGCAACGGCATCCTGCAGGAGATCCGCGTGGACCGTGGCTGGCTCGGGCTGGTGTTCCGGCGGGTGGTGTAGCGGGGGAACGCGCTCGCTGCCCTACTGCCCCTTCACCCAGGTTGCGCCCATTCGCTCACCCCATTCATCGCGCACCGCTATCCGGTACAACCCGGCGGGCAGCGCTTCCGTGTTGATCACCGGGCGGGCATCTGTGGTGCGCTGTTGCAGCACCATGCGGCCCGTGGCATCGAAGAGGGTGATGGTGTGCGGGCCGGGCGGGAGAGAAAGGGTGAAATGGTTGGTGCCGGGGTTGGGCATCACGGCGAATGCAGGTGATGCGTTGGCCACCAGGCCAGTGATCAGCGGCGCCGTCACTACGCTCGTGTTGGTGCGCACGGGCGGGTTGAAGTCGAAGTAGATGTCGGCGAAGTTCGCCACGCTGCTGCCGGGCGCCATGGCCACGGGACGGATGCTGAACTGCGCGAAGCCATGGCTTCGGGGCTCGTTCGAGCTGCTGTCGGGCAGCATGATATGATCGAAGGTGAAGCGCAGCACGCGGCCTTCGAGCGAAGCGCTGAAGGTGTGCGAGGCGCCCAGGATGCGAAGGGAAGCGAGGTCGAGCCCGGTGGCGATCGAATCCACCAGCACCACATTCACAGCCGGTGCCGTGCCTATGTTCTGGAACCGGATGGTGTAAGTGATCAGGCTGTCGTTCGCGATGGACCATTCGCTGGCGCTGCCGCTGCTGGTGCGCGCCTGCTTGTCGTTGGGGTCGTATGAGCCCACGACCGTTTCAGTGTGGGAGCAGGTATTGTTGCTGGGGTCGGCGTCGTTCAGGAGCGTTGTCGCCGTGGCGGTGTAGCTCAGGTCGGTGCCGAGCAGGGCGATGTCAGGTGGCACGCAAAGGCGAGCGGAAAGCAAACGCGTCTGCCCCGGCAAGAGTCCAGCGCTGAGGTCCCAGGTCAGTTGGCCAGTGGTGAATGAAGTGGGATAGGGCAGCACGAGCGGCATGCTGAAAGGGGGAACAATGCAGATCCAGGCGTAGCAATAGCTCAGCACCGGGTCGTGATCGAGCGTGATCGTCACCGGCCCGCTGGCCACGCCGCTGTTGTTGGTGACGGTGATCCAGAGCTCCTGCCCGAAGCCGACCACGGCGGCATTGAATGCGCAACTGATCGCGATGTCCGGGTCAGGACCGGGGGCGAAAGCGATGTCGATGGTGGCTGGGGTCACTTGGTCAACGGTGAAGTTCACCGGCGAGGCCACTGGGCAAACCTGCGTGTACACGGGGTCTGATACGTTGAGGTCGTAGGTGCCATCGGGCAACTGGCGCTGGTAGTGCCCTGCCGCGTTCGTGAGCGTGGTGAAGCCGGGGTCGATGGTGACTGTGCGATTCGCCAGGCCGAAGTCGCCCGAGCTGTTCGCGCAGTCGCCGTTCACATCCACGAACAGGTCGCCACTCACCGTGGCGCAATCCGTCACGGTCGCCGGATAAACGACGGTATAGTAGTTCATGGCGCAGGGAGGGAAGCCCATATCGATGAGGGAATACACCCCGGGCATGCCGCCGGTGATCGCCACGCCGCCGTTCACGATGGTGACGGGCATCGGCGCGCCACCCATGGTGGTCATGTACATATTCGTTGGCAGCACATCGAAGTAGGCCACCACACTGGTCGGTGTTCCGCCGCAAGGGCCGTTCACTTCGGTGTAGAGCAGGCTGGGCGCATCGTATTCGGGCACCATGGTGGTGATGGTCGCCGTGCAGCCATTGGCATCGGTCACCGCTAGGTCGAATGGGGTATCGCCACAGAGGGCGTTGATCGGCATGACTGGCGAAGTGCTGGTCGTGTAGGGTACTTGCCCGCCGAGCAGGTTCTCGTTCAGGAAGAGCTGCCCCGTGCATTGGCCGGCGCAGGTCTCGATCACCCATGATGCCGCCAGCGCGGCATTCACGTTCAGGCCGGGCAGCGCGGGCACATCGATGGTGACCGTCACGTTCTCGCCCATCGAATCCCAGACCTCAAGGCTAAAGGTACCGGCGCAAAGGCCGCTGACTTGCGCCGTGCCCTGCCCATTTGGGGGCGCAGGCGACCACAAGTACGTGTAGGGCCCGGTGCCTCCGACGACATACGCTTGAATAGAACCGTTGCACGCGCCGCAGGTGCTGGGCAACGTGGTGTGGTTCACGCTGAGGGCCTGGGCACAGAAAGGAATGCCTAACAGGCAGGAGAATAGGACCTCACGCATGAACCACTGATTTGAGCCGAAGGTATCGACATTGGCTGGATCGTATGGGGCTTTCGGCGATTGTAGTTCACCGGTCACTCGAGCGCTTGTTCTCAGTAGCCCCCCCCCGCCAGGGATGGGAGCGGCAGCTTGCCGATGGCCGGGCCTTGCGGACGGTAGCAGCGAGGAGGCGACCGCAGGAAGCCACCGGAGCGCACCGGCCGCTGGACCGGCCAAGGCGACTACAGCGGACAGCCCGTTCAGGCGGCCGGAAGAAGACTCAAGTCACAAGACTCAAATTCAAAATAGTCAAGGTTTGGCCAGGACGCCTCTTCAGTCTTGAGCCTTGTGACTTGAGTATTGAGTCTTGCCTTCCTCCGGGTAACTTCGCGGCTATGTCGACTTTCGTCCAGGCCCCGCCCTACGTCCCCAAGCACAAGATCCGCGTCGTCACGGCCGCATCCCTCTTCGATGGCCACGATGCCGCCATCAACATCATGCGGCGGATCATCCAGAGCACCGGCGCCGAGGTGATCCACCTGGGGCACGACCGCAGTGTGGAGGACGTGGTGAACACCGCGATCCAGGAGGACGCCCACGCCATCGCCATGACCAGCTACCAGGGCGGGCACAACGAGTACTTCAAGTACATGTTCGACCTGCTGAAGGAGAAGGGCGCGGGGCACATCAAGATCTTCGGCGGCGGTGGCGGGACGATCCTGCCCGAGGAGATCAAGGAGTTGCACGACTATGGCATCACGCGGCTGTACCACCCGGATGATGGTCGTGCGATGGGCCTGCAGGGCATGATCAACGACATGCTCGAGA
>DAORNP010000006.1:0-302 GCA_035441065.1 Flavobacteriales bacterium | reverse complement strand
CTTCGACCTCAGCGACAAGGTGAACGGCGAAGCGAAGAAGCTGAGCCCGCAGAACTGGCCGGCCATCGCCAAGCTCATCAGCACGGCTGAGAACCATCCGGAGGTCTTCGGCAAGATCGCCGACGAGATCCACAAGAAGGCAGAAGCCAGCAAGGCCCCGGTGCTGGGCATCACGGGCACGGGCGGTGCGGGCAAGAGCAGCATGGTGGACGAACTGATCCGCCGGTTCATCCTCGACCAGCCCACCAAGACCATCGGCGTGATCAGCGTGGACCCGAGCAAGCGCAAGACCGGCGGTGCGC
>DAORNP010000005.1:48737-55271 GCA_035441065.1 Flavobacteriales bacterium | reverse complement strand
CGCCGGTGGTGTAGCGCAACTCGGCAACGCGGCCGAGTTCGCTCATGAGGCTATCGAGCGAGCGGAGCGCCTTGGCCTCTTCCACCGCAAGCGCGAGCGCGTTCCAGGCCATGCGCACATCGCGTTCGAGGTCGCGTGCTGCCAACGACAACTCCGCTTCCGCCACGTGGACGCGTTCCTTGGCCGCTTGACCACGCGTCGCATATACCGTGGGGAACTCGATGCGCTGGCTCAGGCCCATCTTGAAGATGCCTTCGGGCGTGCCGGGCGAGACGTCCTCGTTCTCCACGAAGAAGCCCGTCTTATCCAGGTTCCATGCGCTGCCCTTCGCGGCTTCGGCCTGCTCAACGCCCAATGCGGCCGCCTGCAGCATGCCGTTGCCCTTGAAGGCCATGTGCAGCGCTTCGTCGAGGGTGATGGTCTCGGCCTGCTGCGCATGCGTGGCGCCCGGGAGGATGAAGCCCAGCAGGAGCAACGCGGCCGGTGCCTTCATCGGCTTCGCTTTGATGAAGAGCACATAGAGGACGGGCAGCACGATCAAGGTGAGCAGTGTGGCGCTCACCAATCCGCCGATCACCACCGTTGCGAGCGGCCGCTGCACTTCGGCCCCCGCACTGCCACTGAGCGCCATCGGCAGGAATCCGAGCGAGGCCACCGCAGCGGTCATGAGCACGGGGCGCAGCCGCATCACCGTGCCTTTCCTCACGCGCTCCGTCACATCATGCACGCCTTCCTTGGCCAGTTGCTGGAACGTGCTGATGAGCACCATGCCGTTGAGCACCGCAACGCCGAAGAGCGCTATGAAGCCCACGCCTGCACTGATGCTGAAGGGCATGCCGCGCAGGTAGAGCGCGGCTACGCCTCCGATGGCGCTCAGTGGCACAGCGGTGAAGATCAGCAGCGCATCCGGCAGCGAACGGAAGGTGAAGTAGAGCAGAGCGAGGATGAGCAGCAGCGCCAGCGGAACCGCGACGGCCAGGCGCGCCTTGGCATCCACGAGGTTCTGGTACTGGCCGCCGTAGGTGAGGTAATAGCCCGCCGGCAGCTTCACCAGCGCGGACACGCGCTGCTCGATGTCGGCCACGAGGCTTTCCACATCGCGGCCATGCGCATTCACGCCGATGTAGATGCGGCGCTGCGCATTCTCGTGCGTGATCTGCGCCGGTGCATCCTCGTAGCTCACCTGCGCCACTTGGTCCAGCGGCACCAGCAGGCCCTTGTCGGAGCGCACATACAGGCCTGCGACATCCTCGATGCCTTTGCGCGACCCGGTATCGGCGCGCACGACGAGGTCGAAGCGGCGCTCATTCTCATAGATGCTGCCAGCAGGCTCACCCGCGAAGGCCGCGCGCACCGTGCCGTTCAGCTCGTCGATGCTGCAGCCCAGCATGGCCATGCGCTCACGGTCGTAGCGCACTGTGATCTGCGGCAGACCGGCTACGCGCTCCACCTGAGGCGGTCCTGCGCCAGGAACCTGCTGCACGATGCTGGCGATGCGCTCGCCGTACTTCAGCAGCGTATCCAGCTCGGGGCCGTAGATCTTGATCGCGATGTCCTGCCTTACGCCGGTCATCAGTTCATTGAAGCGCATCTGGATTGGTTGATTGATCTCGTAGAGCACACCGGGAATGGTCTGCAGGGCCTTCAGCATGGTATCCGCGAGCGTCCAGTAATCCTGCGTGGTTGTCCACTCGTTCTTGTCCTTCAGCATGATCATCATGTCCGTCTGCTCCGGGCTCATCAGATCGGTGGGGACTTCGGCCGTGCCGGTCTTGCCGATCACCATCTTCACCTCAGGGAACTGGAGCAGCTTGCGTTCGACCAATTTGTTGTTGGCCACGCTGGCGGATAGCGAGCTGCCTTGCGGCAGGATGCTGTGGTAGGCGAAGTCGCCTTCTTCCAACTGAGGTATGAACTCGCCGCCCATGCGCTGGAAGCCGAAGAGCGCGATTGCGAGCATGAACACAGCCGAGGCCACTACTGCCACACGATGCCTGAGCACGCGCTCAAGGGTCGGCTTATACACCGCCTCGATCGCAGCCATCATGCGGTCGCTGAGATTCGGCTTCTCCTGGCCGGTCTTGCGCTTAATGAAGAGCGTGCTCATGACCGGGACATAAGTGAGCGAGAGTAGGATCGCTCCGAGGATCGCGTATGCCACGGTCTGCGCCATGGGACCGAACATCTTCCCTTCGATGCCGCTGAGCGACAGGATCGGGATGTACACGATCAGGATGATGAGCTGGCCGAAGGTCGCTGCGCTCATCATACGGCTTGCGGCCGTGGTCACCTCGCCATCCATCTGCGGCTTGGTGAGGGTGCCGTGCGCGCGGTTGTGATGCAGGCGGTGCAGCACGGATTCAACGATGATCACGGCGCCATCCACGATGAGGCCGAAGTCGATGGCCCCAAGGCTCATGAGGTTGCCGGTGACGCCCGTGAGGTCCATGAGGATGAGCGCGAAGAGCATGCTGAGCGGGATCACGGAGGCCACGATCAGTCCCGCGCGCAATTGCCCCAGGAAGAGCACGAGCACGAGGATCACGATCAGCGCGCCCTCCAGCAGGTTCTTCTCCACCGTGGCGATGGCGCGGCCCACCAGCGCGGTGCGATCCAGGAAGGGCTCGATGGTAAGGCCCTCGGGCAGGCCAGCTTCGATGGACGCCAAGCGCTCCTTCACGGCGGCCACCACGGTGTTCGCGTTCTCCCCCTTGAGCATCATCACGATGCCGCCGACCACTTCGCCCTCGCCGTTCCGCGTCATGGCACCGTAGCGCGGGGCATGGCCCAGGCGCACCGTGGCCACATCCCGAACCAATACGGCGCGCCTTCGGACGGTGTCTCGATCACGATGCGACCGACATCCTCCAACCCTCTGGCAAGACCGACACCGCGTATGTAATAAGCACTCGGCCCGCGCTCGATGTACGCGCCGCCGGTGTTGGCGTTGTTGCGCTCCAAGGCGTGCATCACATCGCTGATGCCGAGGCCCATGCCCTGCAAGCGCACGGGATCAACGGCCACCTCGAACTGCTTCAGGAAGCCGCCGAAGCTGTTGATCTCCGCCACGCCGGGTGTGCCCATGAGCCTGCGGGCGATGATCCAGTCCTGCACCTCGCGCAGTTGCATGGCATCGTACTTCCCTTCGTAGCCGGGCTTGGTATGCACCACGTACTGGTACACCTCGCCCAAACCGGTGCTCAGTGGCGCGAGGTAGGGCTGCTCAACGCCTGGCGGCAGATCGGAACGGATGAGTTGCAGCCGCTCGTTCACGAGCTGCCTTGCCAAATAGGTGTCGAACGCATCGTCGAACACCACGGTCACCTGGCTCACGCCGAAGCGCGATATGCTGCGCAGCTCATGCACCTCAGGCAGGTTGCCAAGCGATTGCTCGATTGGGTAGCTGACGAATTGCTCTACCTCGAGCGTGGCCAGCGTGGGCGCGATGGTGATCACCTGCACCTGGTTGTTGGTGATGTCTGGTACGGCATCCACCGGCAGGCGGGTGATGGCGCGTATGCCCAGGGCGATCAGCACCAACGTGCCGATGCCGATGACCAGCTTGTGCTGGATGGAATACCGGATGATCCGTTCGATCATGGCGGAGGGGATTGAAATGGAAAGGAGCAGGTAGTGATCCGATGGGTCTTCACCGATGCATGGGCCTGCGGCCATGCATCAACGGAACAGGCAGCGGTATCCGGCCGCGCCGCAATCAGGCCCTCGGCGGTTGCAGGGTGCAAGGACGATGGCCGTCGAGCGGCTCATCCACGTATGCCATCGCATCCGCCATGGTACTTGGCAGGTAGAGCGTATGGCCCTTCATGATCGGCGTGAAGAAAGCAAGATCAACGCCACCATGGTCCTTGTGATGCTGGAAGGGGAGCTCATCGTGCGTACGGTCGCTCTCCGCATGGTCGCGGTCGCCGTAGTGGAGCGCGATGAAATCGATGAAGGTGAGTTCACTCTCTTCGGCCTGATGCTCTTGGAAATGCCCGAAGAGCTGAGGGAAATGAACCCAGTCGTGGCCCCATGTGAGGTAGAGCGCCATAAAGGCGACCAAGGACCAATGGATTACGGCTCTCACGATGCGAAAGTAGGGTTCCTCAAGCCAATGCACAGGTGCTGTTCATCACACATGATAATCCATTTAAAGAGCGGACACCTGTTGCAGAATCACCTGCCATTGTCACATCGAACCGGGCTTGCAAGAATCGGCTTGGTAGTATCGCCGTTGTTTGAACAAGGGGGGCTTCCGTCAGTTATTGGGATTGCCGGCAATGCCATATTCGCGCGCTCAACGAGTCGGCCGCATCAGAGCGAGGTTGCCATGTTCTCCAAAGCGTGTGAATACGCGATCAGGGCCTGTGTCCAGGTAGCCCGTGTTACGGATGCTGGCCATCATGCCACCGTGAAGGGAATCGCTGAGGCCACCGGGGCGCCAGAAGCCTTTACCGCGAAAGTCCTTCAGCAATTGGTCCGTGCAGGACTCGTCGATTCCATCCGAGGAAGGGGGGGAGGGTTCTCGCTATCACCTGCCCGTGCGCGCGAACTGACGCTGTTGGATATCGTCAATTGCATCGATGGGGACGGCGTTTTCACCCGCTGCGGTCTTGGCCTGCCGCATTGCAACGCAAGCCGACCGTGCCCGCTGCATGAGAAGTTCGCCGAAGTCCGCGGGCGTTTGCGCATGATGCTGGAGACCACGAGCGTGCGCAACATGGTGGATCAATTGGGCGAGGCGAATGCCGGCTTCACTGGCTTGCGCTGATAGCCAGTCCTGTGTGGGCCTCAGGGGTCGGGAACTCAACGGCGATTGCGCGCCGCTACAGCCGTTGCCACGGTTACGAAGCCTACCACGCTTACGCTGCTCAAGGGCATCAGGATAGCGGCGATCAAGGGTGTCAAATGCCCGCTCACCGCGAACGAAACGCCCACCACGTTGTAGCAAAGGGAGATCACGAGGCTGCCGATCACGATGCGGCGCGCTCGCCGGGCCATGCGCAGGAAGTGCGGCAATCGGGCCACCGCGTTCGCATCCATGATGGCGTCGCTGGCAGGGGTGAGGGCCGCACTGGTCTCGGTAACGGTTATGCCCACATCGCTCTGCGCCAATGCGCCAGCGTCGTTCAAGCCATCGCCTATCATGAGCACACGATGCTGTCGCGCCTGCAGCTCGCGCACCACTTCGGCCTTGTCCGAGGGAGAGCAGTTCACGCGCACATCACTGCCCTCGAAGGCAAGTGCCAGTGCGGGGTCAACCTGCGCATCGCCGGTGAGCAAGCTGGTGCGAAGCTTCATGCGCAGTGCCCTCACGGCATCCACGACGCCATCGCGCGTGCGTTTGCGGATGATGAAATGCCCGCGATGCAGCCCGTCGATGGTGACATGCACATGCGAATCGCCGTGAGAACGCTGGGCTTCGGTTGCGCCGCAGAATGCCGCTGACCCGATCCGCACCGCGTGCCGATCAACTGTGCCATGGATGCCATGGCCCGCGACCTCGCGGACATCGATCACGGGAATTCCAGTTAGGTCGAACCGGAGCGTTGACGCTACTGTTCCATTGCCGTGGATTTTCCCGGTGGCCAGCACGGCGCTCAATGGATGCGTGCTATTCCGTGCCAAAGCGACCACCAGCATGGATTCGTGCGCTGTAAGCGCGGACCCGGTCCATAGCACCTCATGTGCCTCGCGGGCAGTCAGGGTTCCCGTCTTATCCAGGATCACGGAATCGACATGCGCCATACGCTCCACCACCTCCGAATCGCGCAGGAAGAGCCCGCGCTTGCCCATGAGCCGGATGGTATGCCCGTAGGCGAATGGCATGCTCAGGGCCAGCGCACACGGGCAGGCCACGATCAGCACGGCCGTGACTACCGGCCACACTTGCGCTCGATCAGCGCCCCACCAATAAAGTCCAGCGGCCACAGAGATAAGAAGCACCGCCACCGTGAAGCGCCGCGCCACGCTGTCAATCATGCGCGGCATGGCCGGACGTTCATGACCGCCGCTCTGCTCGGCCCAAAGCTGCTTCAAACGGCTCTCGCCGAAGCCCCGCACCACTTCAAGCTCGATGGCCGCGCCGCGCTGCCTTCCGCCCGCGCGAATGGTCTCGCCCGCGTTCTTCCGCAAGGGGAGGGGCTCGCCGGTGATGAAGCTGTTATCGATGTGCGCTGTGCCGTTACGCAGGATGGCATCCACGGGGACGATCTCCTGGTCGCGCACCACGATGGTATCACCGGGGCGCAGGTCGTTCACCTTCACGGGCTCTTCGCCCTGCTGATTCTTGCGCAGTACCACCAGCGGAAGGAAATCCTCCAAGGCGCGATCGAAGCGCAAAGCGCGATAGGTGTATGCCTGGTACCAGCGACCAATGAGCAGGAAGAAGAGCAGACCCGCGAGCGAATCGAAGTAGCCGGGACCGTAGCCGGTGATCACTTCCCACAAGCTGCGCGTCCAGAGCGCCACGATACCGAGGGCGATGGGCTGATCGATGTTGATGGTGCGGCTGCGAATGCCGGCCCATGCACT
>DAORNP010000005.1:48396-48612 GCA_035441065.1 Flavobacteriales bacterium | reverse complement strand
GAACATCATGGTATTGCCGAAGATGAAGCCAGCCACGCCCAAGCGGATATAGACCATGCGCGGCACCTTGTCGGTGGCCTCTCTGCTAGATGCGCTGATCTGCGGCCCGTAGCCGACCCGGCGAAGCAGCTTCACCAAAGCGCTCAAGGGCAGCTTCTCCTCTCGAAAGGTGATGCTCAGTTCCTTGCTTGCAAAGGCAACACGCGATCGAATCAC
>DAORNP010000005.1:43756-48386 GCA_035441065.1 Flavobacteriales bacterium | reverse complement strand
GCGGAGGCCTCTTCAAGAGGGTTGAGGTTCGCGCGGTGCAGGTTCTCCAGCAGCCAAATGCACGAGCTGCAATGCATCTGCGGGATGTGCAACCGCACGCGCGTGATGCCGGCCTCGCTGAACTCCACCAAACGCTCGCGCACTTCTGGCAGGTCGAAGAGCTCCGTGCGCTGCTCATCGACAGTGGCGCGCTGCTTCACGCCGGGCTTGGCGCTCAGGTCGTAATAGTCGCAAAGGCCCGCTTCGTTCAACAGGTCATACACCACCTCGCAGCCATGGCAGCAGAAATCGTGGCCATCGTGCTTGCGGTGCTCCTCGGCGCAGGCATCCCCGCAGTGGTAGCAGGTGACGACAGTCAGCTCTTCGGCCTTCATGGCGCAAAGTGCGCACATGCAGGCAGCAAAGGAGCTGACGGATATCAGCTTCCTCCGGATGCGCGCACCGCGATTGCAGGAGAATGAGCCCTGCCGGATCGTGCCGGCTGAAGGCTACTTCTCGTGGAGCCGCACCTTGTCCTTGTGCTCTTGGCGCAGCTTCCCATGGAAGAACCAATCGATCACGCCATAGTGAAGGCCTCGCTGCATGCCACTGCGGTGCTTGCCGAGCACGCTGCGCTTGCCGCCCAGCTTCTGCAAGGTTCGCGTGAGCTTCACTTCCACGTTGGCCTTGCTGGTCTTGGGCTCGTTCTTCTTGGCCCATGCGATGCTGTGTTCGAGCAGCTCCTGCTTGGTGAGCAGTCGTTTGGCGCCATTGATCGCATCCACCACCATGGTATCCCAAGCATTCAATCGGTAGCCTCCCACCACGGCACGCTTCTTTCGGCGCCCGGGTTTGCGGCGGTAGCGCCGAACGCCGGATCCTCTTGGACGGCCTGGTCCGCGTTTGGGTTCCTCGCCATCGGCGGAAGGGCCTTCTTCGTTCGCGGTCTTGCTGGCGCGAAGGCCCTTGAGTTCGTTGATCGCCTTGCGAACGCGGTCGAGCTTGTACATCAACAAACGACGTTCACCGAAGAGCTCGGCCAGCAAACGGTCGAGTTCTTCCTTTTTCAGTCTTTCACGTGCCATGGATCGAATAGGTTGATGAATGAAGTGCCTGCGCCGCTAAGCTAGACGCCTCAATCAACTGGCATCCCCTAATCTACCAGTACCGTTGGGCCTTCGCCAGCGGGCATCACCCGGCCGATGAGCGTTGCCGGGGTGCTATGCTGCGCGCATAAGTCCTTGATCTCCTTGATGGATTCCTCTGCCGCGGAGATCAGCAAGCCTCCGCTGGTTTGAGGGTCGCTCAGGAGCAGCATGCGGTCCATGGAATTGGCGCCAGCGACTTTCGGGCTGATGGATTTCCAGTTGCGGAAGGCACCATCTGGGTAGCAGCCCTGTTGCAGGTAGGTGCGCGCTTCGGAGATGACAGGTACGTAGTCGAACTCGATCCGTGCGCGCAAGCCGCTGCCTTCGCATACTTCCAGGAGATGGCCCAGCAATCCGAATCCGGTCACATCTGTCAATGCATGCACACCGGGAAGCGAGCCTAGCATCGTACCTGCGGTATTCAAGCGCGTCATCACTGCCGTGCCGATGCCCGCATGGCTGGGTGCCAAGACGCCGCGCTTCATGGCCGTGGCCAGTATGCCGAGTCCAATGGGCTTGGTGAGCAGCAAGGCATCACCGGCTTGGGCGGTGTTGTTCCGCTTGACGTGCGCCGCTGGCGCTTCACCCGTTACAGCAAGGCCGAAGAAGGGTTCCGGCGCATCGATGCTGTGGCCTCCGGCGAGCGCGATGCCCGCTTGGTGGCATGCGGTCCTGCCGCCGTCGAGCACGCGGGCAGCCATTTCGGGAGGCAGCTTCTCCACGGGCCAGCCCAATATGGCGATGGCCAGCAGTGGCTTGCCGCCCATGGCGTACACATCGCTCAGCGCGTTGGTGGCGGCGATGCGCCCGAAATCGAAGGCATCATCGACGATGGGCGAGAAGAAGTCGGTGGTGCTGATGAGCGCGCGGCCCTCTCCGATGTCGTACACCGCCGCATCATCCTTCGAGCCGTAGCCCACCAGAAGCCGAGGGTCCGGAAAAATCCCGAGCTCCGATTGGAGCACCTGCTCCAGCACCGCTGGCGCGATCTTGCATCCGCAACCGGCGCCATGGCTGAATTGCGTGAGGCGCATGGGTTCAGTTGGCATCGGCAATGAGTCGCTGGGCAAGGCCACGAAGGTCGTGCGCGCTGGCTGGCACACGGCGAATGCGCGCCGGATCGCGTTGCGCAGCGCCTCTTGCGTAGGTCTTGTCGTAGTAGGCAAGGGTGATCCGTGCCACTGTCCGGAAATCTCCATGTGCAAGCGCCTCCAGTGCGGCTTTGCAGTGTTGCAGTCCTAGGCGCTTCTCAATGCGCTTCACGGCTTCAGCCAGAGCGCTGGGATCGAATCGGCCATAATCCTGCACGAGCCGATCGGCGCGCTCTTCCCGTGGCATCTCAGCAAAATAGAGGATTGCCTTGCGCATGCGATGGAAGAAGGCATCGGGGATCTTGCATCGGCCAATCATGCTGCTCTCGTCCTCCACCCAAATTGGTCTGCCGCTGGTGCAGCCGCGCAGGGCATTCCAGAGCAGATTCTCGAAGTGCTCGGTGGTGGGCTGCGGCAGTTGGCCCAAGGCGCCGAACGATGAGCCTTTATGGCGAGCCAGCGCCTCAAGGTCAATCACTTCTTCACCGCATTCGAGCAGGTGCTCGAGCGTCTCGGTCTTTCCGGTTCCGGTGTAGCCGCCCAGCACGCGCAATTCAGCGCCATCCGTGAACGAAGCCAGCACCAGCTTCCTGAATGCCTTGTATCCGCCTCGCAACGTGCTCACTTCTGCGAAGCCGGCTTTCTCGAGCAGCCACGCCACGCTGCCGCTGCGTTCGCCGCCGCGCCAGCAATGCACGCGGATGCGACCTTCAGGAGCAATCGTGCGGGCCTGTTCAACGATGCTTGCCAGCTTGGGCCCAACGATGCGCAGCCCCTGTAGCACGGCGGCATCGCGGCCCTGCTCCTTGTACAACGTGCCCACGGTAGCGCGTTCTTCATCGCTGAACATTGGCATCGAAACGGCACCCGGGATATGCCCTTGCGCGAATTCCTTTGGTGAACGGACGTCGATCAGGGGCGCCGCCAGCCCCAGGAAATCTGCGGGGCTAAGTGCGCGGAGCATGGCTCAAGAAGAGATGGAGCGGGAAAGAGCGACACCATTGAGCGGCAGTGGTTGCCGCTTGGTTCGTCGCCCTGGCATTCATGTGATCGGATTCAGCATCACGCTGAACACGGTGATGCTATTGGGGTCGCGGTCGTAGAAGAGCTTGTCGAGGGCCTCCAGCACATTCTTCGCTCGGAAGTAGGAGGTCTGCAGGCCATTATCGCCTCGTGCGCTCCATTGGATGGTATAACTGCTCGTGCGCTCCTTATAGGTCTTCACGTACTCAAGCATCTCACGCAGCGCATCCAGCTTGTCGCTTCCCGTGGTGGCGTGGAAGAGGAAGCTCTGGTTGTGGTTCGGATTCACCGTGATCAGGTGCAGTTGCGCCTTCTTGCCCTTCGTTTCGAAGTTGAAGAGCAGGCTGTCCTTGCCAAGTCCGATGTAGTTGCCGATCTCTTTCTGAAGTCGCGCGGTCTCGAGGTTGCGGTCCTTTGTCATGGCCTCAGCTTTGGGGCGTCGAAGTTACCCGCGTCCGAGGCAGAAGACGAGCGCCCAGCGGGACTTGGCCTCCACCGGATGAGCCCTAGATGAAAAAAGGCCTCGATGGTCCGCAGCATGATGGATAGGTGATCACTCCGTGACCACCACCAGGTATTTGCTCACGCTCCAGAAGGCATTGGGGTCCGTGATGATCAGCTTGGAGCCGCCATCCATGCGGTAGCTCCCGGCAGGGTGCGTGGTGGCCAAGCTGGCCTTCTTCGCGGCGAGGGTGATCTCTTGCGTGCGTGTGATATCGATGCGCGTGAAATAGTCCTTCGGCAGATTCTCCGAATTGAGCCTGTTCACCGACCCGATGCCCACCACGCCGCCTTCTTTCGTAAGCACCCCATTGGCCCGCAATTCCTTCGCCGTGCCTAAGGCATAATATGCGGTGTTGAGGTCCATGCGTTGCATGTCGCTCAACTGGCTCTTGTCCCGATACATCTCGATCAAGGTGGCCAAGGAGCTGTTGGAGCTGGCGAGCTGCTCCTTCAGGGTGCCAATCTCCTCGTCCTTCTCTACAATGCTGCCCTCGAGGCCGGCTATGGTCTTCTCCAACTCGCCGATGCTGGCAGCGGAGGACTTCGCCTGCTTGCGCAGTTTGGCGATCAGTTCCTTGTTCTCATTGATCAAACCGTCGATGCTGCCGAGGTCGTCCAGGATGCGCTGCTCAAGATCGGCTTTTTCCATGCCCTCACTGGGCTGGCCGATCTGCCCTTGCTTGGCGCGGATGGTGCGCAGGTTCTCGCCGATCCGGTTGATGGTGCCGAAGAGCTCGTTGATGGTGCTGTCGCGCTCCGCCACTTGGGCTTGTGCACGGTTGGCATCCTCGGCGAGCTGCTGGTACTGCGGATTCTCTTTGGGGTCTCCTTGGCAGGCGGCCAAAAGGGCGATGAGCGGCAGCAGGCGGAAGGCGGTGCGCATGG
>DAORNP010000005.1:41696-43727 GCA_035441065.1 Flavobacteriales bacterium | reverse complement strand
GGGCTGGACGGTGTTTCGTTCGTGGCCGCGAATGTATTCCGACCGGAGGCAACAGGCCGATGAGCGAATACGTATCAACTTGCATCGGTGGGAACTGTGTGAGCTGCAACCCAGCCTGCGCATTCATGCCGGGTACCTTCGGCCTCCGTTATGAGAATCCTCCTGCTCACGCACTTCTTGCTTGCCGGTTGGGCAGTTATAGCGCAGCCCGGGGAGAGCCTTACCCCCGAGTTCGCTGGCATGAGTTCCAAGGAACGAGCGCGTGTGGCCAAGCTTGAGCAGGAGGATGCCGCCAAGGATGCCGCTTTCCAAGCCGTAATGGCAGAGGCTGAAGCGTTGTTCCAAGGGCAGCGATTCGACGAGGCTCTGGCGAAATTCCAGCAGGCTCGGTCGATGCGTCCGCTGAACGTGTTCCCGAAGGTGAAGATCCAGGACCTTCAGGCGTTGATCGCGAAGCGCAAGGCGGAAGAGGCCATGGCAGAGAAGCAGCCCGCTCAGCTGGAACCCAAGGTGGAAACCCTTCTTGAGAACGTTTCACAGGTTTCGCAACCCGCGCCCGAACCAGTGCGTGAGCATGATGCGCCGAACCCCGGTGCCGAGCGCACCGAACCGGTTGTTGAAAGAGCGGAGCCTATCCGTATCGCACAGCCAAGACCCACAGTTCAATCGCCCCAACCTTCGGGTAATAATCAACCTCCTGCGGAGCCATTGCCCGATGGTATTCAGGAGAGGACCTTCGTTGAGGGCAGGGCCGTGGTACTCGAGCGCCGTATCGTGCGCGATGGTCTCGCTACGGTGTGCCGCAAAGTCACCCATCCTTGGGGGCAAGTGGTGCATTTCCGTGATGGCATTGCCATCAGCGAGCGTGAGTGGACAGAGATGTTCCGGGATTAAACCAGGTCTTCCACGAGCTTCACCGGGAATTCCAAGAGACCTCGGTAATCAGCACCGGCTTCCTTCATGTCCAAATCGCCCGGTGCATGCCGCCATTCCATGACCACCTTCGATTGGCCACCGGCATGCAGGTCCTCGAAGCGCTTGAGCAAGTCGAGCAGGTATTTGGCCGTACTCGAATTGAAGTAGGTGAACCCGATGCGGATAAGGGTGCGTGGAAGCGGAGCACGGGTATACGCCTCAACCGCATCGAACAATGGGGAATACACCCGGTCCGCGTTCTCCGGGATGGAGCAGCCGCTCATCTCCAGAAGCCCGGCAGCAGGGTCAAACACGATGAATGGTGCCTTGTCGGTCGGTCCCGACCGGTACACGGGTGCGCTCGGCATCGGGGCGAATGTAAAAGGATGAGTTCTGCCATGTGCGCGGATCTTTCGGCCTCCTACCTTTCAGCGGCCATCCCCATACCCCATGAGCATCCGAACAATCGTCGTCCCGTACGATTTCTCCGACTGTGCCACAGACGCATTACGCGTGGCCGCTACCATCAGCCGTGCCACTGGAGCATGCATCGACGTGGTGCATGTTTATGAGCAGATGACGGATTTCCACCCGGAGAACCAAAAGCTCCGTGAGGATATCGAATCGCGGCTCGACCGCTTGCCCGAGCTTCCGTTCCTGGAGGGAATCGAGCTCAAGAAATTCATGCTCAGGCAGCTCGGGCTCACCGAGATGTTCAAGAATGATCGAATCGCCGCGGCCGACCTGATCGTGATGGGCTCGCATGGCGCCACCGGCCTGCGCGGCATTGTTGGCTCCAACACGCAGCGCATCGTGCGCACCGCCCC
Source organism: Flavobacteriales bacterium (assembly GCA_035441065.1). Lineage (GTDB taxonomy): Bacteria > Bacteroidota > Bacteroidia > Flavobacteriales_F > PHOS-HE28 > PHOS-HE28. The sequence goes on along the minus strand of DAORNP010000005.1, from coordinate 41,985 downwards.
CATGCCCGTTCTGGTCATCAAACAGCATGCGGAGGAATTGCGCGTCGATGACCTGGTGTTCGCCAGCAACTTCAGCCAGGCCGACGTGGAGAAGTTCGGTGCTTTCCGACCGGTCATCGACGTATGGAACCCCCGCATCCACCTGCTGAAGGTGAACACCCCCAAATCCTTCGAACGGAGCGAGGTGAGCACCAAGGCCATCGACGCCTTCTTGGAACGACACGAGCTGAGCAAGTTCACCGCCACCATCTACAACGACCTGAGCATCGAGGAGGGCATCCTCAATTTC
>DAORNP010000005.1:41397-41664 GCA_035441065.1 Flavobacteriales bacterium | reverse complement strand
CCGGCTTCTTCCATGTGGTGAATGGCAGCCTCACCGAGGATATCGTGAACCACACCAACTTCCCGGTCCTCAGTGTGAAGCTGTGAGCGCCGCTATATTCGACCCCGAACCAACGAAGCGCCATGAAGTTCCTGCACAAGACCTTTGAGCTGAAGAAGAAGGAGATCATCGAGGTGGACATCGATGTAGCCACCAAGGTGAAATTCATGACCGGCCGCGACTTCAAGAACTACAAGCTGGGCAAGACCCATTCGTATTACGGAGGCT
>DAORNP010000005.1:37841-41253 GCA_035441065.1 Flavobacteriales bacterium | reverse complement strand
CTGTACGTTCAACCGTTGCCATAGATGCACCGGAGCATGTGCGCTTGGCCGAAGCGGCAGAAGCCGGATCAGCCAACGAGCTGCCCGAGGCCGAGCAGGACATTTAGGACCGGCGAACGATTCGACTGTTCACGGCGTTATCCAAAGGCATCCAACGAAATTCCCGATGGCCGCCAACAAAGAGCGCGAACGTCTCGAAGAGGTCCTCTTGGGCCAAGCCCAGCTCATGCAAGAGGTGCATGAGCTCTTGGCGGATGAAGCGCATCGGGATGACCAGCTCAGGGCCTGCCTCCGTGGATCGCGAAGGCCAGAACCTTTGGCGCTGCCCGATGCAGAGCCGGAGAGGGTCTATAGCATCGATGCCATCAGGGAACTCTGCATCAAGTACCGCCTGCGCTTCCTAGAAGGAGCTTGCTACAAGGGAGCCATACCGGGTCCTGCTTTATTCGGCATGAGGCAGATTGAGCGGCGAATTGGTGATTCCGTGACCAACTACATGATCATGGCCCCATCAGCGCAATTCAAGCTTTGTGATAGCGAGGTCGACCCCCTGTTGTTCGTTCCTATTGGAAACGACCGCTTCTATCTGGTCGCGCGTTGGGGAAATGATCTTTCGCCTTTCAGAGCCATAGCCTTCTGGGTTGTCCGTCGGCCGGTTCATCTGGTGTGTGCGGTTATGCTTTTGTCCCTACTCATCACCCTGCTCGTTCCAGGAAGCCTTCTCGGGGATTCTCAGTTGCCGCTCGCGAATGCACAACGAATACTCCTCCTGTTCTGGAGCATGATGGTTGTGAGCGGCTTCACCCTTTTCGGGTGGTTCGCCTTCTTTGGGCAGTTCAGCAAGGACTCCTGGAACAGCCGATACTTTAATTGATCATCCCATCTTGGCCAGTTTGGCCGGAAGGGAAGGGCGGCAGATGCACGCCGTACGGAACCAACGCTTCAACTCCTCCCGTTCCTCGGGCAACAGCCGCTTGAATGCCTTGCGGAGCTCCTTCCGGAAGGTGGAGCGGTCGGCGTGGCTGATCTTCTCGAGGACCTCTTGGTAATAGCTGACGGGAGCGCGCATGATTGGGATTTTCATATAGACGATGGGATTGGATTGAAGGGAGTCGTCGCAAAGTAACGCACCGCCAGAGCGGTCATTGTGGTTCAGCGTTTCTTCCTCGGTGTTGGCTGCGACTCCACGACCCAATTCTGCCCATTGCGATTATGAACCACAAAGCGGCGCACACGGAAGCCCTGAGGCGTGCAGGCGCGCAGGGTCCATGTCCCTGGCCGCAGTTCCGATACGTTGAATTCCATGTGTTCAGCAGCATCGAATTGATCAACAACACTGCCGGTGCTGTTCAGCAGGTCCACCCGATAGGTGGCGGCCGGGAAATGCAGATGCACGATGTTCGGGTCGTCCGTATCCGACATGCTGATGCGTTCATCGTCGGCCGTAAGCACCGGAGCAGCCTTGGGCATATAGGCCAGGTCGCCTTGAGCGGAAGCATATGCCCAGCCAAAGGACAGCGCGATGAGGAGGATAAGGTGCCGTTTCATGCCCGGCTCTTACGGCAGAAGGCAGCTGCCGGTTCCCCGATCCTTCGCAACTTCGCAGACCCTTCGGGGCTGTAGCTCAGCTGGCCAGAGCGCGTCGTTCGCAATGACGAGGTCGTGGGTTCGACTCCCATCAGCTCCACCGGAGACCATCGCCAGACCCCAACGCCATGAGCACCATCATCGATGTGCGCACCCCGGGTGAATTCGCGGAAGGACACGTGCCCGGCTCCGTGAACATCCCGCTGGACCAATTGCCGCATCGGCTCGAAGAAGTGCAACGAATGGAGACACCGCTGATTCTGTGCTGCCGTAGTGGTGCTCGCAGCGGTGCAGCGGTTGATTTGCTGCGTGCGGCGGGCCTGCAGCACATAAGCAATGGCGGGCCGTGGACCGATCTGCTTGAATCAACCAAGCCATGAAGACCTGCACAGCACTTTCCCTCACTTTCGCCTTTGCGGTTCTTGTCGTCTCCAATGTGCAAGCCCAAGCCGGCGGGCAAGCTCCAAGCGGCGCGCAAGCCGTTCAGCGCGATTTGAGCCCGGAGCGATTCAACCAGGCGATCAGCACAGGCGACTTCCAGTTGATTGATGTCCGCACGCCGAAGGAATTCAGCGCAGGCCATATCGCTGGCGCGGTCAATATCGATTGGACCGCTGCGGATTATGAAACCACATTCGCGCGGATCGATGCCGCCAAGCCCTTGCTCCTGTACTGCCACGGTGGCGGTCGGAGCGAGCAGGCGCTGGAGTACTTGCTCGATGAGGGATACCGCGTGCAGCACCTCGATGGAGGCATTGTGGCCTGGCGGAAGGCCGGCCTGCCCGAAGTGAAATAGGACCTGCTGCAATGAGCAACGCCCCCTGGTGGCAGGAGGCGTTGTTCTCGAAGGATTCGGCAGTTACTTATCGTCGTCGCCGAGATTGATGCCGATCGTGAGGCCATAGGTGAGGTAGCGGGAACCGATGTCCTTCACCACGGGATTGTCGCTGAATACCCGGCTGAGGCCGAAGCTCACACCTGGCTGCACGGTGAAAAGCCCCATGTCGAAGCCCAATGCCGCGTCGAGGTTCAATGATCCTTTCCTGTAGTCGCCACGGTTGTATCCGATCGCGTCGTTACGATTGTCAACGCTCAGCAGCACATCGTAGGTGGGGCCCATCATGAAGCGCAGGTCGAACTGGTAGCTGTCGATGATCCGGTATCCTACCAGCGCATTCAGCTTCAGGTTGGTGCGCACAAGGTCATTCTCGTACAGGAGCGTGTCGTTGTTCACCAGCTTGTAGGCCGTTGAGCTGCGGCCGAAGTGCGCACCCGGCTGGAAGAACAAGCGGTCGCCGAAGCGCAGGTCGGCACCGAGCTGCCAACCCACATTGGCCTTGTACTCCAAACCGGGTCCCGGATTGGTGATGCTCTGGAAATTGATTCCCGCTTGTGGGTTGATCTGGAACTGAGCAGCCGCGCTAACGGTCAGCAGGGCAGCGGCTAGGAAGGCGAGTTGCTTTTTCATGGTTGGCCTTGTTTGGCGGGTACGCTAGGCCAAAGGTGTGCCAATTCAATCCGATGTTCATCCGTATTGCTTGCGCGAACCCCAGAAGCTCCTACTTTGCAGCACCTTAACCCTGCACATGCGATGAAACACCTTTACATGGCTGGCTTTCTCCTTCTGTCCACGACCGGCTTCGGGCAAGAGTGCGCCAATGGACGCTATGCCACCGCGAATTTCTTTCCGAATGTGACCGTGACCAGCGGTGTCGTCTTCGGCAGCAATACCGGGGTGAGCGGTGGCAACCAGACCCTGCGAATGGATGTGTATGAGCCCACGGGTGATGCTCTGGCGCTTCGGCCGGTCGTGGTCTGTGCCTTC
>DAORNP010000005.1:32630-37741 GCA_035441065.1 Flavobacteriales bacterium | reverse complement strand
ACCGCGTGGGCTTCTTCCTGCCCAATCAGACCACCACCATGCGCGCAGTTATGCGCGGTGCTCACGATATGAATGCCTGCGTGCGCTACCTGCGCAAGAGCGTGGCTGAAATGGGTAATCCGTATGGCATCGATACCACGCGCATCTACATCGGCGGGGTGTCTGCTGGAGCGATAAGTGCGCTGCATGCCATGTACTTGGACCAGGACAGCGAGATCCCATCGGCATTGGCCAGCGAACTGCCCGGCCTAGGCGGGTTGGAGGGCAACAGCGGTAACCCTGGGTACAGCAGCCGTGCCCATGGCGTGTACAGTTTCAGCGGGTGCTTAGGTGATTCCTCGTGGATCAATCCGGGTGACGCTCCGTTGGCCAGCATCCATGAAGTGGGCGATGGCGTGGTGCCCTATTACACGGCTCCCGTATACGTCGTTGGCTTGCCAACGGGCCTTACCGCGAGCGGCAGCCACGACTTGCACCTGCGGGCCAACAATGTGGATCTGGTCAATTGTTTCAAGAGCTATCCGGGCAGCGGACATGTGGGCTACATGAGCAGCGACCAGGCTGCTGCCCTGAATTGGACTTCGCTCTTCCTCAGTGAGCTCGCGTGCGGTACATCGGTAACATGTGGCCTGAGCACCGAGGTGGCCGAAGCAAACGACAGCAGTTTCATCCCTTCGCCCAACCCGACTGCAGGCCTGCTGCGTTTCCACATGCCAGTGAGCGGACGAGTAGACGTGATGGATTTCGGAGGCCGGGTAGTAATGAGCCAATGGCTAGGCACCGGAACTGCCAGTATCGATCTCGCCTCGCTATCCGAGGGGGCCTATGTGGTGCGCGCTGCGGACTCGAGCATGGCGCCTTTCAAGGTCATCCGCTCCAACTAACGGATGAATCGCACGGCTCGGGGATCTGTTCCGGTGCGCAAGAGGTAAACCCCTGTGGCGAATGGGAATGGGATGCTCGCGTGACCTGATGACATCCTGAAACGCGTGACCTCGCGACCCGATGCGTCGGTGATTGTAGCCGTGCCATTCGCCCATGCTTCCGGGAACGCAATGAGCAATTCTTCATTCTGCACTTCCACGATCAACGGGTTGTAGGAAACCTCGTGGATGCTCGCCTCCGGCCCCCAGATGTCGTTCACCCATTCCGGGTTATCGATGTAGGGATTACGGTTGCCTTGGATGACGTACATCGAATCGTTGCGTGCGCGCTCCTTGTCGCTCACGGGGTCCTGGTCATTCCATGTCATCAAAAGGCTTTTGGCCCAAGGCAACAGCTGGCCTGAGGCGAGGATCGGTGCTGGCCACGTGGCTGATTCATTGATGTAGCGCGTGAGCATGTAGAAATGCCCCCGTGCCAGGTCGCCTTTATAGGCATCGATTGGTTCGAATACCGTGCCCGTGCATCCGGGCCAGGAGCAGGGGCCGCGCTTGCCGCCGTTGGCGCTGGTCCATGTTGGCGACGCAACCGTGGCATAGGGCCAATTCCCGCGTTGCTGGTTCACCCATGCATCAGCAGGGTAGATGTGATTCAGGTCGGTGTTCATGGGTGATTGGTCACCGAACCAACTTACCGGAAAGGTGTGCTCACGGTTGAAGCAGTCCCCCTCACTGTTGTAGGTCCCGCACTGGTCCTCCACGAACTGGTAGGTATAAGGCAAAGTTCCGCCGGGCATGTCGCTGTACATGTCCCATACACTGCCATCGGGCTTTCGGTCGGCCCTTGCGAAAGCGGCCCAAAGCTGACTGTTGACGAGCACATTGTGCGGCGAAATGATCTGTTGCAGAGCCGAGCGCAACGCTTCGCCGTTGAGTCCTTGCGCGCTGTCGTAATAACCGGGTGGGGGTTGTGCCGCGCCGACCATGGCCGGAGCCAACAACCAGATCAGGTATCGAATCATGTCGTGCAAAGGAAGGTCGTTGCGAGTGAAATGGGATTCTACATTGCCTGCGGAACCCAAGCTATTGCGATGTCACAGAACCTTCACCGCCGGAGATTCATTCAGCTCGGATTGGCAGGAACGGCCGCCTATATGGCCGGATGCGGCGAACGTGCTGGAGCAGGACAGGATGCCCCATTGTCCACTGAGGGAGTAGAAGGCCCCATTGTACTGAGTACATGGAATCACGGTTTGCCTGCCAATGAGCGTGCGTGGGAAGTGCTGAATGCCGGCGGCAGCGTGCTTGATGCAGTGGAGCAAGGTGTCATGGTGGTAGAGAGCGATTTCTCGAATCGAAGCGTGGGCTTGGGCGGGAACCCAGACCGCGATGGCCATGTCACCTTGGATGCATGTATCCAGGACCACGATGGCCGTGCGGGATCCGTTGCTTTCGTGCAGCGCTTCGAGCATCCCATCAGCATCGCCAGAGCGGTCATGGAGCGCACGCCGCACGTTATGCTGGTCGGATCCGGCGCTGAGCGTTGGGCCTTGGAGAATGGCTTCACCAAGCGCGATGTTGACCTGCCGGAAGTGCGCGCCGCATGGCAGGAGTGGCTGAAGACCGCTCAATACGCACCGGTTGCCAACGTCGAGAACCACGATACCATCGGGATGGTTGCCATGGATGCCCAAGGGCGACTGGCGGGCTCCTGCACTACCAGTGGCATGGCCTACAAGATTCATGGCCGCGTGGGCGATAGCCCAATCATTGGTGCCGGGCTCTTTGTTGATGGTGATGCCGGGGCTGCGTGCGCCACGGGCGTCGGGGAGTTGATGATTCGAACTGCCGGAAGCCACACCGTGGTGGAACTGATGCGTCAAGGGCGATCACCAGAGGAGGCATGCCGGGAAGCCGTGGGGCGCATCCGCCTGAAGAACAAGGATATATCCAATATGCAGGTCGGCTTCCTGGCTATTCGAGCTGATGGCGCTTTTGGCGGGTACGGCTTGCTGGAGGGCTTCTCTTACGCGGTGCGGAATAATGAGGGCGGTCGCTTGGTTCAGGCCAGTTTCGGCTGATTAGATGTAGGCTCGGATTTGGATCTCAGCGTATTACCGCTATTTTTGTCATCCAGATTCAAGCATGCGGCTCCGCTCCATCATTTTTACCATTTGCTTGTGCTCCCATTCTTTCTGGGCCACTGGCTCAACTGGTGGCGATGGCGCTTCGCGCTTGCAGGTGCACTGCACCAAGGCGTCGGCTTTCGTGAGCATTCTTCTTGAGCACGAGCATCGCATAGGGAAAGTTGTGCTGCAGATTCGCGATGGGCAAGGGCGGGTGATCTTTCGTGAAGAGGGAAAGGCCCTGTCCGGTGAATTGGTGCGCCGGTTGGACAAGGGCCAGCTTCCTCGGGGAACCCACACCTTGAGCGTTGAGACGCGAGAACTGATGCTCTCGCAACAGTTCACCATCGAGTAGGTATTCTGAGCACTATGACGGCGAGGGCCAGTGGTCATATCGCCAAAGCGGGTCCTGCTACTTTCGGCGCCGCATGAGCTTATCTCCCGATCAATGGATAGTAGCGGGCACCATCGTGGTGGCCCTCGTCCTATTCATCAGCGAGAGGCTCAGCATTGATCTGGTTGCGCTTATGATCGCAGCCATTCTCGTGGCCACCGGGGTGATTACGCCCGCCGAGGGGCTTTCGGGATTCAGTGATGCTGCCACCATCACCGTGGCCTTCATGTTCGTGCTCAGCGCGGCGATCATGAAATCCGGTGCGCTCACTACGGTGGGGCCCCGGCTCAGCGAGCGATTTCGCAAGAACAAGTCCATGGGACTGCTCTTGTTCATGCTTCTGGTAGGTTGCGTAAGTCCTTTCATCAACAACACGCCCATCGTTGCCGTCTTCATTCCGGTAGCGGTGCAGGTGGCGCGGTCGTCCGGCATGCATCCTGGGCAGTTGCTCATCCCTCTGAGCTTCGCGACCATCTTCGGAGGCACGGTCACGCTGATCGGCACGAGTACCAACATCGTGGTGAGCGGCCTGAGCATCAAGCTTGGTCAAAGCGGGATCAGCATGTTTCAGATGGCGCCTCTGGGCCTTCTCTTCCTGCTGGTGGGCATAACCTACATGGTCTTGGTTGGCCGCAAGCTGCTGCCTGGCGGCAAGGGACAGGATGACCTGAAAGAGAAATTCGGCATGGGCGGTTATCTCACTGAGGTGGAGATACTGCCTGGCGCGCGCTTCGTGGGCAAGCGAATCATGGATAGCACCCTCGTACGGGAGTTGGAAATGGACATCATCGAGATCGTACGCGACGATCAGCGGTTCACGTTGCCTCCGGGCGATATGGTGCTGGAAGCAGGAGACATGCTGAAGGTGCGCTGCGATGTTGAGCGCATTAAAGCGCTGAAGGATCGGGCGAACATCACCGTGAAGGCTACCATGCACCTGGCGGGCGACGACCTCCGCACACGTGGTACCAAGCTGGTCGAATTGGTGATCACGGCGAACAGTCCGCTCAATGGCATCACCCTGCGCGATGCTGATTTGATCCGGACCTACCGTGCCGTGCCGCTGGCCGTTCGCCACCGTGAGGACGTGGTGCATGAACGCTTGCATGATACGGTACTGCGCAGCGGCGACGTGATCCTGGCCGAAGTGAAGAGCCACTACCTGGCGACGCTCAAGGAGATGGAGCGGCTGCCCGATGCGCCTTTCGCGATCCTGGCAGAACAAGAAGGCATGGCCGAATTCGATAAGCGGCGTTTCTGGATGGCGGTCGCGGTGATCTTGGGTGTGGTTCTGGTGAGCAGCCTCACCGCTGTTCCGGTTGTGCTGGCCACCCTTATAGCCGTCATCCTCGTGGTGCTCACGGGCTGTCTTTCGATGAAGGAGTTCTATGAGGCCATTGAATGGAAGGTGGTCTTTCTCATGGCTGGTGCCTTCAGCTTGGGGATTGGCATGCATAAGAGCGGTTTGGATGCGCTGATTGCAGGGAAGGCCGTGCATGTGCTGAGTCCATACGGACCGGTTGCCGTGCTGGCGGGCATTTACTTCATCACCATGATGCTCACCGAGATGGTGAGCAACACAGCTACCGCTGCGCTCATCACGCCCATCGCCATCGGGGTGGCCGATCAACTCGGTGTATCCTCCACGCCATTCATCATGGCGGTGTGCTTTGCGGCCAGCGCCAGTTTCCTCACGCCCATCGGCTACCA
>DAORNP010000005.1:31451-32602 GCA_035441065.1 Flavobacteriales bacterium | reverse complement strand
CGGCCAGTACAAGTACGTCGATTTCATGCGCGTGGGGCTGCCCCTCAGCCTGCTGTTCTTCGTGATGGCGGTCTTGCTGATCCCGAAGTTCTATCCGTTCTGATCGGCCCCCCAGCGTATCAGCCTGCGGTCGTCGCCGGCGGTGATCAGCTCAGCGCTGAGCCATACAAGCGCATTCACGCTGTGTGCATGGCCCATCGCGCGAGCATCGAGGCGTTGCAGTACGTTCAGGCCCCCTGCGTCCCAGACCTTTGCGGTCTTGTCGCGCGACGCTGTAGCGAACCGTGAACTCAACGGGTCGAACCCGATGGCATACACCGTGGATCGGTGGGCCGCAATGGAAACCAATTCGCGTTGCGGTTCGCGCAGGTCCCAAGCCCGAAGGTGCCCGTCCTTGCCACCGCTGAGCAATGCGGCTTTCTCTGGATGAAAGGCTACGCAGTTGGCTCCTCCTTCATGGTCGGGGAATGTCCCGAGCTCATTGAATAGCAACGTGTCCAAGAGGCGCACGGATCCATCGCCACAGGCCAAAGCGAGCAAGCCACTGTCCGTTGAAACAGAAAGGCTGCGGAGCTTCATGTCGGTTATCGGTATCCTGCGGATAAGGTCCCAGCTGCCTTGTGCTCGCTGCCAGACCCCAATACAGCCATCGGCCCCCGCTGTGGCCATGCGGTCGTGGCCGATCATTGCAATGTCATGAATCGCTGTGGCATGCGCGGCTATGCGTTGCACGGCTTGGCGCGAATCCAGGTCCACGATGTAGAGCTCCCCAGCTGCAGTGCCAAGGGCGAAGGACAGAGGGCTGATCTCGCACAAGGCGAAGATGGAAGCCGGCACTTGCGCAACGAGTTCGATGCGATCGGGAGAGCTTGGGCTCCAGCGTAAAGTCGCACCATCTCCGCAACCTGCCAGAAGACCATCGCCCAACGAGGACAGTGCGTAGATCGGCGCTTTCGCACGATGGATCTCGAAGGGCAGGAGCAGTGGAGGCACGATTCAGCAATTGCCGTGAGGCAAAGTAAACCTCATGGCCAGCGCTTGCGGTCGGTCCAGGTGAAGGTCCACTCGGGAGTGCGCAGCTCTCCGGTTGATGAGACCCTGTACCAAGCAGCCAAGCGCGGCTCATTCGGGTTGCGAAGCACATGGATCTG
>DAORNP010000005.1:28874-31418 GCA_035441065.1 Flavobacteriales bacterium | reverse complement strand
ACTTGGCCTTGGTCATCGCGCGCGGTTTCGAGCACGATCACGGCGTGACCTGGGCTTCCGCCCTGGATGATCACATCGCCAGCTTCAATCGTACTTCTGTCTCCCGGCATCAATTCAAGGCTCAGGCTCAAGCTGCCCGCGTAGGTGAAGATGAAGTCGAGGTAGGAGAGGAGCGCCTTGTGCGATGAGTCGGGTTTGGCGCTCTCGGTCCAAGTGCATCGATTGCCGGTCACCCGCATTCGGCTGCCCTTTCGCCACCGTGCCCAATCAACACGGAAGCCATTGGTGAGATTGAAGGCGATCTCGTCCTGCCGGCCGACGGCGAAGAGATGCTCCGCGCGCAGCCGCATCACGGCATCGGCACACTGTTGAAGGTCTTTGGTGCCCACGCTCACATCGAGCACTGCTGCATGCACATCCTGCCGCCATTTCCGCATCCCATTATGCAACAGAACCGGTGAATCGGCGGGTAGAAGCGGTATGCCGCGCAAGTATGCGCCGAAGCTATTGGGTGCGCACGGGTCTCGCTTCGCGCCGGGCGGAGGCGGGAACCGGTCAACCAACGAAGCGCTGGTTTGCGCCGTAGTGTCAGCATTCGTCGCGAGGGCAAGCAGCATGATCAGATAGCGCGTCATGCTACACGAATGCAGTCGCTAGACCGAGGTAACCATCAAGCCTTGGCGCTTTCCTGCACGGCCATGAAGCCGAAGAGCCTGTTGTCCTTGATCATGTTGTCCACGTACGGCGGAACCAAAGCCTCCCAGCCAGGCTTTCCCCCGCGGATCATGTCGAGCACCTGCTTGCTGAAGATGTGCAGCACATTGGGGTCGTAGCTGGTTATGTCCACCAAGCGCTTGTTGAAGAGCAAGTAGTCGTACAGTGGACGCATGCGCGGATGAACGGGCATGTTCCCGGTGGTCATGATCTCGGCCGTTGCATCGGGCCGGCTCGGGTACACGTAGATCTTCAGGTCTCGGTGGAAGAGGATCCCGAAGGCTTCAAGCACGCCCCCGTTGAGGTGGCGGTAGTACTTCTCATCGAAGACCTCCACCAGGTTCGTTACGCCCATGATCAGGCCCATGCGCGCCTTGGTGTAGCGGCTGAAGTACTCCACCAGCTTGTAGTACTCCTGGTAATTGCTGATGAGCACGGTCTGGCCCAAGGAGCAAAGGATGTCGGCACGGTCGATGAAGTCCTTCTCGTCCACATCGCCTGTATCGCTCTTCAGGTTGCTCAGGGTGATCTCGAAGAGCACCTGCAGCTTTTGACGGTCAACCTTGTTCTCTTTGATGAACATGTTGTACCCGTTCATGATCATGTCGATATTGACCTTGGTCACGGGACGGAAGCTGCCGCGGATCGCCAGGATGTTCTTCTTGTACAGCGTTTCGCTCGCCTGGAGGTTCTGTCCGTCGGGTCCGAAGAGTACGGCATCGGTGAAGCCTCGCTTCACCAATTGAAGGCTCAGCAAACGGTTGTCCACCGCGCGGAAGGCCGGGCCGTTCATCTGGATCATGTCGATCTCCATCACGTGCCGGCTCACGTTGTCATACAGCGAATCCATCACATGGCCAGGGTTCTCCCAGTCGGTGAGGGCGCTGAAGAGGAGATTGACGCCGAGCACACCGATGCACTCCTGTTGCAGGCTGATATCCGGATCGTGCAGGCGGAAGTGTATGATGACATCGCTGGTGGGCTGGTCGGGAGCCGATTGGAATCGAACGCCCATCCAGCCATGGCCACTGTGCGGGTTCTCGAAGGTGCTGGTGGTAACGGTGTTGGCGAAGGTGAAGAACCGCTTGGTGGGGTGGTCGTGGCGGTCGAGGCGGTCGATGATGAGGCCGTACTCGTGCCGCAGCATGTTCTTCAATCGGCTCTCGCACACGAATCGGTTGCCTGGTTCAGGGCCATAGATCGCGTTGCTGAAGTCCTTGTCGTAGGCGCTCATCGCTTTAGCGATGGTCTGCGAAGCGCCTCCAGCCCGGAAGAAATGCCGCACGGTTTCCTGTCCTGCGCCGATCTCGGCGAAGGTGCCATAGAAATCAGGGTTCAGATTGATCCGCCGCGCTTTCTGGGCGGGGGTCAAGGGCACGTGTTTCGGATCCGATGCGAACATGCTGTTTGCGTGGGGCAAAGGTAGGCCCGATGGTGGTGCGCAGCCAGAGCGGAGTCAGCCTGAAACCGCCATCACCCTTTGTCAATGAACCCCACTCTCCGGTGAGACCCATCGCAGTAGGGCTTCTTCGCCGATGCTCCGCAGCGGCACAACGCTGTTGCGCCATCAAGCGACTCGATGCGGCCATCGCTGTGGGTGATCTGCACGCGGCCTTTCAACAGCAGCGGACCGTTGGCACTAACGTTCACTTGAACCTCGCCTTGCTCAACCGGAACAGGTTTTTCCTCACTGTTCATGCGGTAAGTGAGCGCGCCGCTTGGGCATTGCTTCACCTGTGCCACAATGGCCTCGGTTCCGGCGCCTTCGGGTTGGATCCAAGGGCGCTGACCAGGCTTGAACACGGCGGATAGCCCGCGCCAGCACTTGGT
>DAORNP010000005.1:26691-28856 GCA_035441065.1 Flavobacteriales bacterium | reverse complement strand
CCTTCTTCCAGATTATAGTGACCTCGCCATTGGTGTAGCTGTGCTCTTTGCTCATGGCTTCAGCGATCGGGTCAGGTGAATAGGGCTCTCCAGCGTGCGATGCACCGGGCAGGCCCCAGCAATCTGCAGCAAACGCTCGCGCTGTTCCGGGGTAAGGGTATGCCCGAAGGCGATATCCAGATGAATCCCGCTTTCTATGCTGCGGCCTTCCTGCGTTCGCTCCAGCGATGCATGCACGCTGATGCCGCCCGCATCCCAGCCTTTGCGGTCGGCGTACATGCGCAAGGTGATCGCGGTGCAGCTAGCCAGTGCGCCCAGCAGCAGCTCATGCGGACGGAGACCTTGGTCTTGCCCTCCATGGTCAGCTGGTTCATCGGCAATGGCTGTTATTCCCCGTGCCGTAATGGTGGTGCGGTATGGTGCGCCGCTCAGTTCGGCTGTCACTTCGCGTGTTGTCTTCTCCATGTGCCGAAGTTCGTGTTTCGCCGCGCTGGCCGCAATCTTCAGAAATACAGCCCCACCACCACGATTGCGGTTAGCACGCACACCAGATCCGCCAATAGCATGATGCCCAGTGTGTACCGGCTGTCCTTAACCCCAACGCTTCCGAAGTAGAGCGCTACAACATAGAATGTGGTCTCGGCGGCACCTTGGAAGAGGCAAACGAGCTGCCCGGTGATGCTGTCCGGGCCATAGGTCTTCATCGCGTCCAGCAGGAAGCCACGTGAGCCGCCAGCGCTGAAGGGCCGCATCAGCGCCACAGGAATGGCATCGATGATCTCCTTGCTCACACCCACTTGCGCCATGGCCCACGAGAGGCCATCCATCACCAAGCCCATGAGGCCGCTGTTGCGGAAGATGCTCAGTGCGGCGAGCATGGCCAGCATGTACGGTAGCACACGCAAACCGGTGGTGAAGCCATCCTTCGCACCATGCACGAAGCTGTCGAAGAGGTTGGTGCCTTTCTCGCGGAAATAGCGCTCCATGAGGAAGGCATAGCCCACAATGAGCCCGATGATCACCAGCAGCATGCCGTTGCTGAGGTTGTCGGTGAAGTGGAATTTGGCAGCGCCGGCCAGCGACCCGATGTAGGCCATAAGACCGCCGATGATGGCCGTGACCACCAGCACGCCGCCCATGACGGGCAGGTTGAAGAGGTTGATGCGCTGCTTGGCCGCTACCAGGAAGAGCGCTGCCAACGTGCCCACGAAACTGGTGATGATCAAGGGTACCATCACGTCGGCCGGATTGGCGGCGCCCATGGCCGCACGGTAGCCGATGATACTGGTTGGCAGCAAGGTGAGGCCCGCAGCGTGCAGGCACAGGAACATGATCTGGCTGTTGGTCGCGCGGCTTTTGTCTGTGCTGTCTTCTTGCATGCTCTCCATCGCCTTCAGGCCGAAGGGGGTCGCAGCACTGTCGAGGCCAAGGAAGTTGGCTGCGAAGTTGAGCGTCATGAAGCCGTAAGCCGGGTGATCCTTGCGCAGGTCCGGGAACACGCGGTGGAAGACCGGCGAGAGGACGCGTGCCACCTTTTCCATGGCGCGTGAATCGATCAGCAGGTTCAGCAATCCGCAGAAGAAGGTGAGGTAGCCGATCAGTGGCAACCACAGGTCCATGATGGTATTGCGGCAGGTGGCGAAGAGCCCGTCTGCGGGCTGCTTGCCGTTGGTGACCTTGACGATGCCTGTGCCATTTAGCACGTAACGGTCACCATCCACTTCAACGCCAGCATCGCCTGCGGCGCGGACTCGGTTGAGCAATTCAGTGCCGCTCAGTGCAACGGTGTCCATTTCGTTCACCACTAGCGCGTCGCCTTGCTTGCCGTTCACCAGCATGCCCAGGCTGTATTGCTTGCCAGCGGCCAGCATCACCAGCACGTAGCCAATGCTGAGCAGGAGGATGAAGGTCCAGAAGCGACTGAGTGCCATGCGTGCAAAGGAGCGCATGCGCATGCGCGGTTGCGGCCATCGGGGAGGGCAGCGGCGAACAGCTCGGTGTGGATGGCGCGAGGCCGATCGGGTTTGCGCACGAGTCCCCCAGATGCTGGTTGGTAAGACTGAATGGGCGGTGCTTTCGGATGTCGGTTCGGATGGAGACGGCGGTTTGGGCATTTGCGGTGCATCTTCGGACCGTTCAATGCGTGCAATGCGCGAAGGCCCCCG
>DAORNP010000005.1:19292-26485 GCA_035441065.1 Flavobacteriales bacterium | reverse complement strand
CACCCCAATTGGCGGGCGCACCGGGCTTAGTGGTGGCGCTCTATGCGTGCATGGCGGCGTTGGGCTGGCCCTCGACCGTATGAATGCCATTGAGGGGATCGACGAGCGCAACCTGCAGGTGACGGTGCAACCCGGTGTGATCACGCAAGTGCTGCAAGAAGCGGTCGCGGCCAAGGGCCTATACTATCCGCCCGATCCCAGCAGCCGCGGCAGCTGCACCATCGGTGGCAACATCGCGGAGAATGCCGGTGGGCCAAGGGCGGTGAAATACGGCGTCACGCGCGACTTCGTGCTCAACCTCGAAGTGGTGCTCCCCAACGGGGAAGTGATCTGGACGGGCGCCAATACCCTGAAGAATTCCACCGGCTATGATCTCACGCGCTTGATCGTCGGCAGTGAGGGAACGCTCGCGGTCATCACCAAGGCCGTGCTCCGCTTGGTTCCGCATCCGAAGGAAACGCGCCTTCTGCTCGTGCCCTTTGCCAGCGCGGAGAAGGCATGCGAGGCGGTGAGCGCGACCTTCCGCGCAGGTGTCACCCCAAGCGCCATGGAGTTCATTGAGCGCGATGCCATCGTCTGGACCCTGAAGCACATCGACGACCTGCCAGCGCAGATCACAACGGAGCCGGGCGCCTACCTTCTGATCGAGGTCGATGGCGACCATACCGATGCCATCTTACACGATTGCGAGACCATCGGTTCGGTGATGGAGGCCCATGAGGCTGGAGAAGTGCTCTTCGCCGAATCGACAGCAGAGAAGGATGCGCTGTGGAAGATGCGCCGCAGCGTCCCAGTGAGCGTGAAAGCGCACAGCGTGTACAAAGAGGAGGATACCGTTGTGCCGCGGTACGAACTGCCGCGGCTGTTACGGGGCGTGAAGGAGATCGGAGCTCGCTATGGATTCAACAGCGTCTGCTACGGTCACGCCGGCGATGGCAACCTGCACGTCAATATCATCAAGGGCGCATTGCCCGATGCATTTTGGGAGCATGAGTTGCCAAAGGCCATCCGCGAGATCTTCGAGCTCACGGTTTCACTGGGTGGAACACTCAGCGGAGAGCACGGCATCGGCCTGGTGCAACGGCCCTACATGAACATCGCGTTCAAGCCAGCACAGCTCGATGTGATGCGCTCGATCAAGCGCGCTTTCGATCCGCAAGGCATCATGAACCCTGAGAAGGTGCTTCCCTAGCGAGGGCCGGCGATTAGCTCAATAACGCTGGCGAGGTTCGGCTGAAGCGAGAAGCCCCGTGGCCTTGCATCATCCTGAATCCCCTGCAAGGGCATGCCAGCAACAAGGAACGTGATGCGGTCATCGGGCATCGATTCACGCAAGGCTTTCAGATAGGCAGGCGCTTCATCGGGTGCGGGTCGTACCACGAACAACGAAACGAATCGGATCGGGCCGTCATAGAGGCTGGCTACTTGCATGAGGTCACCGCTGGGCACGCTTTGGCCCAGGTACACGGTGCGCTGCCCCTGCGCACGCAGCAAGTAGTGAACGTAGAGCAGGCCGAGCTCGTGTATCTCGTCCTCGGGCAGGTAGAGCACATTGAGCGGGCCCCCAGAGGCCGCTTTGGGCAGCTTCGAGGTTGCAACGATGATGCGCTGCCGCACCAGGTTGCTCACGAAATGCTCCTGCGATGGGCAGATAGCGCTGCTCTGCCAAAGGAGACCGATTCGCTCAAGGAGTTTCACGAGCACGCCTTCCACAAGCGAGCGGAATCCATGCAGGCGCTCGTGCTCGTCGCAGCTGCGCTCGAAAAGCTCTTCGTCGAAGGAGAGCATCGCCATCACTAGCGTGTTCAGTGCTCCATCTGGAGAAGACTCCTGAGCGGCCAATTCCTGAACCTTTCGCTCACGCTCCTCGACGGCCATGGCAGCCAGTTTCGAGATCTTCAGGCCGCGCTGATTCAGGTAGGCCACATTCAGGATGGTCTTCAGCTCATCCACATCGTAGGTGCGGATGTTGGTATCCGTGCGGTCAGGCTTCAAGAGGCCATACCGCCGCTCCCATACACGAATGGTATGCGCCTTCACCCCGGTGAACTGCTCGAGGTCACGGATCTGGAAGCGCATCAGGTAGGGTCCCATGGTCGGCTCGCGAATGTAAACGGGGAGATATGGTGGGTAACAGCGATCAGGTCTTTCTGTTCGCGACGGAAATGGGAAGGGCCCCCGCCAAACCATCGGGAGCCCTTCCGCTAACAGTCGTGTCGCCTATCGAGCGATCACGACAGGGATGTTGCGCTGCGCGCCTGCACTGCGCAACGAGATCATGTAGCTTCCATTCGCGAGGCCATTTAGATCGATGTTGGCCTGCGTGCGACCTGCGTTGAGCGGCAGGTTGTTGATTGCCATGGCCGCGCGGCCAGTAGCGTCGATGAAGAGCACTTCGAGGTTGCCATCAGCGATTGCATCCACATCGAGGGTGATCCGGTCAAGGGCGGGGTTGGGCCATGCACTGACCGACTGGATGGGCGATTGCTCCTGCACGCTCATCGCAATGGGCAATTCAACCAAAGCACCGCCGCTTGGCAGGGCGACCCAGAGACCGAAACCTGCGCCATTGCTGTTATTCGAAGGGTTCAGGAAGCCACTGGCCAGAACCGTGAGCGCAGCACCTTCGAGGCCCAAGGTCTGCAACGGAGCAGCGTAGCTCGCAACGGTGGTGAGCCCGTCGGCTGTGCGCACTTGCAGGGTGAAGTCCAGTGTAGGTAGTTCCAAGTAGCCATCGAACTCTCCATACGAGATGTCGTCCACGATGGTGGTGCACACTACGGCGCTCTCGAACACATCAACCGTGGGAGCGTCAGTGCAACCATGGAACACAAGCACATCGGTGCCCGGCCCCTGTGCGCTCTCGCGTGCATCGGCTGCCACATAGATGTCGAATGGCGTGGCAGGGCTGTAACCGCTCGGGCTCACGATGCCGTTGGCCACCAGGATGAAGCTGCCGCCTTCGGGCAGGTTGTAGTTGAAGTTGGCAATGGCGTCGGCAACGCTGCTGCTATTGGCAGGAGCGATGCTCAGGGTCAGGTCAACGCCGGCCTGTACATCAACGAAAGGCGTCGCGGTGCGGAAGGCGAAGTTGTCGAGCAGGAGGCCACCATTCAAGTAAACGTCCACCTGAGCAGCGGCAGCATCGGCGCTGTTGTGGATGGCTTGGATACGGGCGGTCGGGATGGCAGCGAATGGAAGTTCCACCAGTGGGCCGCCGGTGGGCAGTGCCACCCACAGGCCGAACGCAGGTCCGTTGCTGTTGGCAGCTGGGTTCAGGAAGCCGCTGGCCAGCACGGTGAGCGCGGCGCCCTGCAATCCGAGTGTCTGAAGCGGTGCAGCATAGGCTGCCACGATGGTGCTATTGTTCGCCGTGCGCACCTGCAGGGAGAAGTCGAGCGTGGGCAACTCCAGGTAACCCGCGAAGTCGCCGTAGCTGAAGTCATCGATGATTGTGGTGCTCACCACGGCGCTTTCGAATACATCAACCGTGGGTGCGTCGGTGCTGCCATGCAAGGCGAGTACGTCGGTGCCGGACCCCTGCGCGCTTTCGCGAGCACCAGCATACACCTCGATGGTGAAGGGCGTGGCCGGATTGTAGCCACCCAATCCGAGGGTGCCGCTTGCCACCGCGATGTAGGTCTCGCCGTCGGCCAGGTTGAAGGTCTGGGTGAACAGCGCATCACCAGGACCACTGCTGTTGCCGGGGGCTATGCCGATTTCGAGGTCGGTTCCCGAAGGCAGGTCAATGAACGGTGTGGCGGTCCGGAAACCGAAGTCCGGAATTGCCAGTGAACCGTTCACGTAAACATCGACACTAGCAGCGTTGAGGTCAGCGCAATTGTGGACGACCTGAATTCGTGCGGTCTGCGCTTGAAGCGCGAACGCTAAAGAAGTGGCGGCTCCGAAGGCCGCGAGACGAAGGGTAGGGAAGTGGGCCATGGTGTTGCTGGTTTAGTACAACACCGGGAGAACAGCCCGTCAGTCAAAATGTTCATGCTTTAGACCGTAAACATGAACATTTTAACATTTCACCGCAAATCACCCATCATCGCACGATTGTCACATGACCAAAGAGCTCATAGCGGTCTCTTTTGATGGCATCGACGGCATATGCCCTCCATGCATAAACACCTCCAGGAATCTCCTTACCATTCGCTATCCCATCCCATTCGGCCCATGGGTCCTTTGTGCTCCAAAGGGAGCCTCCCCAGCGATCGAAGATGGTCAGGTCGAATGACTCAAGGTCAACCACATTGATGATTGGCCGGAAGGTGTCGTTGTAGCCATCGCCATTCGGGGTGAAGGCATTGGCCACATAGAACACGTATTCCTGTGGTTTCAAGTAGGCGACCACGGTATCGGTGGTGAGGTAGCGGGCCACCTGCGATTTCGTGAGTGAATCACCCGGCAGGTAGGAGTTCACCGTATCGTTCTTGAAGTCCCAGTAAAGGAAATCGTAGTAGAGAGCCGGATTGACGTTGAAGGGAACGTTGACATCCTCTCCCACGGAGGCGACAGCCGGGAAATTGCTGTAGGTGACGCCATCGAAGGTGATGGTGCCTGAACCCGGAGGCACTACGTTGAGCATCACGTCATAGCGCGTCGGTGGGATGAAATGCGCTACGATGCTATCGGCATCGGTGAAGTTCACGCGCACCAGAGAATCGGTGGTGCTGGGCGTGAGCGCGTCTGGCCCGAAGACCTCCCAATGGCTGAAAACCCACCCATCCTCTGGTATGGGTGCAAGCGTTGTATTGATGCCCCCGTAGTAGGTACCCGTGAACGGGTAGTTGGGCAGCACGATGCTATTGACCTGGATCTCGCCGCTAAGCGGCGGGTTAACGTTGAAAGTGACTTGGAAAGGACCAGCAAGCGTGTAGCAGTCAATCAGGCCCTGCTGTATGGTCACGCATCGGGTTTCGATGAAGTTGCGCAGCACCTGCACGTTGTTCTGCCAGCCAGCCATGGTTCCATTCCAGCGAGCCACCTGGCCTGGCATCTCCGGGGCGATGTTCGAGATCAGGCTATCAAGGAACGGCAGCATGAAGTTGCAATTGAACAAGGTGTTGCCCAGGTCGATGTACCGATTGATGTAGTAATCATGCACCTGCTCATTCTCCGCGAGCAGTTTCTCCAGGATGTCCGTGTGGCCCTGTCCGCCAGGATTGGGCAGGTCCTCCACGTTGCAGGGGTCGGCGTTCGCGGTCTGGTCGGGTATTCCAGTGAAGTTCGTGTAATGTCCGAATGTGGCATCCATGTCCCAGAGGATGTAGCCCCATTTCTTGTGCTCGCCGCTCGGATTCGAGCCGCGCCACCACCCGGTGTTCCAATTCAACCAATCGGCGCACACGGTGTAGCTGTTCAGGCAGAAATAATCAATCAGGCTCTTCCAGTTGAGTTGGCTATCCACGTAGTCGAAATTGGCCTGCACTCCCATGTCGTTGCCCATGATGTAGGCAACCAAGGCATTCCAATCGGTCTGGGCCTGAGGCCCGCCGTATTCGCTCCAGGTACCGCCCCAGGTCTTGATGAATTGCACGTCATATTCACTCTGGCCATAGTAATGGTTGGTGAAGTCGTGGTCATCGACCTTCTCGCGGATATCGTAAACGCCCCAATACTGGCCGTTGATATACACGATCCCGGGTTCATAGGTGCGCTCGTCGAGCTTCAGGTTGCCCACGTCGCTGAGGGCTTGCACGTATGCATCGCGGATGTGAGCTGGCTGGCCCGGACCGTAATCGTAGTTGTCGCCGGCGGCGGCCTTGATGATCAATCGCTGGAAGTGGTCTCGATCCTTTGTGCGGAAAAGAGGATAGTGGATGCCGTCGTTCTGGCCGAACTGGTCCCTCGCCACCATGTCGAAACCCCGGTGCTGATAGGCCCAGCTATCCTGGCCGTGTTCATCGAAGGTGCAGGCGGTCTTGTCCCTTAATTGCCCATTGGCACCAAAGTACTCAATCACGCCCTCGGGCTCGATTCCTCCGTTGCCATTCAGCAATGCGGTCACTTGGTCGCCGCTACAGCTGTAAATGGGCAGGGTATGCGTAGTGTTTATGAAGTAGGCGTTGGTCTCCACGAAGCTGGGCGGCACGCCAGCCGCAGCGCTGAATGTGCGTGCGCGCAGAACGGTGGTGGCATTGAGGGCGATTGGGGCAGTATAGGCCGGGCTGGCAGCGGTGGGCGTGCTTCCATCGGTGGTGTAGCGGATCGTGAGGCCCGTGCCCGGCGCGGCAAGTGCCACGCTGATCGGGGTCGCGTGATAGCCAGAGGGCTGGCTCATTGTGGGTTTCGGCGCGTAGTACGACGGGCTGGCACCCGCGTTGGCTGCATTTGGTGTTGGGGCAAGGAAGATGCTCCAGGTAGCGGCACCATCAGTCGTTCGGCCCCAGCTATGATCGGCTTGCGTGGTGTTGGCGAACTGGAAATTGTCAACGATGGTGCCCGATGCATTGCTCAGCACAGCGCGCTCGCCGGATGATTGCGTGAGCTTGAAACTCGTGTGCAATGGAGGGATGGTGGTGCCCCTGCCGCTGCACCAGATCAGCAGCCTTCCATTCCCGGCTATGGTCGTTCCGGGAGGGATTTGATACTTGGTATTGTTGTTCTGGCTATCGCTCAGGTACCAGCCACTGAGGTCAACGGCAACTGCACCGTTATTGTAGAGTTCCACCCAATCCTCGCGCTCGCCGAAATTGTCCGTGATCCCTGTCCAATTCGCGGCACTTACCTCGTTGATCACGACTTGGGCGGTGGCTCCAAAATGCAGGGATGCAGCGGCGGCGAGAAGTGCAAAGGTCCGATTGCGCATGTGGGCTCTTCTAGAGTGTGGCAAGGTAGAGGGAGAGGTAACACTTGCCTAAGCCAAAGGACAGGGCAGGTTTACACACCTAATGGACGGCATACCAGCCGATTCCGTTGCCTGTGAAGGCTTCTGAACGCCAAACAAGCACCCCGATCGGGTGGCTTTCACTGCGTTCCGGATCGGCTTTGGCTACTGAACCGGAACACGAGCAGCCGGTGGTTGGGTTCTGCAACCTCCATCGTGTCGTAGGCCAAGAGCAGTCCGTCGCGCACCCAAGCGCTTTCGTCGGAGCCACTGGCATCAACCAGTATGTATGACCCAAGGGCTTGGGCCTGTGCGGCGGTGGGCACCAGAACTCGGGCCTTCAACAAAGCGGATTGGTCCT
>DAORNP010000005.1:17188-19282 GCA_035441065.1 Flavobacteriales bacterium | reverse complement strand
GAGATTGCCGATGCCTTGCCCTGCTTTCAGGCTGAGCCAATACCAAGGTGGCAAAATCTCCACATGGCAATCCGTGCCGCACCATGCATCAACCTGGGCCGCTACCTGTGAAGGCTGATAGATACTACGCTGCCACGGTGCGAATGTGAAGGCCATGCCCAGAACCATGGTTGCGGCGACCAGGTTCCCAGCGAGCAGCGGTACTCGAATGGACCTGATGCAATGGGCTGCCAGAAGCGCGAATCCGGGGGCGGAGAACACGAGGTAGCGATCCAGGAACATGGGTTTGAATTGGCTCACCATGTATAGGCCCACCAGCGGAGCCAATCCCCATAGCACGGCCAGGCGCATGGCCGCATCGCCTCTTTCTCGCCGCACAACGCCTGCGACGATCAGCACAATGGAAGCCGCCGCCACAACCGGTGCGTTGGTCCACTTCCAAACCATGTTGTACAGCTCCTCCGGTACCGGGTAGCTGAGCCAGGTGCCTTGCGATAGGCTTTCACCGGCTCGTTTCAGGAATACGAGGAACATCGGTCCGAAGAGCATCGCTGTGACGAGCACGCTCACCGCAAATGCACCTCGCCATGAGCGAACGCCCGGCACCAAGAGGATGAACGACGCTTGCATTCCGATCATCAGCCAGCCGAAGTAGTGCGTGTAAACCATGATTGAATTCACCAGCGCCAACTGAAGCAGCGCGAGCCAACCGACGCGTTCTTCGTCCTTGCGGCGCACCACCAGCCAGGTGCTCCAGCAGGCCAGCAACGTGAACAAGGCGTAGGCCCGCACCTCATGCGCATAGCCGTAGTGGTAATTACTCAGGCTGAAGAGCAGGCCCGCGACCATGGCGGTGCGCACTCCACTCAGCTTATTCGCGGAGAGGAACAGCGGCCAAACAGCCAGTGCGCTGAAAACAGCCGAGGGCACCCGCAGCCATGCTGCCTCAAAGGGCACGAGCTCGCTCCACCACCGCGTAAGGAGGAAATGCAAGGGGGGGTTGTTCTCCTCGAACAGCATGGCCTTGAATTCGGGGATGGGCCGTTGCGACCAATACACCGTGAACGGCTCATCGTGCGCCAGGTCGTTCACTCCAAGCCACAACAGCTTCAACACCAGGTTGAAGGCGATGAGCGCGAAGAGGATCAGACGGTTGTTCAAGGCCTGCGTTGCTGCGCAAGGTTAGCAGCGCTGGCGCGATTTCAGGCAATCACACAGCGCTGACGACGAGACGCCGGCAGGACAGACGATCAAATCTTCCGCCACATCACGTAATGCATGCCGATGCCGGGCAGCTCAAAGGCCTCACCGTGCGTCTCGAAGCCTTCGCGCTCATAGAATGGCACGGCCTTGATTCGCGCGTTGCACCAGACCAAGGTGCAATCGAGCTTCCTCAGCTCCTCGATGGCATGGCGCACGATGAGGCCGCCTGCGCCACGGCCACGATGATCGGGATGCGTGGCCATACCGCGCAGTCGGTAAGGGCGTGGCCCTTTGATGCCTTTATGCTTTTCCGGGTAGAAGGTCCCCACGCCGATCAAGCCTGCGCCGTTCTGCACACCCAGATGGAAGGCGGTTTCATCATTGTCGTGCGGCCATTGCACATCGCGGAGGGCGCCCCCTGGCCGTAGCACGAGCTGGCGAAGCGGGTAGGTCTCTTCGGTGGTGATGCGGTGGATCTCCATGCACTAGGAAGACGGGGCGATGGACGATGCGTTGCCGGGCGCAATGATCTTGCAGATCGAGCGTTGCGCCGTGCTGCGTTACTTGAAATAGCGCAGGTCCTGGCTGGGCTTCAGTCCTTTCACGCTGGCGTGGATCAAGCGGATCACGTTCTCCACGTCGGCACGGCTAACGGTCTCCACCGTGGTGTGCATATAGCGCAGCGGGAGGCTGATGAGCGCACTGGGAACGCCAGCGCTTCCGTAAGCGAAAGCATCGGTATCGGTGCCGGTGGCGCGACTGGCCGCCAAGCGCTGGAACGGTATCCTCGTCTTCTCCGCTGTTGCCACGATATGGCGCAGCACGTTGTTATGCACGGCTGGTGCATAGCTCAGCACAGGTCCTTTCCCGCAGGCGATGTCGCCGCTCTGC